>JBCBMF010000048.1:0-16438 GCA_039822905.1 Planctomycetota bacterium
ATCGTGGGCCGATCAGGCTGAACCGCAGCGGCGGGTTGAAGTCATCGTTTGAATCACGCAGGAACCCGTCGACACTGAACAGGCCCAGCTCGGTGTCGAAGTCCGAGCCGCTGGTGGTGATCGTGTACTCGGTGTTGGCCGAGACCACGCCAAGGTCGCTCTGGAGCTGGGGGAGCTGCCCGGCAGCGCCGCCGCCGCTTGCTGCCGCGGCGATTCCACACATCAGGCGCGTGCGCGATCCGTTCATTGGTTGTTCCCCCCTCGTTGCGTGCGTGACAGACTGTGCGTTCCTCGCACCGTACATCGCGCACGTGCGACATGCAAGAGCGATGCGGGGATGACGCGGCGCTTCAGCAGCCGGCGTTGAAATTCAGGACCCAGGCGTTGAAGTCGCCCGGGTTGCACAGGCCGTCGTCGTTCTGATCGCATGCGTCGCTCTGTATGGTGTAGGCGAGGATCCACGCGTTGAAGTCGGCGGGCGTGAGCAGGCCGTCGTTGTTGGCGTCGGCGACGCAGGCTGTCGGGACGGTGATGCGGACGAGGGCGTAGTTGTCAGGGCTGGGGTTGCAGCACGCCTCGAGCCGTGCGAATACCGCGTCGTCCGTGCTGAACATCTCGAGATCAGAGACGGCGAACGGTTGCTCCGCGGCCGGGTCGGGGTCGAGATCGATGGGCATCGAGCGGGCGAAGAGCAGTTGGGGCTCGGAGGCCGGCCCACGCCAGCGCCGAACGATGCGGTCGTCGCCGAGAGACTGGCGTAACCAGATCTCGCCGTTGGGACCCCAGGACGCTCGCGTTTGGGACGTCAGTTCAAAGGGGTCGAACCCTGTGACGCTCTCTCCGTCCTGGACAACGAGTTGCACACTGCCCTGAGCGGCGCGGTAGATGAACACCGCCTCATCGGCCTCGCTCGGTACTCCGGTGAGCGTGGCTCGGAACAGCAGGTCGCCGTTCTCGAGCGGGCGATGAAGTGCGATGAACTCGTTGTACTTTGCGCCGGCTTGCGGCACCGGTGCTCTGCGGTTCTCGCGGAGGATCTGGGTTGCGTTGCCGTCCGTGTCAACAGTCCAGACGACGTTCCTGCCGTTGGTGCTGCGTGTCTCGAAGTAGGCGTGCCCTTGCGCGGCGCCAAGGAACGTGAAACCGATAATCACCTCGGACGACGGCAGTCCGGGCACAGGTCCGTCGAACAGGAACACTGTTTCCGCGGCCCGGCCCTCTCTCAGCAGAAGCAGGGGCCTGTGCCCGGGACTCAGGCCCGGAACGTCGTAGGCTGCCCGAACCAGCCATGTGTCGTCATCGAGCGGGAAGGCCTCGGCAGAGTTGAGCTGAGCTCCGCTCGGCAGCGCGTCGACCGGTGAGCCCTCGCCGAAGAGCGTGCGCACCTCGCCGTTGGGCTGCCACACGAGGGCGGGCCGCGGGAACAGGTGCGAGGGTGTGCCGGGCGTTTGGCCCACGAACGCCACCGTGCCATCGTCGAGCACCGCGGTGATGCCGTCGTCGAACAACATCGGATCACCGGTGTCAGCGAGCGTCGTCGAAGCGTCCGAGAGCACGCTCGTCGAGCCGTCGTGCAACCGCCTCCAGATGTAGTCGGTGTCCGTGAGCAGATCGCGCACAAGCACAGCGATATCGCCGTGGCGATTGCTGCCGATCTCCGGTGACCAGTAGTTCCCGCCGTTTGGGATGCCGGGCTGGAGCACCTCGGGGAGAAACACCGGCGTCGCGGCTCCGCTGTCGGGATCGAGCGTCCAGAGCCCGGTGTTTGTCGCACCGAAGAAATTGAACCTGCTCACGAGCAGGATGTCGTCAGAGCCGGCGATCGTGCTGATCGCGAGAGGCATTGATGCATCCCACGTGTCGGGCGTGCCGGCGTCGAAGGAGAGGCCGGTGGCGTAGACGTCGAGCTCAACGGGCTGTGTGACAGGCTGGGCGGAGGCCGCTCCGGCGGCGAGCGTGAGGGCAATCGCGCGGGCGGTGCGGGGCGTGCGGCTGAGCATCGGGGGCCTCCATGACAAGCTGGATAAACAGACGGATTTATCTTAGATATTTGATGGGAGACAGTCAAGCGCGGATCGATGCCCTCACATCGCGGAAGAAGCGCAAACCGTTGCGTTCAGTTGTCCTACGGATCGTCCGCTCGGCCCCGTATCAGCAGCCGGTGTTGAAGTTGAGCACCCAGGCGCTGAAGTCGTTCTGGAGGCATTGGCCGTCGCCGTTCTGATCGCAGGCGGGGGCGTTGTTGTTGTACGCGAGGATCCAGGCGTTGAAGTCGGAGACGTTGAGCATGCCGTCGCCGTTCGTGTCGGCCAGGCACACCGCGGGCAGGCCCTCGACGGTGATGGAGACGGTCTCGGATGTCGTGAGGTTGCCCGTGTCCATGACGCTGGCGGTGATGGTGTGCTGGCCGACCGAGAGCGACGAGCTCGCGAACGCGGCGCCGGTGCCGATGAGGCCGTCGATAGAGCTTGTCCAGTCGAGGTCGGCGGACAGGTCGCCGTCCTGCGCGTCGATCGCCGAGCCGCTGAAGCCGATGCTGTCGCCCTCTGTGAAGCTCGAGCCGTCGATGGGGGCGGCGATGGTGACATCGGGCTCGGTGTTCATGGTCATGGGCAGCGTGATGTACTGCGCGAGGTCGCCGATCTGGCTGTCGAGCGCATCGGGGCCGGTGGGGGTCAGGTCGCCGTTGATGATGATCTCGCTCTCGGTGAGCAGCGGGACGTTGGTGCCGTAGGCGAGGTTGAGCCCGGTGAGGATGGCGTTGGCCCAGATGCCCTGGATGACCGAGCGCGGGTGGACGTCGTCGGCGACGAACGCGGTCGCGGCGTTGGACTGCAGCCCGTCGTTCACATCGATCGAGACGCCGGCGACAATGAGCTCGCTGGTCTCGTTGCCGGGCGTGCCGAAGATCGCGCGGTTGAGCGCGAGCATGTCGAGGTAGGGCAGCCCGCGGTCGGCGGCGACCTGCCGCAGCCGCATGTCGTACCGGTTGTACATCTCCGAGGCGAGCAGCCTGCCGCTCACGTCGGGGAAGTTCCGCTCGACGCGCGGCATGTCGCTGAAGTCAAAGCTGTTGCACAGCAGGATCTTGACGTTGTTGACATCGATCGTATCGAGCATGAACTCGACATCGACGACCATCGCCTCGACGTAATCGTTGATCTGCTGCTGCGTCCAGTTGCCGTTGTACACGTCCGCGTAGGGCCCGTGGAAAGGCGACATGTCGTTGCCGCCGATGAACATCACGACGTGCGTGACGCCCCGGTTGAGGATGCCGTCGCGCAGGCCCGTGTGCTGGCCTCGGGTGATGGCGCTTGTGCTGTCGCTGTCGTCGACGTTGACGGTGTCGCCGAAGCGTGCCCAGTTGTCCTGGAACCCGTCGCGCCGCGGCTCGCCCCAGAAGCCGACGCCCGCGTCATCGGCGGTGGGGCCGAAGTCGATGCCGCGCAGCTCGTTGAGGATTTCGGTCCAGCCCTCGGCGTACGACCCGTAGTTCTGCTCGAGATACTCGTCGCTCAGCGAGTCGCCGATCGCGCCCATCCGGCCGATGGGCTGGCCGAGCGCGGGCACGGCGGCGAGCGAAACGGGTGCGAGAAGGGCGGCGGCGATCGCGCGGGAAGTCTTCATGCGGCGACTGTATCTCACAGGCCGAGGGCGGCACACAAAACGGCGAAAACATCGACGCAAAGGGCGGATCGGGCGTTATCGGCTGAGCGGCACTCCCCCGGAAGCGGGCAGCGAAGGCAGCTGTCGCGGCATTGAAAGCAGAGCCACGGTTCCCAAATCGAGCGGCTAGCAGCCGGCGTTGAAGTTCAGCACCCAGGCGTTGAAGTCGGCCGGGTCGCAGAGGCCGTCACCGTTCTGGTCGCAGGCGTCTGCCGAGGTGTTGAAGGCGATGACCCAGGCGTTGAAGTCGGCGGGGGTGAGCTCGCCGTCGCCGTTGGCGTCCGCGGGGCACTCGTCGGCGGTGAGGACGGCGACCCAGCCGACCGACCTGTTCTGCGTGTTGCGTGCGACACCCGTGAGGACGTTGCCATCGTCGGAGACTGCGCGGACGGCGCCCAGCCGCAGGTCGCCGATGTCCAGACCGATCTCGTTCGTGAGAAACGATTCGATCGATCGGATGCCTTCGGCTTCGGTCCAGACGAAACCGGTGGTCTGCACCACGGGCGCGAAGCCGCTTCCAACGATCATCGATCCATCGGCGGTCACATCAAACGCTCGGCTCTGCAGTGCCGCGCCGGGCAGGTCGCCGATGCCGACCAGGCCGGTCGCGGCTGTCCAGCGGAACGCCTGGCTGCCGCCCGGGATCGCACCGCGTCCGACGATGACAGAGCCGTCGGGCGTGATGGCCGTCGCTTCGATGGCGATGCTGCCGTCGGCGAACGTGCCGAGGTCTTCGACGCCGGTCGCGGCCGTCCATCGGACCGCCTCGAAGCCGCGCGACGAGAAGCCCTGTCCGACAATGACGGAGCCGTCGGCGCTGACATCGTTCGCACGGCTGTTGAACGGATCGTTGCTGCCGATGCCACCCGGCAGGTCGCCGAGACCGACAAGCCCCGTTGCGGCCGTCCATCGAAACGCCTCGGGCCGTCCCTGGTTGTTCGATCCTTCACCCACGATCACGAGGCCGTTCGCGCTGGTGTTGTTGCCGAGACTTCCACCGCCCCCGGGCAAGAATCCGAGTGACGTCGGTCCTGCGGTGCCATTCCAGGTGACGAGTTCGCCCGATGAAACGAACGAGGCGCCGGTGCCAACGATGATCGTCCCGTCGGCCGAGACGCCGTTCGCGCTGCTGCTCTCGAACCCGCCTGGCAGATCGCCAAGACCGACGATGCCCGTGTCCAGCGTCCAGCGGAAGGCCTCGGAGCCCAGGCTGGACTCGCTGACGCCCACGATGACCGAGCCGTCGGCGCTGATGTCGTTCGGCCTCGTGAAAACGTCACCCCCCGGCAGATCACCGAGCTCCATGAACATCTGGCCGGTCGCGACAGGCGCGAGCAGAATCGATGCGACAACACATGCTGCCGGGCGGTGCGGCATGGCGAAGGCTCCTTTCGTTGTCTGCGGACAGACTACGCCCACGAGCGATGCCTCGGGCGGCATTCACGAAGCTTTCTCACTCCACGAGCACGCGCCGGCCGTCAGCACCCCGCGTTGTAGTTCAGCACCCACGCGTTGAAGTCGCCCGGCGTGCACCGGCCGTCGCCGTTCTGGTCGCACGCGGCCGACTGGCTGTTGAACGCGAGGATCCAGGCGTTGAAGTCGTTGGGTGAGAGCTGACCGTCGCCGTTGGTGTCGGGCGACGGGCCGGGCGTGAAGGGGGCCTCGGCGTAGCCGACGCGGAAGCGCTCGCCGGTGAGGGCGTCGTTGAAGGTCAGGCCGTGGTAGTAGAGGCGGAGCAGGCCGTCGTCTTCGATCGCGTGCGGTGCGATGATCTCGTCGTCGTGCCAGGGCTGGGTCATCTCGACGGCGAGGTCGCCGCACGACGTCCACGGGCCGAAGGGGTGGCACGAGGTCAGCACGGCGATGCTGCTCGGGCTTGTTGGGTTCTCGGCGTCGTCGGCGGTGATGAACAGATAGAAGCGGCCGTCGCTGCCCTTGAGCAGGCCCGGCTCGACCGCGCCGTCGATCTCTGGCAGTCCGGCGATTGGGAACGGCAGCACCGGGTCGGGGTGGCGCTGCCAGACGAGGCCCTCGGGGTCGGTGGAGAACGCGCCGCGGAGCTCAAAGAAGTCCGGCGTGCCGTTGGCGTCGCCGCCCCAGGCGAGGAAGACCATGTACAGCGCGCCGTCGTGCTCGACAACGCCCGGGCTGGTCATCGCGAAGTCGTTGGTCGGCGCATCGTTGATGCCGGGCGGCTCGAGCCGGAGCACGGGGTCGTTTGATGCGCGGGTGAAGGTGATGCCGTCGGTCGACTTCGCGAGGCCGATCTCATACGGGCTTACAAAGCGGCTTTCGTCGACAACGTAGCCGGTGTAATACATCCAATACTCGGGGCTTGCGTCGGTGCCGCGTTCGATCACGGCGACGGTTTCAAGCTGCTCGTCCCACTCGCCGGGTCGGCCGTCGAGCGCAAAGACGAAGGGCTCTTCGAACGTTGTCGGGCCGGCCCAGTCCCAGGTGACACCGTCTGGTGAGGTCGCGACGCCGATGGTGGCCCGGTCGGGCTCGGGCATGAAGCCCGTGAAGTGCATGAAGTAGGTGCCGTCGGGCGTCCTGATGACCGACGGGTCGCCCGCCATGAGCAGGCCCTCCCAGACCGGGGTAGGGAGCGCCGACCACGGCCCGCAGGCGAGCGTCTCGGGCTGGGCGTGTGCGGCTGTGGCGAGGCCGGCGGCGGCGATCCATCGGGTACGACGAACACTGTGCATGGCATTCTCCTATCGGGTGGAATGCCGTTGGTTCGGGATCAGCCGGCGGACATTTCGCGGGCCGGTTCAGCAGCCGGCGTTGAAGTTCAGGATCCAGGCGTTGAAGTCGTTCTGCCGGCACTCGCCGTCGCCGTTCTGGTCGCACACGGGGTTGCTGCTGTTGTAGGCGAGGATCCACGCGTTGAAGTCGTTGGGCGAGAGCTGGCCGTCGCCGTTGACGTCGGCGGGGCAGGAGGTGCTCAGCTCGAAGACAAACGAGCGCGTGCGAGGATCAAGATCGCTGTTGAATACGGTGCCGGCGATCACCCGGCCGTCACCGGAGACGAAGATATCGTGAACCCCGCTGTACTCATCGAGTTCGACCCCGGCGGCGTCGCGGATGATGTCTGTCAGGTCGCGCATGCCGTCTTGCTCAGTCCAGACGAAGTACTGCCGGTAGTCTCCGCGGAAGGCGGGCTGCCTGAATCGTCCCACGATCACCGACCCATCGTCGCTGACGCCGAGCGCCGTTGAGGTCTGGTCATCGTTGAAGACGCCGTCGACATAGCCGAGCGACTCCGCGTTGCCTTGCTCGTTCCATCGCAGAGCGCCGGAGCGGGAACCACCGTTCGGCAGATCGATCGCGCCGCCGCCGACGAGCCAGCTGCCGTCCGGCGTGATCGCTCCGACGCTACCTGAAACATGTTCCACGCCATCGGTCTCGTCGACACCGAGCACGGGGAGTTCTTCCGGGCTCTGACCGAACGCCCACAACGCCGGCGCGCCGTACAGAAAGTATGGACTGTCGTTCCTTCGTTCGAGATATCCGGCAGCGGTGCCGTTGTTGCTGACCGTGTTGGGCATCGGCCGATCGGGTGTTGACGCCGCCGGGTCGGCCGGCGGCAGCAGGCTCGGAGCCGTTTGCTGGAGATCCCAGATCGACGGATCGTTGATCAGATAGCCGGCCGTTCCGGTGAGTGTTGCCCTCCCAACGATGTAGCGGCTGTTTGAGCTCACCCAGTTGATCTGAAAGTTGTCGTACGGTGCAGGGATGGTGTGCGTTGTCACGCCGCTCGGGCTCCAGACGAACACACCGATCTCAAACGGGTCGAGCGAGACAACGTAGGTGCCAACGATGGTCGAGCCGTCGCTGGACAAGCCGTTGCGGGCGCCGATTACTTTGCCCTCAAAGGCCTGGGGAACACTGATCAACTCGATACCACCAGCCTCGGTCCACATTCCGAGGTCAACACTGAATCGGCCGACGAGCATGACGCTGCCGTCATGGTTCAACGGGCCAAGGCCGTACGTGGCACCGTCGAGGGTGAGATCCGGCTCGATGTACCGCTGACCGACCGCGTGCGTGGCAAAGGCTGTGCTGGCGAAAGCGCACACGACAAACGAACGAAGCTGCATGGTGGTTCCCCCGGTGAGCGCCTCAGGATCACAGCCTGATCATGAGCGCGTGCATGGATCTCGATCTCTTTGTGAGTCGGAAGGTGATTGTCAATCGGGCGTGTCAGGCGTCCTCGGAGTGCACGCGGAAGGGCTCAGCACCCCGCGTTGAAGTTCAAGACCCACGCGTTGAAGTCGGCCGGTGTGCACTCGCGGTCGCCGTTCTGGTCGCAGGCGAAGCCCGACGCGTTAAACGCGAAGATCCAGGCCGTGAAGTCGTTGGGCGCGAGCATGCCGTCGGCGTTGGTGTCGGCGCGGCTGGCGGTGATCTCGTCGAGATCGAAGGCGTAGACCGCGCCGCCGCGGTCGGGCGGGTTTGTGCCGCCTGCCGAGCTGCCGGCGTTTCCGACGTACGCGGTGTTGCCGACGAGCGCGATGCCGCCGTTGAGCACGCCGGACTCGTTCAGGTCCGACATGCTGAGCTCGGCCACTTCCTCGCCCGTCGCCACATCGAAGACATGGCAGGTGTCCGGGTCGTCGCCGCTCCAGAGACGGCTGGTGATCACCGCGTAGTTCTCGTTGAGGTTGGAGGTCTGGCCGAAGAAGTCGGCGATCCGGCTGATCGAGGGCTGGAGCGTTTGCAGCACCGTGTCGGTGGTCGCGTCGTAGATGTACGCGATGCCGGGCATCGAGTCGACCGGCTGTGCGTTGTCGGTTTGGACAACGAGCATCAGATCCCCGGAGATGCTGACGCGGGGGCGACGGGTGTCGGCCGGGTCCGGCAGAGCGAACGAACGCTCGTACGCGAGCGTGGTGCCATCAATCCGGTGGATGACCCTGCCGGCCGGCTCCAGCGACGAAAACAGAAGGTCACCGTCGTGGACCGCGTGGAAGAAGATGAAGTCATCGGTGATCTGCGGGTAGTCGGCGAGCGTGAAGCGATCGATCTCGGCCCCCGTTGCCGAGTCGTGCACGGTGTAGTAGTAGTTGCCGTCGGTGGATCCGAAGCCGCCGAAGACGTTCGGGCCGATTCCAGCAAAGATCTCGAACCCACCGAGCGCATCCGCGGGCAGGATCGTGAACAGCTGCGCACCGGTTGCCATGTCGTACACGTATGTGCCGCCGGTGAACGTGGCGACGGGGAAGTCGATGTACCGCGCGTTGAGGAACGCGCGGCCGTTGGTGTAGACGTTCGGTCTTCTGGCGAAGAAGTCCTGGGCAACCCCGCCGGCCGGCAGCGTGCGCGTGAACTTGACCGGCTGTGTGTTGGTCGCGAGGTCGTGGAGGATGACGCCCGGATCGAAGCGCGAATCAATCGTGAGCCCCGCGCTTGTGACGGCGAGCGTGGTGTCGTCGAGCGCGACGATCTCCACACCGAACGAGGACGAGCGCGGCAGCTGCGGCGCGATGACATCGCTCTCGGTGATCGACCTGAACTGGCCGCTCGCGGTGCCGGCGGCGGCGGCGAGCACGGCGAGGACACAGGGGCGGGTGATCCGAGCGGCGGCGGCTCGGCCGACGAAAGTGGTCTTCATGCCATAAGTCTACGACATTGTCCACAATACTCAATGTTTCGATGATCGATTTAGACGATTTTGTTAGAGGCAGCCGGCGGTGAAGTTGAGGACCCACGCGTTGAAGTCCGCCGGGTCGCAGCTGCGGTCGCCGTTCTGGTCGCAGGCGTCGGCCGTCGTGTTGAAAGCGACGACCCACGCGTTGAAATCAGCGGGGGTCACCGCGCCGTCGCCGTTGGTGTCGGCGAGGCAACGCGGCGTGACCGCGGCGACGGTCGGCCCGACCGACCAGACGGGGCCAAACCCCGTCTGGCTGTCCGCCTCGATCGCGGCTGTGACGGCTTCGAAACCCGCGAGCGCCGCGACGACCGGGACCATTGCACCGGGTTCGAGCTCACCCTGGATCGAGACCACCGTTGGGAACGGCAGGAAGGCGCTGCCTTCCACACGGACCGGCGGCGTCGCGGCCGAGGCCGGGACCTCGAGCCGACCCACGGCGCCCGTGGAGGCGAGCACGGCAAACCCGCCGTTGCCGATCGCCGACGCGCCGGGTTCAAGCCGCAGGACGCCGCGGATGCGGTAGTCGTCGAACAGCATCGCAAGCGTCTGGTCCTCGGTGATCTCGATCGCGGAGTCGGGCGCCGTCACAAGCCCCTCGATCGTCACCGGCGGCTGGGTGCCGGCGGCCTGCGCGAGCGGATCGGCGACAACGCGGAGCAGCGATCCATCGTCGATCGCGAGATACGCGAGGCTCGCGCCGCTCCGCGCTTCGACGTTGACGCCCTTGAGGATCGCGCGCTGGTCGTTGTCGAGCCCCTGAAGCCTGCCCGCCAGGACCAGCGTCCCGTCGCCCGAGATCCTCCGGTCGATCTCGATCGTGCTGCCCGGCTGCACGGCGCGCAGCAAGGCACCGGCTTCGAGCGTGCAAGCCTCGAGGATGAGCCGCCGACCGGTCGAGACGTTGGCCTGGTCGACGCCCCACGTGAGGTCGCGGAGCAGCAGCGACTGGTTCGTCCCGGGGGCCGAGCCGCCGGCCCAGACAACGCCGCCCGCGCCGCGCCATGTGCCGCCGGTGAGCTCGTTGCCGCCGTCGATTGCGCCGAACCCGCTCCGGATCACGCCGTCAAGCAGGCTCTCCCCCGTGGTGGTCAGCGTTGCGTTGTTGAGTCTGATCTCGTCGCCGAACGGCAGCGCGCCGGACCCGTCCGGCGGGCCGATCTCAACGCTGCGCGCGACGGCGTCACCGTTGTCGATCGTCACGCGCACGTCCGCACCGGCGGCGTTGATCACCGCCCGATCGCTGGCGTTCGGGATGCGGCCCTCCGACCAGTTGGTCGGCTCGAACCAGCTACCGGTCTCGCCGCCGACCCAGGTGTTGAGCGTCTGCGCCGCCGCCGCGTTCGCAAGTGTTGCCGAGGCAGCGCAGATGATGATAGTGCGTGTGTTCATCGGCGCAGCGTACCGCGCCCGGGCCGCGAGACGAAGCGGAAACGAATCAGAGCCCGCCCGCGTGTCAGCACCCGCGGTTGAAGTTCAGTATCCAGGCGTTGAAGTCGTTCTGGCGAACCTCGCCGTCGCGGTTCTGGTCGGCGAGCGGGCTGTTCTGGTTAAAGGCCAAGATCCACGCGTTGAAGTCGTTGGGCGAGAGCTGGCCGTTCTGGTTCACGTCGGGGAGGCACGTTGTGCCCTGGAACTCATAAGCGCCGATGTCGACGTTGTTGCCGGGGACACCCGGGTCGTCGGTGAGCCGCGGGTTGCCGTCGAGGTCGAGATCCCCCGGCGTGAAGAAGTCGTTGGTCCCGGCATCGATCGCGGGCGACGCGGGCTGCAGTCGCAGGTCACCGAAGTCGTCGTTGAGGGATTCGTCGATATTGGGGGTCGCTGGGTCGTCGCCCCAGCCGTCGCCGCCGTTGGAGGGCTGGAGGACGAAGAGTGGGTCGAGGGTGGTGCTGTTGGTCGCGCCGGGGATCGGTGCGGACAGCACGCTGTTCGAGACCGCGACCGTACCGATGAAAGGCTGCGGGTCGTCGTGGTTGACGATGCAGTTCGCCACTTCGCCCGAGTCGCCAAAGAACGACCATACCGAACCCAACCCACTGCCATTGCCGGCGAAGGTGCACCCCAGAAAGACAGCGTTGCCGAAACCGAGGTTGTTGCTCTCGTTCCCGACGAACACGCTATCCGTGAACATCGCAAACGGAGTGTCGTTCGGCCCGAAGAGCGGCGATTTCAGCACCCGTGCGCGGTTGCCGGCGAAGGTGCAACGCTCGATGGTGAGCGACCGCTCCGGTGTGTAGCTCAATGCGTGCGAGCAATCGAGCAGCGTTGAGTTGCCGCTGGCGATGCCGTTGCCAAAGAACTCGGAGTCGCGGATGGCAGAAGCGGTGTCAGACGCTTCGCGGAGCGAGATCGTCGCGATTGTACTGAACTGCGGATCGACGGCGAAGTTGTTCCCGACGAAGCGGCATCGCTCGATGGTCATAGCGTCGAGGCCCTCGACGGTGGCGTAGCGTGCCAGGTTGTCGATGAAACTCGGAGTCTTCCAGGAGACCGGTGTCTCGGGCGAGCACCACAGCGAAACCGCCGCAGCGCTCCACGCGGCAGTGGCGAAAGGTGAGGTTGCGGGCATCAACCAAGCGTCCGGGACCAGACGAGCCAACGAGGTCAATGAAGTCGGAATCCTCGGCGATAAGTACGTCGACGTTGAAGAGACCGCGGCTGTCAACGTGCACTTCCTCAAATCGGCAATTATAAACCTCCGCTGTCGTGCGCGAAGACGGGGGCACCGGCGATCGAACGAACGACATGTTTGTCATGATGACGCTCTCAACGATCGGCCAACGAATGCTCCCGTCTTGGTTGGTCCCGGTATCCACAATCGACATATTGCTGAGGCGAAGCATGTCGGGGTTCATCGAAGAGAACTCGTAGACGCCCGTCCGTGGCCCGAACGTGCAGCCATCGACAATGAACTCGTCTACACGCACATTGACCATGTCGGCGATCTGACCGGTGATGTGCGTGTCGATCAGCTCGAGCGATGTTCCGTCCATGCGGATCTCGAACTGTTCCGGGCCGCTTCCGCCATCGATGACGCACCTGCGGAACGCCAGCCCTCCGAACGACTGTCCCAACTCGTCGCATCCATCCCCGGTGAGGGTGATGCCCGCGAACTCGAGTTGTTCAGGGACCCGCTCAAACATGAACGCCCACTCCACGTGAACGTTTGTCGACGCCGTGACCGCGGCGTCGTCCGGGTCGATCGATCGGAGTGTCACATCATCGAGGATTCGAAACGGGAAGGACGTGACGGTCTCGAGCGGCCAGTCAACGACATAGGTCCCCGGCGCCAGCACGATCTCGTCCCCGTTCTGCGCGGCATCGAGCGCCGACTGGATCGTCGGGAAATCCCCGGGCACGTTCAGGATGTCGGCATGGACCGGCGCTGCAAGAACGGACACGACAGCAGCGAGCAGTGAGCGCATAGATCGGCCTCCCGCTCAAAGTGTATGTACTTATCGTGATTGTGCAATACCAAACTTCGCCGCTTGCTCGGCCTACTCGCACCCCGCGTTGTAGTTCAAAATCCACGCGTTGAAGTCGTTCTGCCGGCAGTCGCCGTCGCCGTTCTGATCACAGGCGGGCGATTGGGTATTGAACGCGAGGATCCACGCGTTGAAGTCGTTGGGCGCGAGCTGGCCGTCGCCGTTGGCGTCGGCGGGGTTCGCGCATCCGCCGCATTCGATGGCGCTGAAGATCACGCTGTCGATGCCGGCCTCGACCACGTTCTCGCCGTTGAGGTCGGCGGCCTCGAACCGGACCCGGAACGCCGTGTCGTCGGGCAGGTCGACGCCGGGCATCAGCCGGTCGGTGCGCCAGACGCCGTCGGGCGTGGTGTACGTGCGCACGGCTTGGAAGCCCGCGCCGTCGAAGGCATCGATCGCGACGGTCAGCCCGTCGCCGGGTCCGAAGGGCGAGGCGTCGGTGTCGCTGAGCCAGTAGCTGAACGCGAGCGAGCCGCCGGCGAGCGGGCCGAGCACCGGGCTGGTGAGGGTCACGGTTCCGCCGTCGACGTCGGAGTTGCCGCCGTTGGAGGACGAGTTGTCGGTGAGCCACGCGCTGCCCGAGCCGTCGGCGTCGGTCGCGGGGTCGCCCCGGCGGGCGTTGACGGGCACGCCGCGGGTCCAGCCGCCGTCGGTCGCGGTGCCGCCGGCGGTCCAGCCTGGGTCGGACTCTGCGTCGTCGACAAACTCGGGCCGGAGGTTGTCGGCCACAAGCGCCAACGCGGGCTGCGCGCCGTTCGGGGCGGGGAAGCCGAAGGTCTGGCCCTCGGTCGTTGCGAGCTGCACCCACCACGTGATTTCCTGGCCGCAGTCGAGCGGCGGCGTTGCGAAGACCGCCTCGCCGTCTTCGAGCACGCCCGGCACGCGTGTCTCGGTGCCGTCGGCTTCGACCACGACCAGCTCGATGCTCGACGCGTCGATCGAAACGTCGCCGACCGTCAGCGCGAAGCGGAGCGGTTCGTTGCCCACAGGGGCCCACACATCGGCGGCATCGCCGAGCGGCTGGAGCACGACCGAGTCGGCCTCGAGCCGAACCACGTACAGGCCCGACTGGATGTCGGAGATGATGACGTTGCCCGACGGGAAGTAGGGGTAGTTCGACCACGCGCCGTCGAAGCGCGGCGAGTTGTTGAGCGGGAACGTATCGATCCACGCGATCTCGACCGGGTTCTCGCGATCGGAGATGTCGTGCACGCGCAGGCCGGTCGTGTAGTTCGAGGCGTAGACGCGGTCGCCGCGGACGTAGAGGTTGTGCGCCGCGGCCCGCGTGCCGTTCAGCCAGCCGTCGACGTACACGGGGTTCTCTAGGTCCTCGACATTGAAGATGTGGAGCCGCGTGCCGTCGCGGCGGTCGAACTCGTCGTTGAGGTAGAAGTACCGGCGTTCCTCGTCCAGCCAGCCCTGGTGGTTGTACGAGCGGTTGGGGTAATTGATGCTGGAGATCTCGAACGGGTTCTCTTTGTCGGTCAGGTCCCAGATGCGCAGCGGGCCGCCGCCGGTGCAGAGGAAACCGATCTCCCGTCCGGCGTAGGGGCCGGCGTCGTAGGTCACGACCTGTGCATCGTGCACGTAGAAGCCCGGATCGATCAGCGTCTCGACGGGCTGCGTCGGTGAGCCCGGCAGCCCGCGCGCGCCGACGGAGTACACCTGCAGCGACGCGTCCGAACCCACACGGTAGAGGTAGCCCGAATCCTCGTTGATCACAATGTTGTGCGTGGTATCCCGGCCGAAGAACTGTGTGAAGCCGAGATCGATGACGACGCCCGCGTCGGCCTGGGCGAGGTCGAAGACCTGGATGTGCCCGCCGCCCTCGCTAACCGCGTACGCATATGTGTCGAGGATCTTGATGTCCCGCCAGGGGCTCTCGGGGCCCTGGAATGTCGCGAGTATCGTCGGCCGGTACGGATCCGTGATGTCAATGAACGCGGTGGCCGCACGCACGCCGATGATCGCGATCTCCTTGCCCTGCGGCGTGACGTAGCCCCAGCAGTCGCTCGCGCTGAACGAGCCGAACTGTGTGTCGAGCTCGCCGATGTTGAGGTGCGAGAGCAGCAGCATGTTCGACGACTCGACGATGCCGAAGCGCGCGCCCTGGCCCGGGTCGCCCGCGCCGACGAGAGCCTCGGCCTCTGGGTGGAAGCCGGCGGGCATGAGCGGAGCGAGCAAGGCGATCACGCCGATCGTACTGATCATGGTCTGCGTCCCCGGTGGCGGGCCGGGGCCACCACGGCCCGGCCCGTCCGAGAACAAGTGTATCGCCGACGCTCGCCGGGGCTTTAGGGGCAGCCCGTGTTGAAGTTCGCGACCCACGCGTTGAAGTCGGCGGGGGTGCACGCGCCGTCGCCGTTCTGGTCGCAGGCTGTCGCTTGCGTGTTGAACGCGAGGATCCAGGCATTGAAGTCTGACGGGTCCAGTTCGCCGTCACCGTTCGCGTCCGGCGGGCAGGCGCGGTCGAGCTCGATGAGCGCGGCCCAGTCCTCGCCGGCATCGCTGGGCGGCGCGGGCAGCTCGACCGAGGCACCGGCGACGAGCGTTGCCGAGTCGCTCTCGAACGCACTAGCACGCGGGTTGAACCAGCGCAGCGTCCAGAAGCCGGATTCACTCGACAGATCCAACTCGCCGGTGTCCGACGCGTTGGGCCAGTACACGGCGTAGACCTCGCCGGGCTGCACAAAGACCTCGGCCCCGCCGAACGTGCCCGACTCGCTTGTGACGAAGCCGTTGTCGGGCGTCATGGTGTCGAACGGCAGGTTGTCCTCGATGAACCGCCGGGCGATGGTGGTCTCGCGCCAGATCTTGTCGAACTCGCGGAAGTCTTCGAGCGACTGATCGCGGTTGTTGATGAACCACTCGCCGCCGCCGCCAGAGAGCAGGATGTCCCAGATGACGCGCTTGCGGAAGTCGTCGAAACTGTCGACGTCGCGCGTCGGGCTCGCGGGCTCGTCGATCATGACGGCAAGCGGCTGACCAGCGGCTGCCGAAGCGGTTCGGTAGTCGGCGACGACCTGCCCCCAGCCGTCGGCCTGGCGTGCACGCTGCAGGCTCGTCAGATCGAAGTCCGGCTCGCCCACGAACGGCGCCCAAGGTCCTGAGCTCGGGTTGAACGGGTTGCCCGCGTTGTGCACAGTCAGCGGGTTGCCGTAGGGGTCGACGGCGCTGAAGTACTCGGCGAACTCGATCACGCGATCCGCGCCGAGGTTCAGGTTCAGGTTGTACTCCTCGCTGATATTCCACGTTGTCGCGTTGTGGTAGCCGAAGCGGGCGATCATCTCGCGGTAGAACAGCTTCCGCTCGACGCCCAGCTCCGCGTCATCCAGCTCACGCTTGTTGGGCGCCTCGGCCTCGTTCAGCACAAAGTGCAGCAGGATGCCCTTGGCCTGGGCGTGATTGAAGACGATGTCCCACTGCGCGAGCTTGGAGATATCGAAGCGTGTGTTGTCGTTGTTCACGCTGCCCGAGCCGTCGATCGGGCCGACGTAGGGCCAGGTGTCGCGGGCGTCGCCGCCGATGTTCATGGGCAGGAAGTAGATGCTGTTGATGCCGACCGAGTGCAGGTAGTTGAGCGCGCCGATGATGTTGCGGCCGTTGGTGGTACCCGGCGGATCAGTCCGGT
>JBCBMF010000049.1:0-16172 GCA_039822905.1 Planctomycetota bacterium
CTGCGCGCGGTACGACCGGCTTACAAGCAGGTACGCCGCGTACACGACGACGAAGAACACGGGGAAGATGAGCGAATTGAACAGCATGTACGAGCCCGCTAGTGAGAACGGCTCACACGCCGTCGGTCCGCCCGCGTGTCTTCACCGACTCACCCTACGGCCTTCACAACCTTCTCGGCCGCGTCCTTCAGGTCCGCACCGGTCTGAAGCGTCGGCAGCTCGCCCGCGGCTTTCTCGAGCAGGGCTCGGCCGGCTTCGACGTTGGTGCCCTCGAGCCGAACGACGAGCGGGACGGTGAAGCCGATCTCTTTCGCGGCGTTTATGATGCCCTGGGCGATGACGGCGCAGTCCATGATGCCGCCGAAGATGTTGACGAGCACGCCCTTGACCTTCTCGTCGCTGAGGATGATCCGGAAGGCCTCGGTGACGGCTTCTTCGGATGCGCCGCCGCCGACGTCGAGGAAGTTGGCCGGGTCGCCGCCGTGGAGCTTGATGGTGTCCATGGTGGCCATGGCGAGGCCTGCGCCGTTGACCAGGCAGCCGATCTGGCCGTCGAGGGCGATGTAGCTCAGGTCCATGCGGGCGGCCCGCATCTCGAGCGGGTTCTCTTCGGTGGGGTCGAAGAGGGCCTGGATGTCCTTGTGGCGGAAGAGGCCGTTGTCGTCGAAGTTGAACTTGGCGTCGATGGCGAGGACCTCGCCGTCGGGGTGCGCGTCGGTGGGCGGCGTGACGATCAGCGGGTTGATCTCGGCGATCGTGCAGTCCTTGGCCTCGAAGAGCTTGGCGAGGTTGAGCATGACCTTGACGGCTTGGCCCACCTGCTTGCCCTTGAAGCCGAGCTTAAAGGCGATGGTCCTCGCCTGGTGCGGCTGGAGGCCCAGCGTCGGGTGGATCGGCTCGGTGATGATGGCTTCGGGGGTCTTGGCAGCGACGGCCTCGATCTCGACGCCGCCCTCTGCCGAGGCGATCAGCACGTTGCGCCGGGTCTGGCGGTCGGTCGTGATCGCGAGGTAGTACTCCTTGGCGATGTCGACGCCCGCGGCGACGAGGAGCTTCTTGACTTCCAGCCCGTCCTCCCCCGTCTGAGGCGAGACCATCTTGTTGCTCAGCATGAAGCGGGCGGCATCGGTAGCATCGTCGGCGGTCTTGACGAGCTTGACGAAACCGGCCTTGCCCCGGCCGCCGGCGTGGACTTGGGCCTTCACAACGGCGAGATCGGTCCCGGCTTCGGACGTAACTTCCTTGTACACCCCGGCGGCCGCTTCGATAGACTCGACGAGCCGGCCTGCCGGGACGGGGACGCCGGCGCCGGCGAGGAGCTCGCGGGCCTGGTATTCGTGGACCTTCATTCGTGGCGTCTCCTTGGAGCGGTGATTGGTCGGCCGAGAGCGGCTGGGGAGCATCCTACCGCCGAGATTCTCGGACCGCCGCTTCAAGGGTCTGATGCGGGGCTGTGCAAGCGATCCCGCGAGAGATTCTGCGGCGTGATCTCGATTGAGCGGGCTGGAGCAAAGGGGTCGACGCGGACCGATCGAAGGTCGCTGAAGTGCGTGTGCACCGGTTCAAGCGGTGGCGGCTTCCGCCGAAAGCGGGGGCATGAACAGTATCAACCGCCGTCCGGGTGGGGGCTCGGCGAGGGTGGTGGCTTCGGGGCCACCGGCCTCGGGCTTCACGCTCATCGAACTCCTCGTCACCATCGCCATCATCGGGGTCATCGTGGCCATCGTCGTGCCGGCCGCTGCCAGCGCACGCGACACCGCCCGCAGCGTGTCGTGCCAGAGCAACCTCAAGCAGCTCAACCTCGCGTGGGCGATCTACACCGACGCCGAGCGGTTCTTCCCGATCGCCCAGGACGAGGACGACGACCGCCAGGCGTACCGCAAGGTCCGGTGGGCTTTCGCTGGAGTTCGGGCCGGGGAGGGCTCTCCGGCTGAGGCCCGTGACGTCACCAGACCGCTGAACAGCTACATCGATCCCAACGCCACCGGCAACGAGGCGGGCTACGACGCCGAGGGAGACGGCGGCAACAGCATGATCGCCGAGATCACGCGCTCGCCGGGCGATGACGGGTTTGAAATCGTCGACCAGGATGACTTCGCGCCGTGGCAGATGTTCGGTTTGGGCCGCCAACGGAGCAGGGTCGTCGACGGCCAGCCGGTGTACGAGGTGGCGGGTACGAGCTACTTCGCGAACGAGTGGCTGTACTGCGAGCCGGGGGCGACCACCGGGTTCCTGACGTTCGACAATCGGGCGAGGAACAGCTTCCGGCCTCGCCAGAACCTGAACCGGTCGAGCGTAGCGACGAGCGAGCAGGTCCTCATGGGCGGCGCGGGCTGGATCGATGCGGCCCGGTACACCGTCGAGGAACGCGAGGGCGAGAGCTCGTTCCTGCGCAACGAGTTCTGGCTGGGCCAGGGCTTCTGGTTCGGCGAGTCGACGACACCGTTCGCGTTTGCCGACGGCTCGGTGCGGAACGAGGACCTTCAGGGCTCGGCCGTGGGCCCGAACGCGACGGTCTACATGCAGCCCCGCAAGCACCGCGACGACCGCGCGTGGCGGCGGGCCGACGGGCTCTGATCGGGGCCCGCGGGTGATGCCGGGAGAGGCCCGCGGGCTCGCCGAGAAGCGGGCTCGGGCCTACCCTGCACTCCCCGTCCGATGGCGGCGGGCGGCTCGGTCAAGACAGCTTCAAGACGAGGATTTCAACCCATGGCGCAGGGCACCAAGGGCACCATCACCCAGGTCATCGGCTCGACGTTCGACGCGCAGTTCCCCGAGGACCAACTCCCCGATATCTACAGCGCCATCGTCACCGAGCTCCACGATGAGAACGGCACCAAGAAGCTGGTCGGCGAGGTCCAGCAGCACCTCGGCGGCGGCGTCGTCCGGGCCGTGGCCCTCGGCTCGACCGACGGCATGAAGCGGGGCATGGAGACCGTCGACCAGGGCGGACCCGTGTCGGTGCCGGTGGGCGAGGAAGTGCTCGGCCGGGTGTTCAACCTGCTGGGTGACCCGATCGACAACAAGCCGCGGCTCGATGACACCAAGAAGATGCCGATCCACCGGGCACCCCCCGAGTTCGACCAGCTGAACCCCAAGACCGAGATCCTCGTGACGGGCATCAAGGTCGTCGACCTGCTCTGCCCGTTCGTGCGTGGTGGAAAGATCGGCCTCTTCGGCGGTGCGGGTGTCGGCAAGACCGTCATCATCCAGGAGATGATCGCCCGTGTTGCCCGTGAGTTCGGCGGCTACTCCGTGTTCTGCGGCGTCGGCGAGCGGACGCGTGAGGGCAACGACCTCTGGCTGGAAATGCAGGAGGCCGAGTACACCGACGAGAACGGCAACACCGCGCATGTCATCGACAAGGTCGCGATGGTGTTCGGCCAGATGAACGAGCCTCCCGGCTCGCGTCTGCGTGTTGCTCTGTCGGGCCTGACGATGGCCGAGGAGTTCCGCGACGCATCGGGTAAGGAGACGATGATATTCGTCGACAACATCTTCCGCTTCACGCAGGCGGGCTCGGAAGTTTCGGCGCTTCTGGGTCGTATGCCGAGTGCGGTGGGGTATCAGCCGACGCTCTCGACGGAGATGGGCGAGCTTCAGGAGCGGATCACGTCGACGGCCAAGGGCGCCATTACGTCGGTGCAGGCCATCTACGTCCCCGCGGACGACCTGACCGACCCGGCCCCGGCGACGGCGTTTGCTCACCTCGACGCGTTCGTCGTTCTCGCCCGTGGCATCGCGGAGAAGGGCATCTTCCCCGCCGTCGATCCGCTGGCGTCGACGTCGACGATTCTTGACCCTGCGGTGCTCGGCGAGCGGCACTACGCCGTCGCGAGTCAGGTGCAGCGGATCCTTCAGCGGTACAAGGATCTCCAGGACATCATCGCGATTCTCGGCGTCGACGAGTTGAGCGAGGATGACAAGCAGATCGTGGCGCGGGCTCGCCGCATCGAGCGGTTCTTGTCGCAGCCGTTCTACGTGGCCGAGGTCTTCACGGGCTTCCCGGGTATCTACACGAGCCTGGAGGACACGATCGATTCGTTTGAGCGTCTCGTTGCTGGCGAAGGCGACGATCTGCCCGAGTCGGCGTTCATGTACGTCGGCACGCTGGACGACGCGAAGGCCAAGGCCGAGAAGGCCGCGGCCGGCGCCTGACGTCTCGTCAGACTCTGGGCCTGAGCAGGCCCCGCCCTGACCGGCGGGGCTTTTTCACGCTCGCGACTGCCATCCGCTCGATCTCCGCGTGTCGGAACCCAGATTGTGGAGTTCAAGGCTCGGATTTGGAGGCGAGGGCTCGGTTCGTCGGTAGGTTCCCTGTGTGACTGTAAACCGCGCCGGATTCGTGGCGGCGCGTCCGGAGAGGGAGCGGAAAGATGTCAACCAGGCTCGTCGGTGGTGCAGCGATCGCGATGATCGTGGGTGGTGGTGTCGCGGCCCAGACCGTGCTGCTGGAAGACTCGTTCGAGGGCTACGGGCTCGGCGGCTTGCCGGGCGGGCCTTGGAGCGATACGACGAGCCGGATCGCGGCTCCCACGGTCGCTTCGCCCACCGCGACCATCATCGACACCACCGACGCGTTCGGGAACCCGACCCGCGCTGTTCAGACGGTCGACGCGATCGGAACCAGCTCGGGCATCCTCTCCGACTTCTCACCGGTCAACGCGAGCCGGGTGACCTCCGATGTTCGCATCGATCAGTTCACTGACGTCCGCCGCGGGGCGACGTGGTCGGCTGCGGTTGGGTTCTTGCAGGACACGGGCACCGATGACTTCAACACCGGGCCGCAGGCCGTGGTCTACGCGCCGATCGGTGCGCCGGAATACCGAGTGTTCGTGCTGAATGATGGCAACTTCTTCGACTTTGCCATCCCGGGCGCGGACATCGTGCTGGACTCGTGGGTGACGATCGATATCGCGATGAACGCGGCGGCCGGAAGTGTTCAGGCGTCGGTCTCAGATCCTGTCACCGGACGGGTGCTCGGCGATGTCACTCGGACGTTTGATACGTGGTCGCCCGCGGACGCGCAGTACGACGCGGTTGCGTTCTTCGACGGTGAGTACAACACTGTCGGCGGCACGCAGGGGGGGCAGGCCACGCTCGACAATTTCGCGCACACGGTGATCCCCGCGCCGGGCGGCGTGGCGATTGTCGGTGCCGCTGGTGTCCTGTTCTCAGGCCGTCGTCGCGGTTGATTCAAAGGGCGGGAGATATCAGCTCATCGTCATGCCGCCGTCGACGGTGATGACCTGCCCGGTGAGGAAGCCGGCGTCATCGGCGGTGGCAAACGCGACCGCGGCGGCGATGTCCTCGGGCTCGCCGAGCCGGCCGACCTGGACCATGCCCTTGATGGAGTCCATGACGTCCTCGGGCAGGTCGCCGGTCATATCGGTGGCGATGAAGCCCGGCGCGACGACGTTGGCGGTCACGCCCTTGCCGCCGAGCTCGCGTGCGACCGAGCGGGTCATGCCGACCAGGCCCGACTTCGACGCGGCGTAGTTCGCCTGCCCCGCATTGCCGACAAGCCCGCTGGTCGAGGCGATGTTGACGATCCGGCCGAACTTGCCCTTCATCATCGGGCGGGCGGCGGCCTTCATGGCGACGAACGCGCTTGTGAGATTGGTCGCGATGACCGCGTCCCACTCTTCGAGCGACATGCGCATCAGCAGATTGTCGCGTGTGATGCCGGCGTTGTTGACGAGGATGTCGAACCGGCCATGGTCCTTGGCGGTGGTTGTGACTGCGTTGGCGAGGGCGTCGCGGTCGGAGACGTCGACCGCACAGACGCTCGCGCTGCCGCCGGCCTGCTCGATTTGAGCCTTGACCTCGGACAGCGGGCCTTCGCTTCGGCTGGCGAGCACGACATGCCGGCCGTCGGCGGCGAGTCGCAACGCGATGGCCTTGCCGATGCCCCGGCTCGCGCCGGTCACGAAAGCGATGCGTTTATCGTCAGACATTGGGTGCTCCTGTCGATCAGCCGCCGACGAGTGCAGCCATGTCGTCCTGGCTCATGCCGGCAACCTCGGCGAACAGCTCGATGATGCGATCGCGCGCGACGTCGAGGCCCTGTGCGGTCGTGATGGTCTCGAAGAGCTGAACGATCTGCTGCGCCTCGACCGCGTCGAGCTGTTCGCCGGCGTCGTGGGCGTCTCGCCCTTCGTCGATGCTCGAACGGATGTCGTCGGCCGCTTCGCCCGATTGCTGGGCGATGAGCCCGATCACCGCTTCGTCCAGCGCTTCGGGCACGCCGAGGTCACGCTGGATCGCCTTGTTCAGCTCGACGAAGTAGAAGGTGGCGAGCGGGCTCGACTGCGGCTGGCCCGAGTCCGCCGTCGCTGCCGGAGGGGCCCCGCCGTCGAACTCAACCGCACGCGAGCGGACGACTTCGGGTGTCCACACCGCGCTGAACGCGAGGCCGCCGTCGGGCGCTTCGATCACGTCCCAGGTCATCGTGTACGCCTCGCCCGGCTGCTGGAGGGCGTAGGTCACGCTGCCGGTGTCGCCGTTCTCGGTCAGGTCGATGACGCGCACAGCCTCCAGCTGATCGGTCGCGTCGTACCAGCCGCCGGTGACGAGCAGGCGTTCGAGTGTGGCTCGCGCGGTGACGTCGAGCATGGGCCGGAGCGCGTCGTCGTCGCCCTGCACCAGCGCATCGCCGAAGCGGATGACCGCCGACGCGAGCGGCTCGCTGATCGGCGCGTTGTCCTGCGGGAACTGCAGCCGCGGGTCGGCGTCGAGCGACTCGAGGAGACCGCTGACCTCGACGGGCTCGGGCTCCGGCGGTGGAGGGGGCGGCGGCGGTGGAGGAGGAGGAGGGGGCGGGGGCTCTTCCTTGCAGCCCGGCAGCGCGGCCGCGCCCGCGGCGAGGATGCTGATCAGCGTGATGATGCGTGTCTTCATGCGTTACAACTCCGGGCCGTCGTGGCTCGTCACGGTGGTGGACTTGTCGATGCGTCGCGCCATGCCGGCGAGCGTCTTGCCGGGCGCGACCTCGTGGAACTGCGCGTCTCCGAACTGCGACGCCATCGCGGCGAAGCAGTCGGCCCAGCGCACCGGGCTTGTGAGCTGCTCGGCGAGGCGGGCTCGGATCGAGCCGGCGTTTGTCTCGTGAGCCTTCGCGGTGACATTCGACCACACCGGGCATCGCGCGGCGCTGATCGTCGTCGCTTCGAGCGCTTCACCGAGTCTGTCCGCGGCGGGCTGCATCAGCGGCGAGTGGAACGCGCCGGCGACGGCGAGGCGTGTCGCGCGGACCTTCTGTCCTTTGGCAACAGCTTCGGCCCGATCGCACGCGTCGGCATCGCCCGAGATCACGACCTGGCCCGGTGCGTTGAAGTTCGCACACACGAGCACGCCGTTGTCGCGGGATTCATCGACGATCGACAGTGCTTGCTGTTCATCCACGCCGATGAGCGCGACCATGCCGCTCGGTGCGGCGGTCGCGGCGTCCTGCATGGCCTTGCCGCGGAGCGCAACGAGCCTGAGACCGTCTTCGAATGAGATGGCGCCCGCGATGTGCAGCGCGGTGTACTCGCCGAGGCTCAGGCCCGCGGTGGCGGCGAGCGGTGCCTCGCCTTCCGCATAGCCGAGCGATGCCGAGAGCCCGCGCCAGCAGGCGATGCCCGCGACATAGAGCGCTGGCTGGCTGACGTCGGTTCGGCCCAGGGTTTCTTCGGGCCCTTCGAAACAGAGCGTGCTGATCGGAGCGCCAAGGTCGCTGCCCAGCACGGCGTCGGCCTCGTCGAAGACGGCTCGGGCTTCGGGCGATGCCTCGGCCCACGCGCGGCCCATGCCGAAGGCTTGCGCGCCCTGGCCCGGGCAAATGACGACGAGTTGCGGGGTGTCGGGCATAGCGGGATCCTACGGCGACCGCACGGCGACAGGCGACCGCATGCCGCACTCGGAGCAGACGGCCCAGCGGTCGCCGCGGGCGGGGGTCTCGTCCATGTCGTGGGCGCACCAGAGGCAGATCTGATCGCGCCAGCGGTCGCGGATTGACCGGTCCATCAGCCGGTCGATCGCGATGCACTCGTACAGCACCCAGGCGACGACCGAAACCACCGCGATGACAACGCCGATGCCGATAGCCCAGATCGGGACCATCGCCTCGCCCGTGCCGCGCGCGGTGGACGAAAGGAACGCCTCCCAGAGCGGCAGCACCGCGAACACGGCGAGCACAGGTGATGTGACAAGCCCGGTTGCGAGCGCAGCGATGAGCACGATCGCACGGCCTCGGCGGAGCGACGCGTGCCGCCGGACGCGCCAGGCCACGGACCACGATTGCTTCTTCGAGAGCTTGAACTCGGTCGCCAGGAGCCGTGCGGTTTTCGGCCAGCGCAGCCGGAACGTCTGAAGACCCAGCCGGAGCGGGTCGAACGGGTCGCCAAAGGAGCCGTCTTCGGGCCGAACCGGCCCAGCCATCCACCCCGACCTCGGCATATCAGAGCTGCCAGAGGCTCGTGCCCCAGGTCAGGCCGCCGCCGAAGCCGACGAACATCACTCGCTGGCCGGGCTTCACACTCCGCGCGCTGACCAGATCGTTGAGAACGAGCGGGATGCTGGCCGCGACCGTGTTGGCGAACCGGTCGATGTTGATATGGAACTTCTCTTCTGCGAGCCCAAATCTGTCGCGGGCGGCTTCGAGGATCCGGCGGTTCGACTGGTGGCAGATGAAGTGATCGACATCGCCGGCGGTCATTCCCGCGCGATCCAGCGTCTGCTCGATGACCCGCGGGAACGTGCCGACGGCGAACTTGAACACGGACTGCCCATTCATGTAGAGCTTGCCGAGCTGCCACTCGTCGAATTCGACGCCCTCTGGGAGGTCGAATTTCGTCTGTGGGATTGACAGATCGGCCCACCGCGCGCCATCGGAATGCATGGCCTGCGCAATAAGCCCCTTTCCGGTGTCGCTGGTTTTGCGGAGGATGACCGCGCCCGCGGCGTCGCCGAACAGGATGGCGCCGTTGCGGCCTTTCGTCGAATACTCGACGATGTTGGTCAGCGTGTCGGCGCCGATCAGCGCGACGTTGCGGTACTGGCCGGTTTGCATCAGGCCATACGCGGTGTTGAGGCCGAAGACGAACCCGCAGCACGCCGCGGAGAGATCAAACGCGCCGGCGTTCTTCGTGCCGATCTCCGCCGCCAGCCGGCACGCGGTGGGGGGGCAGGTCATCTCGCTCGACATGGTGCTGAGCACGATCAGGTCGAGCTCGGCGGCGTCCATGTTTGCGGCGTCGAGCGCGCGGATGACCGCGTCCTTTGCCAGGTGCTTGACGCTCTCGCCCTGATCGGCCTTGATCCGGTACCGCTGCTCGATCCCCGTTCGCTGGCGGATCCACTCGTCCGACGTGTCCATGACCTTCTCGAGGTCTGTGTTGGTGACGACGTCGTCCGGCACGGCCGTGCCGACCCCGACGATCTCAACGCCCACAGGCCCGGTCATGTACTCGGTCACGCAGCGGCCCCTTCGGTCCAAGGATCGGCATCGATCCCGTTGGGCTCGCCGGCCCACGGATCCGCGGGGACCGGCATCTCAGGCGGTCGAAGGCGTCGCGAGAACGGCAGACTCGACCTCGGCGATCCGGCTCACGATTGCCTCATTGACACCCGCCGACACGTAGTCCCGGCAGCTGCGGATCGCATTGGCGATGGTACGCGGCTCGCTCGAACCGTGAGCGATGAACAGGCAGCCGTTGACCCCGACCAGCGGGGCCCCGCCGTACTCGTGGTAGTCGTTCTTGGTCTTGATCGACCGGGCGACCGGCTCGAAGCGGGTCAGCAGATCCGGGTCGATCTCGATGATTTCCTGCACGATCGCCTGGAAGAGACTCTTGGCCATGCCCTCGGCGGTCTTGAGCATCGTGTTGCCCATGAGACCGTCGGTGACGACGACGTCGGCGACGTCATCGAAGAAGTCGCGGCCCTCGATAAAGCCGATGTAGTTGATGCCGGGCGTGGCTTTGATCAGGTCGCGGGCGGTCTTGATTGTGTCGGTGCCCTTGCCCTCTTCGGAGCCGATGTTCATGATCGCGACGCGGGGGCTCTCGATCTTGAGCACCTGCTTGGCGAGCACATCGCTCATGACGGCGTACTGCCAGAGGTGCTGGGCCGTGGGCTCGGGGTTCGCACCGGCATCGCAGAGGACCACGGTGCCGTGCAGGGCTGGCATGGTAACCGCGATGCCCGGGCGGTGGATGCCCTTGAGCCGCTTCATATGCATGATGCCCGCAGAGACGCACGCGCCGGTATTGCCGGCACTGAGCACCGCGTCGCAGTGCAGGTCACCAGCGGTTTTCGGCGAGCCGAGGCGGGCCATCTGAACGATCGACGAATCGGGCTTGCCGCGGACCGCTTTCGCGGGCGACTCGGCCATCTCTATCACATCGTCGCAGTGGTGCACCTCGATGCGGGGGTCGCTGACGCCAAGCTCGGTTAAGACCTCGGTGACATCCCGCTCGCGGCCCACAAGCACGAGACGATCGCCGTCTCCAAGAAACCGGAGACCCTGAGCGCAGCCCTTGATGATCGCATCGGGCGCGTGATCGCCGCCCATGACGTCGACGGCAAGCCGCACGCGGGTCAGCCCTTGTTGCCGATGCCGAGCTTGGGCACCCGGATGGTCAGGCCAGCGCGGACGTACCCGGACTCGGAGCACACGCGGTGGTGGCGCTTGGGCATGCCGCTCACCGGGCAGATGCCGGGCTTGACCATCGTCAGAGCATCATGCGTGCGACGGCGACGGGTGCGGCCATAAGACTGTCGTTGGGCTGGAAGCACGGTCGTCGCTCCTGACTGCTGCAGATGATTCGGGTGTCCGAACACAGGCCTACCCGTGTCGGCACATCAGGCGACAACAATAGGTTCGCCGGTGTGTACCGGTCAATCGCGGCACCGACGCAGCCTCGCTGTCACCGATGGACAATCCCAGTCTCCGGCCTACGATTTCTTGACAGAATTTTTAGCCGCATGCCTCCCTAGCTCAATCGGTAGAGCAGCTGACTCTTAATCAGCGGGTTGAAGGTTCGAGTCCTTCGGGGGGTACTTTCCTTTCCGCCGGTGCGGGGCGGTGCATCCTCGTGCGAGTCGATGCGGAACCTGTTGCCATTCAGCCACTTAGCGAGATCTTGGTCAGCCTTGGGGATGGTCGTCTCTGGGGTGGTCGTTGTGCGAGGTGGTGCGGCCGAATGCGAGGCTGAGAGCGGGGCGCGTATACGGATCCGTATACGCGCGTCGTCCTCGTCGGCAGTCTCGTCAGCGACTTGTCGGCCTTGGCTCGCGTCCCACGACTGCTTCCCGAAGGCCGCGTCGAGGGCGGCTCGACGGTCGGCCTCGTTGTTGTGGTCGTAGACCGCGAGGGTGAGTTTGGGATCGCTGTGTCTAGCCAGACTCATCGCGGTCGCGATCGGCACGCCTGCTCGATTGAGCGTGGTGATGAAGGTGTGCCGCGCTGAGTGAAAATCGGCGTATGCCCCATGAGCGTCTTTGTAAGGAACGCCAGCGGCGGCCAGGTCTTTCCGCAACCAAACGCGGCACGGATTGTGCGGCTTCCGCCATGTCGGCTTTCCCGGCGAACGCGCGGCGAGCCAAGGCCTGAGGATCTCCGCGGTCTCCGGCGGGAGTGGCTGGAATACAGGCTTGCGGTTCTTCGAGTAGGCGGGCAAGACTCGCACGCGGGGGCCGTCGGCGTGGTCGAGCTCGAACGATTCGGGGGTTGTGCTTAGGGCCTCCGAGAATCGGAGGCCGGTCGCGAGCAGCAGTCGGTAGAGCATGGCCCGGTCGGGGCCCGAGACTTTGACGAGTGTGGGGCCGCGCTCCGCGGCGTCGAGGAGCTTGGTGATCTCGTCACCGGTGAGGGCTCGGCGGGGTCGCTTCTGCTCGCCGGTCTCGGAGACACGTGACAGCATGGCGAGCGGGTCGATGGTGCATCGGCCGGTGCGGTGGAGCCAGCGGCTGAAGCTTTTGCACGCGACGAGGTGGGCGTTCTGCGTGCGTGGCGACCAATCCCGCTCAACGCGAAGCGTGGTGAGGTGCTGTTCGAGTTGGTCGGCGTTGATGTCGCCGATGCGCACCCACGCGAGCGTATCGATGGCGAGCTTGATGTAGCTGAGCGTGTTGCGAACGTGGGTGCCGGCCCGCTTCTTCGCACACAATATGGACTCGAACTCGTCGAGATGCTCGCGGATGGGGCGCGCCCGATGCTCTTTGAGGCGCTCTTCCGCCGGATCCACGAGTCCTTCGCGGATCCGACGGGCTATTTCTTCGCGCTCGAACGCAAGCCGCTCAGTCTGCTTTTTCTCGCGGAAGCCGGCGAGCACGCGCGGCTTGCCGGTCTCATCGATGTAGCGGTAGTACCAACGGCTCTGATCCTTGACGTCGGTTCTTTTGAAGACGCTTGCCATGGCTTCCTCCTCAGCGCTTCTCGGCACGGAGGCCGTGTATGTAGGTCTCGATGTCGGAGCGCCGCCAGCGGGTGTTAGCACCGATCTTGATTGGCGAGGGGATCTCGCCGGCGGAGCGGAGAGACCAAATCGTTCGAGTACTGAGGCCGAGGCGTTCAGCGACGTCGCCGACCGTCAGAAGGCGATCCGACTTGCCGTTGGTGGTGACGGTGGTTGGGATGCGGGGCTTCTTCGGCGTGCTCGTCGTGCGGCTGCGGGTCTTCTTCTTCATCGTGACTTACTCCTTTGCGGCGGCCGGTTTGAACCGCCTTGTGTTGCAGGACAGGTCGCGACTGCAGCGTTGCGAGGCACGCGAACGCACCGCATCTCCCGGGCTTTTCAGCTTTCGGGGTCGAACCGAAGTTCCGATTTCACCAAACCTCGCAAACCACTCCGGACCGCGGCCAGAAAGCGCTGGGGTGGCAGCGTGCGGAAGAAGCGAGCCTGTTGGTGCGTGATCAAGCCCGTAGCGGCCCAGAATCGCAATGGAACACGAACGGTGTAGGGGGCGACGCGCTCGCCAAGGGCCTGCTCGACCGATTTGTGGATCGGTCCGAATCGAGTTGGCTCTGCCAATGCGGCAACGGTCGCCGCGACCTGCCTGCAAAGCTCCACACGCACCTTCATGGGCCGTGCAGGACCATCCTCGCGGAGCTCGGCGAGAAAATCGCCTCGTGGTGAGATTTCTAGCCTGTAGATAACCACGCTCTCGGGACCGCGAGGGCCGACGACACGCCGGCGGCGGGCGTCGGCCTCGGCCTCCAGTCGCCTCTCCACAGCAGCATCCAGTTCTGCAAGCCGTTGCAACGCACGACTCGCTGCAGCCGGCACCGCGCCGGACGGCGTGCGAAGCCGCGCGATCTCGTCGCGGACTTCCGCCACGAGCTGACGCCAATCGGGCTGTTGGGGGGTGGTCGTCATTGGAATCTCCGGAGGATCCAGCGTGGTCCGCGGCGGATCCTCGCTGAGAGTCTAAACGCTCAAAAAACATCTCGCCGTACTCATCGTTTTTGTTTGACGGTGCCATGCTTGAGGTGTACACCAATGACGCCGGATCGTCAATACGGCGTACTCAATGGAGACTCAGATGACAGATGGCGGAATGAAGACAGCGGACGAGATTGAGGTGGCAGGCGCGTCGTTACTCGCGTGGGCGAGGGAAGCAGAGAGCGCGCTCGCGATCGCAGCGGTCTTCTCATGCGATGAAGAGTCCAACGGGATCGCACTGCAGCCCGAAGCGCTGGTCGCAGGCTCGCTTGGAGCATTCACCGAGTTGGAGGTGGCCGTATTGCTGGTGCAGGTCGAGGTGGCGGCGTTGACGCTGATCAACAAGATGGCGGCTGACTCGGACGCGGGCGAGGAGTCCTTCATGCGGACTGTTCGCACCGCACGCAAGCGCATGCTCGATGCAGAGGGCTTGGGTTTGTGCGCTGATTGCGGCGGATGAGGAGAGGGGGACCCGCCCCGGCGCGGACGCGTCCCGGCGGGCTTGGTGACTCGATTATTCCTTAACAAGGAGATTCGCGATGGATACACAGTTGTGCTTTAAAGGGAGCGATGGATTGGACAAGAAGATCCGCATGATCGCCGGCCGTTGCGCCGGAGCGGCACGCGGTTTTCCGAGGACGATGGTGGTTGCGGTAACGCTGCCGGATCCTCAGGTGACGCCCGATTGCCAATACGAAGATCCCCGGGCCGTCTGGGTGAATCAGTTCGATACACAGATGACACCCAACGCTGTCGCCTCTGTGTTGGGTGCGATGCAAAGCGTGATCGATTTTCTTGAGGATGGCTACTACGAAGAGTTTGGCCCTGAGATCCGCGAGCTTTTCGACGACGTCCGCGGACGAATGCACGGGTTTCGGTCCAACACGGTGGCTATGGACCCGGTGACGGCACGCCCGTGGCCGAAGCGGTGAGAACACGGAAGCTGAGAAACCTGCCAATCGCGGCGGCCGGCATGCCAACAGAACGCCGCACCAGATCAAGCGGTTGAAGGAAGGAGTGTGAGCGGCGTCATGGAAGTACAGAAGCGGAAGAGCATGAGCCAACACGATCGGTCATCGGGTTCATCCGGCGGCGGGGGCGACGGTAGTCCTCGACGACGCGGACGGAAGGCGAAACCGGTCAGGTTCGCTGCCGCGGAGTACAGACGGCAGTCGCCGCAGGAGGAGCAGCTTTTCCGTGAGGCCGTCCGCCTCCTGATCGCAGCGATCGCTCGCGATGTTCTGGACGGCCATAAGGAGAGCAGGCATGAATGACCAGCCGCTCAAAGGGGAACACGGAATCCCCGTCTACAGGTCCTCGACAGAGGAACAGCTCGAATCGGTCCCCGCTCAGCGTAAGTACATCGGCGAGTGGTTCGACCGGGCGGGCATGATCGCATTGGATCCGATCGACTTCGGTGGTCGCACGGGATCTGACGAACGGAACATCGACGCGATCGCGGATGAGGCGATCCGTCGGCAGCTCGCCGGCGAGCCGGTGACGTACTTGGTGTTTTATGACTCGACGCGGCGATCACGGACCGGTGCCCAGCACTGGATGACCGTCAAGCACCGGCTTGGCCTGCACGGGATCCGGGTCATCGCAATCACACGGTGGACACCGGTGAAAATGCCGGGCGAGGACATCATGGACTGCATCGATGCGTATGCAGCGAGGCAGTCCTCGGAGATCGCGGCCAACTCGTCGGCCCGCAACTCGATGTTGCGTCTGCTTGATGGAAAACGGAACCATTCGTCTCGGGCACCGTTCGGGCTGGATCGTCTCTACATCGATAGTAGTGACAAGCCGTTCGAGATTGTCCGCGAACATCCTGATGGTCGACGAGAGGTCATCGATGCTGAGACCGGCGAAACCAAATACATGCTCGAAAAGGGGCACGTCTACGACAAGTCCGATCGCCACCGTGTGGAGCTAGTCGAGGGTGATCCCGTTCACGTTGAGGCTGTCCGTCGCATCTTCCGTCTGAAGTACATGCAAGGGCTTGGGGCTTACCGCATCGCGAGGATCCTGAATGACGATCGTGTCCCGACGGCTCGCGGCAAGTATTGGTGTGGTTTCTCAGTCGATCACATCGCCCGCAACCCGGTGTACCTCGGACGCGGGCGCGCGAACTCGATTAGCCAGGCGTTCTACTACCGGCAGCACCCGGATGGGCCGGAGGCGACAGGCCGCGACGTCGGCTTGCCACAGAAGGTGCTCCGGCCGCGTAAGGATTGGGTGTTCCGCGAGTACGACGGCTTGCGTGATTTCCTGCCGGCAGATGTCCGCGAGAAGGCGGAAGCAGCGATCGATGACTACCTCGACCGAGCCGCGACTGGACGCGTGCCTCAGAAAATGAAGCTGAAGGCGAACGGCCGGGGCACGTGGCCACTCAGCGGAATCCTGATCGATGAGCGGATCGCCAAGCCGATGACTGGAACCGATTCCGGGCGAACACGGCATCGCTACTACACATCGAGCAGCCTGGATAGCCTCGCGATGTCGAACCTGCCCGTAAAGCGGGCGATGATCCCGGCGGAACCGCTTGAGCGATTCGTGCTGGAGCGTGTGGAGCAAATCGTCTGCTCATTGCCCACGCTCCGCGAAGACATCGCGGCGGAGTTGCGGAAGCAAGAGGCTGAGCGTGAGAAGCACAAGGGCAATCTGCCCGAGCTGAAGAAGCAACGCGCCCGTGTCGAGAAGGCTATCGAGGTGCAGAACCGGATGTTGTCCCGCGTGGACCAC
>JBCBMF010000050.1:0-16113 GCA_039822905.1 Planctomycetota bacterium
AACAACTTCAATTCTACAAGACTGTATCGAAAAAGACTATAACATTGTACTCCCACGCGTAGGAGAAAACTTCGCCAAAACAGTGGGAACGATTAATAGATTTGCAGGCGAGTTCAAGTATAAAGTCCACGTGTGCCTGATATCACTTGATCGGTTCATTGCGACCGAGCGTGCCTTCACGAGATTCAAGAAAACTGGTAGGTACGTCTCGTTGACGTATTGTTTTGATGTAGTTGGCAATGAGCCGCAGCTCACGTTCCATCGCATTCGGCGCGGGTACAAACGCGACGGACTTGTGCCTCGTCGACTGACCAGTTATGCAGCATACTCAACTGATGTCGAAATTGGCGAACCGCCGATGAGGCTTTGTGTCTCGAAGCGATGGCCAGGACTCAAGTAATGATGATTGGACACCGATGATGACCACCATGGATGTGCCACGCGATCCCGCCAGTCAGATCCTCTTCAAACGACCCGAGACTTTATCGGCTGCCAGCATCCGAAAGTCCAGGCGGACTAAAAACTCGGCAAAACGTTGGGACCTCGGGAGCCTTGGTAAGGGAGGATCTGAGGCTCTGCGTACTAGAAAGCTGACAACACACGAGTTTCTCGGTGACCTCTCTTCTGACGACTTGCCGATAGAATCTGGCTGACTAGTAAAAATCGTTTACGCCCGACGCGGATTTCGTGTCCATCCACTGGACAGTGCACCAAGCTGATGGCTTCGCACTGCAAGGCCTTGCGACGAGACCTGCTCGCCGAACCTGACCTTTAACGCAGGTCAGTGCCTTCTGCTGCAACGAGCACTAGCCTCGCAACGCTAAGGCCAACGCCACCCATAAATCACCGCCCCCCATCCCACACTTCCGCGCCATCCCCCCACTCCCCCTTGCACCCGCCCGGCCGATCTGCATCATGCCCTCCATGATCCAGTTCCAGCCGGCCACCGACGAGCCCACACCCGAAAAGAGCCCCGAAACCAGCCCCGAGCCCTCGGTCTGGGCCGCCCTCGAGGCCAACCCGCCCACGCTCCGGCACGAGGCCCTCATCCCAACGTAGAGCCTGGGACTTCCTCAACGCCAACATCCCCCCGCCCGTCCTGGCGAGCAGCTTCCACCTCTCCCCCCGCCAGCTCGCCGGGCCGTTCAGCGCTCGAATGCCGCCGTGCGTTCGGCACGGGGGAATGCGCAGCGGCGGTTCGGAGTTCCTAGTAGAACAGCAGGCCCGCGTTAACAAGATCCTGAAGCGGCGTCACCAGACCATTGTGGATAATCAGAACCCCGACTTGCTACGGAGGCCCGGCCGAGCCGTCACGATCGATAACAAGTGCTGTCGATCCATCGGGGCTTTGGTTCACACTGATGAACTGCGTCACCGGTTCGTTCAGCGACAGGTCTCGCGTAATCACTTCGGGGAAATCAAGAATATCGAGTCCGTCGTCGCGGTAGTCAAAGATTGTGTCCGTGTCGCCGTCCAGAACGTCCACAATGAACCTGTCAAAGCCGAAGCCACCCGTCACGAGATCGGACCCCTCGCGAAAGAAGATGGAGTCGTTCCCTCCGCCCGCGGCGTGAGGTATCACCACTGCCGGCTGCAATCGCGACTCCGCGTGAATCAGGCTGAATGCCCGGGCGGCCTAAGCACCAGTTGAAGGGCTCGTTCCCGCTGTCACCGATGACCCAGTCGACGCCCGGGCCGGGAAGAATCAGGTCGTTTCCTGCCCGTGCCATGATCAGATCGTTGCCGCCGAAGCCGCAGAAAATGTCGCCGTTCTCGGTGCCCGAACGCATGCTGTCGCCCGCATCGCCGGCGATGTTGCCGGTGCATGTCTGGCTCACCGCATCCCGCGAGACGTCCAACGAAATGAGCAGCGTGATGGGGAAGAGCCGCGCAGGGGTCATGACACACTCCCGCGGACTCAAACGAAGCAAGGCTTATCCAGGATCGCTGCTCCAGAGGGTAGCGGACTGGACGAACGCGACCAGGTGCCGTGTGGCCGGCAGGCGGGAAACCCGCGATGGTACTCCGACGGCCTGACGGGGCGGCCGTTGCTGCTCTCTCTGCTTCAACCGCACGGACCACCGAGGTCGGGCAAACGGCACCGGCGGAACGTGATGCACAAACTCACACCGCAACACGAACAGATCACCGGGGCGTGTGTGCCGAGCTACGGGCAGCCGCTGTTGAAGTTGAGGACCCAGGCGTTGAAGTCGGCGGGGGTCAGGGTGCCGTCGAAGTTCTGGTCGGCGGGGCACGGCGACGAGCGCACGGCGATCACGGCCGGGTCGCTGGTGACGGTGCCGCCGGCGTTGCTCACCACGGCCTGGTAGCTCGCGACGTCCTCGAGCGTGGCGTCGATGGTGAGCGTGGGCGTGGTCGCGCCCGAGACGCCGCCGCCGTCGGCCAGGTCGACGCCGTCGCGCCGCCACTGGTACGCGAGGGGCGCGCTGCCGGACGCGGCAACGGTGAGCTCGGCGACGCCGCCGCCCTCGGGCAGCAGCACGACCGCGGCGGGCTGGGCGGTGATCGTCGGCGCAGCGACGCACAGGTTGATCAGCACGCTGACGTCGTTGCTGCTGAAGTTCGACGCGGCCACGTCGGGGTCGCCGTCGCCGTCGAGGTCGGCGGCCGCAACGGACGATGGGGCGTTGCCGGCGTCGTACATGACCACTCGGTCGAAGGTGCCGTCGCCGAGGTTCAGAAGCACGCTCACGCTGTCGTTAAGGGTGTTCGCGGTGGCCAGGTCGGGGTCTCCGTCGCCGTTGAAGTCGCCGATGGCGATGGAGAACGCCCAATCGCCCGCCGGGAAGCGCTGTTCCTGCTGGAATGTACCGTCGCCGCAATTGAGCAGCACGCTGATGCTGGCGTCCGCCGAACCGCTCCCTCTGTTGGCCACGGCGAGATCGGCGGCGCCGTCGCCATCGAGATCGTCGATCCCGACCGCGACCGGCCGGTTGTCAACGTCGAACGAGCGTTCGGTCTGGAACGTCCCGTCGCCGTTGCTGAGCAACACGACGACGGCGTCAGACTGTCCGTCTGTCGCGGCCAAGTCCGGGAGGCCGTCGCCGTTCAGGTCGCCTGCCGCGATGGACTCTGAGGATTCGGCCGCGCCGGCTTGCTGCGCGGCCTGGAACGTGCCGTCCCCGTTGCCCAGCAGGACACGCACATCACCGCTCCCTTGGTTTGCCACGGCGAGGTCCGGGACCCCGTCGGTGTTCAGATCTTCGATGACAACAGCGGCCGGCCCGAAGCCGGTGCCGAAGCGCTGCTGGGTCTGGAACGTGCCGTCTCCGTTGCCGAGCAGGACGCCCGCGTCGTTGTCGACGAGATTGACCACGACGAGGTCGGCCGCCCCATCGCCGTCAACGTCGCCGATCGCAACCGATCGCGGGGCGCGGCCCGTGGCGAACTCCGCACCGATCTGGAACGTGCCGTCCCCGTTGTTCAGCAGCACCCTCACACCATCACCGCCCTGGTTTGCGATCGCAAGGTCGGGGGCTCCGTCCCCATCGAGATCGCCGATCGCGACGGAGATGGGTTCAACGCCTGCGCCGTAGATCGCATCGGGCACGAAAATGTCGGCGGGGTGGCAAGACTGGGCCGCGGCCGCGGGAGCGAAGACGGCAGCCGCCATCGCGGCGGCCATCGCTGTGGTAAATGGAGCGGGGACGGCCTTGAAACGCGCGGTGTTGTTTGTCCGGTGCATCTCGATCTCCCTGCGTCTCCGACGTGACGACAGAAGGAAACCCTACCGGGGCGGTGCGGCCAACACAACCTGGTTGAGCGAAACCTCTTTGGCTTTGTTGCAAGAAACTCCGGCGAAGCTGGCGGGGGGACTCGCTTCCGCGGCACCGACACTGAAGAGGCGTGTGAATACGGCGTTGTCAGTTCCGCGGGGGTCGGCGGTCGAGTGCAACTCATCAGCAATCGGTGACGCGTGATTGCCGCACGGTCATGCGTGTTCGCTTGGCGATCAGGCGTCATTGTCGAGCGATGAAGCATGGTTGCTGAGCGATGAAGCATGGTTGCTCGGCAATGAAGCATGGTTGCTCGGCGATGAAGCATCGTGGTCCGGCGATAAAGCATGGTTGCTCGGCGATGAAGCATCGTGGTCCGGCGATGATGCCTGGCTGTCGAGCACACTGTCATCCGTGCTAGGCCCGGAACCGCTGATCCGGAGCTGTCAGGGCCGTCGTTGGCCCAATCGCGGATGCCGGCGGGTCGGAATCTGCAGTTTTTGTCGCCGTTGCCGCCTGTGCGACTTCACCCCCCGCCCGCGGGGGTCGATAGCCGGGCTCGGCGGCAGCGAGTGTCGCGGCCGCACGACAGATGCCGGCGTCTGAGTCGTTTGCTCGGCAGCAGATACCCCCAACGGGCGACAGCCCCCCGACCACTCGCGGTCGGACACGCACACCGGCCGAAGGCCGCCGGCCGCACGCGGCCGGAATACAGAGAAGGAAGTCACCATGGGCGTCATCCCCAACGGCAAGGCCGAGCGGATCAGCTTCTTCGAGATCCGGCTGAACGACTGGGCCGCCAACGCCGCGGCCATCGGGCTCGACACGAGCGAGGCGACGCAGATCGCCGGGCTGACCGCTCAGGCGCGGGCCGCGTTCAACGCCGCGCAGGAGGCCCGCGCCAACGCGCTGTCGGCCACGCAGACGCAGGACGACGCGATCGACGCGATGGTCGCCTACGGCGCCGATCTGGTCAAGACCATCAAGGCCTTCGCCGAGACCAACGAGGACCCGGGCGTGTACACGACGGCGAACATCCCGCAGCCGAGGCCGCGCACGCCGCTGGGGCCGGCGCCGCAGCCGCAGAATGTGACGCTGAACCTGACGACGACGGGCGCGATCTCGGTGGCCTGGCAGGCCGAGACCGCGGGCCGGATGGCGTTCGTGATCGAGCGGCAGACGATGCCGGTGGGCGGGAGCTTCGGGGACTGGTCGATCATCGGCACGACGACCACCAAGAACTTCATCGACGAGACGGTGCCCGCGGGGCTCGAGCGTGCCGTGTACCGGATCACCGCCGAGCGGCCGGGCGGACGCAGCGAGCCGAGCGAGTCGGCCACGGCGTACTTCGGCAGGACCGGCCTGAGCGGCGGCGGGAACCTGCGGATCGCTGCCTGAGGCAGCCGGCAGTGGACAGCCGGCAGTGGACAGCCGGCAGTGGACAGTGGGCAGTGGACACGAGGCACGACGCACACCGGAGCACCCGGCGATGGAGACCGCGACCATGAACGCGACCGAAACAAGCATGCACAACGATGCACATGCCGATGCACGCACCGAAGCACGCACCGAAGCGCTGGTCGCGAGCATCGCCGTCACGCCCGCTCCCACGGCAGGGAGGGTCATCGCCAAGCGTTGCTGCGGCAGGTGCGCGACCTGCCCGCGTCGGCTGCTGGCCGAGGCCCCGTCGTTCGCGCCGCCAGCGGCGGATGAAGGCGCCGGGGAGCCGGTCGGTGTCGTGGTGACGTTGCGCGGGCTGGCGGCGCCTTCGACGCACAGAGCGGCGGCGCTCGCTGCGTAGCTTGCACGCGACGGCCGAACAGGCATGAGATCAGCGCCCGCGGTGTCGCGCATGCTCACGGACGAGCGGCGGCCGGCGGGCGTTGGTCGTTGTGGACGATGCGGCTCAGCGGCTGGATTTAGCAGCCGTTGTTGAAGTTCAGGATCCAGGCGTTGAAGTCGGCGGGGGTGCAGAGGCCGTCGTCGTTCTGGTCGCACGCCGGGGCCTGGTTGTTGAAGGCGATGACCCATGCGTTGAAGTCGGCGGGGTTGACTTCGCCGTCGCCGTTAGCGTCGGCCGGGCAGATGAACGGGTTGACGAGTGCTCCCTCGAATTCGATGGAGACGGTGAAGCCGCCGGCCTCGGAGTCCTGCGTGCCGGTTGTGTCGGACGCGAACGCGCCGATGGCGTAGCTTCCGCGGAGCCGGTAGACGCCGGGCTGGAGCGTGCCGGTGCGTGTGCCGTTGGTGACGAGGTTGACGAAGACGGCGTTGTCTCCGCTGAGCCTCGCGGAGCCGGTCTGGCCGAGGGTTTCGAACGTGATCGTGTAGTTCACGGGGGCGCCCAGCACCTGAAAATCAAAGAACGCGTTGTTGGTTGCCACGCTCACGGTGACCAGCGACGACGAGAGCGAACCGTTTGCTTCGGCGAATGCCGTCCCTGAGTTGCTGGCTGTGAACCCGACGAACGGGCCCGACAGGTCGTACTCAAGACGGGCTTCGCCTGTTGTCATGACGCTGGTCTGCTGCGGGCCGAACGTCGAGTAGGCGGGATCGGCCTGGAAATCATCGAGCTGTGCCGAGATGGGCACGGCGGCCCGTGTCGTCGCGATCGCTTCGTCTTCGAAGACCTCGGGCCCCCAGCCCATGGTGTAGCTGAGGTCGATCGTGACCGATTGGTCGATGACCTCGACGACCGGCTGTGCGTTGAGCGTTGCGGCCGCGCCGAACGACATGACAGCACCCATCAGGCTGATGTTTGAAACGAATCGCATTGTCTTCCCCTTGTTTGTCCGTGCACTGCCCGTGACGGGGCGTGGACACTTGATTGTTGTATACAACGTTAGCGCTTCGTGGGCTCTTCATCCACGGGTGTGCGGTCGTACGCGGAGTTCAAACGTCGAAAATCGTCGTGGTGTTGAGTGCGGCCGTCTGGTAACCGCTCGCGCAGATTGACCAGCTTAACAGCCGTTGTTGAAGTTGATGATCCATGCGTTGAAGTCGGCGGGCGTGCACTGGCCGTCGCCGTTCTGATCGCACTCGGGGCCCTGCTGGTTGAGGGCGGCGATCCATGCGTTGAAGTCTGCGGGGTTGACCATGCCGTCGTTGTTGGTGTCCGCGGGGCAGTCTTGGCCGCCCGCGAAGAGTCGGAAGTCTGCGCCGGGGAAGGTGCTGTCGAACCAGTTGAGGCCGAGGTCTTGCGAGAACCAGGTGGAGTCGCCTGTGCCTGTCGTGCCGGTGGCCCAGGCCCAGGTATCGTCGTCGCGGTTGCCGTTGTCGTTTTCCATCTCCATCCAGTAGTCGACGCCGGCCATGAACATGAAGTCGATGGCGGCTGTATAGGTGTAGAGGTTTGAGAGCATGTCGTTGCCGGGCGGGACGGCGGTTCTGTTGACGCTGTTGCCGACGAGGAATGTCGCGACAACGGCACCCGGCGAGCCGGACGCATCGCTGCGGATCTGGATGACAAAGTTGTCGGCGGCTGGCGGGAGGGCATCGCCGCCCGCGTGGAAGCCGGTCCACTCGATTGAAGAGACGTGCTGGTCGGTCGCGAAGCTCACGCCGTCGGCGACGGCTTGGGGCACGCTTGAATCTGCCTGTAGACCGGTGGTCACACCGGCGGGTCCGCCGACGCCGTTGTCGTAGACGAGTTGGCCGGACGCGGTGGTTGCGATCAGCATCTTGCCGGCGGCGATCGCGGCGTGCCGTGAACGAATCGAGAGCATGGTGACCCCTCCTGCATCGCGCAGCGGTGCCGCGCGGACGCGGTCGAGCGTACCGGATTCAGAGGTCGGATGAAACCGCAAACCTCGGGCCGGGCCGGGGTTAGTCTTGGCCGCCGAGCATCCCGCCGAGCGCATCGCCAAGTCCGCCAAGGCCTTTGCCGCCGCCAATCGAACCAGTAGTCTTGCCGAGCAGGACGCCTGCATCGCCCATTCCGCCGAGTTTGTCTTTGAGCGGGCCGATGACGGCGCCGAGGCCCTCCTCGCCCTTGTCGGCGCCGCCGCCGAGGGCGCTGCCGAGGACTTCGAGGTTGAGTGCGCTCTTGAGCGAGCCGAGGTCGCCGGAGAGGAGGGCCGAGAGGTCGAGGTCGCCGGAGCCGACCTTGTCTTGGACCATCTCGATGAGCTTGTTGACGAAGCCGCCGCCTTGGTCGGCGTTGACGCCCAGCTTCGACATGACGGCGGCGATGAGGTCGTCTTTGTGTTCGGCGAGCAGGTCGTTGAGCATGGCGTGTCCCCCTTGGACCCGAGGCGATGGTGCCCCGGGTGTTGGTCTGATGGATCGGCTTCCCCCTTGTGTGGGCCGAATCGGCAGCGTACCGGCGACTCGGCGGCGATGCTCCGGAGCGTTCCGCGCGGGTGGAGTTGTCACGTTTTTGGAGAAACTGGGGGGTTCGCGGGGTGCTGGGGTTCCATTGAACCGGGCGTTCTGTCATACTTACGCCGCGTTAGTAAGTGGGCCAATCCGCGACCGGGCGTCGAGACGCGCCGGGTCGGCGGGTGTATTTCCTAAGGGAAGGAAACAAGACATGAATCGGAATCTGTTTGCAGCAGCTGCCCTTGTGGCGGCGAGCGGTCTCGTGCACGCCCAGGCCGACTGGGGTTTCATATCGACGGCCGGCAGCCCCGACCCTGTCGGGGCGTTTAATCTCGCCAACCCGAGCGGGCCCAACGCGGTGCTGGGGTTTGTCGATGGCAACTTCAACCGCGGCATGGACTTCATCAGCCGTGACAGCTTCTACTACTACGTCAGCACCGATGTGCTGAACGACCCGGGTGACCGCGGGCTATGGCTGTGGGACAACAACGTGAACACGCAGCTCGCAACGGTTGATTTCAGCGACAGCGGCGACGGCGATGCCTCGTTCGACCCGGCGACGAACACGTTCTACGTGGCGGTCGATGACGATGACGACACGGACGGCGATTCGCTGTACGCGTGGACCGATCTGAACGGCACGCCGACGTTCACGGAGATCGGTGAGACGGGGCTGAGCAGCTTCATCGGTATCGCGGTCAATCCCGCGGATGGTCTGCTGTACGGCTACGACAGTTCGAGCGAGGGTCTGTACACGATTGACACGACCGATGGCTCGACCACGCTGATCGGGCTGAGCGGTGAGTCGCTCGGCGCGATCGGCGGCATGGACTTCAACGATGACGGCAGCGTTCTGTTGCTGTCTTCGGGTGACGATCTGTTCACGATCGACATCACTGATGGAGCGCTGACTCCCGCCGGGAACATCGGGCTGAACTCGAGCGCGCTGAGCTTCCGGGTGCCGACGCCCGGGACGGCCGCGCTGCTCGGGCTCGGCGGCCTGGCCGCGACGCGTCGCCGCCGGTGAATTCACTGCCGGTAACGCCGGCGACATCCAAACTCGTGGGCCGCCGCCTTTCCGCTTTCTGGGGAGGCGGCGGTCTGTTATGCTGGCGGCATGAAAGCCATCCATGTATCGGAAACGGTGAACGCCTCGATGGAGGATGTGTTTGCGGTCGCGAGTGACATTGCGAATGCTGCCGAGCGGATCGGCGGGATTGACTCGGTGGAGATGCTGACCGACGGGCCCGTGGGGATGGGCACGAAGTGGCGCGAGACGCGCACGATGTTCGGGAAGCAGGCCGACGAAACGATGTGGATCACCGAGTGGGAGCCGCCGGTCGCCGGAGCGGCGTCGGCGAAGTACGTCGCCGAGGCTCGGAGCCATGGGTGCCACTACCTGACGCCGGTGGAGTTCGAGCGGATCGGTGACAACGAGACGCGGATGAGCATGACGATGAACGCGACGGCCGAGACGCTGTCTTCGAAGATCATGATGGTCGTGTTTGGGTTTATGGCGAAGAGCGCGGCGAAGGCACTTCAGGCTGATCTTCGTGATATCAAGGTGTATTGCGAGTCTGCGGCTCCGGCGGCGGTGTAGATGGTCACGGAGCACGAATGAAACGCGCAGTCCTTGGTGTGGTGCTTACGTTCTTCACCGTGTGTGCAGGATCGTGCGCGCAAAGATGTGCTACCGAAGACATTCCGGATACTTGGGTATCGCCGGAGGGTCGGTCTCTGCTGATCACTGCGAATCACTCGCGCATGAGCGAACGCTTCTGGCTTGAAGGCGACACGTTGAACTATGAACGAGATCGAGGTCCTTCTCACGATTCGTTTTCTGTCGACATGAGCGATGACCTTTGGCGCGAGGTCGTCGACCTCTGCGATCGGTCGCGGGCGTGGGAATGGGATGCCTCGTACGAATGGGCCGGCGGGCTCGGCGGGTCGTACGTTCGGTTCGTCGTTCGTGACGGTGAACGCTCGGTGGCGACGGTTATGAACAACCTCGGCCCGATTGAACTCGCGGACGGTTCGCTTGGTCTCGCTGATGGCGATCTCCACCTCGGACTCGGCGGTGAGTTCATGCGTGAACTTCGTGTGCTCTTTGACGCGGAGTTCAAGTGAAAGCGGCCGAGCTTTGAGGCTCGGCCGCTGATCGATTCAGATTGATTGGTCGGGCTTACCAGCCGCCGCCGCGGTCGCCGCCGCCACGGCCTCCGCCGTAGCCGCCGCCACCACCGCCGCCGCCGTAGCCGCCGCGGCCACCACCGCCGCCGCCGCCGAAGCCGCCGCGACCACCGCCGCCGCCGCCGCCGAAGCCGCCACGACCACCGCCGCCACCGAAGCCGCCGGAGCGGGGCTCGCGGGGCTTGGCCTCGTTGACGGTGAGGTCACGGCCGCCGAAGTTGGAGCCGTTCATGGCCTCGATGGCCTTCTGGCCCGACTCGGCGTCGGCGAACTCGACGAAGCCGAAACCGCGGGGGCGTCCGGTTTCGCGATCGGTAATGATGTTGGCGCTGACGACCTGGCCGTGCTCGCCGAAGGCGTCGCGGAGTTCGTCTTCGGTCGTCTGAAAGGGGAGGTTCCCAACGTACAGCTTCATGTGCTGTGCTTTCCTGTCCTGCCCGTCCTTACCTGTGTACCGCTGCTGTCCCGGGCAGATCCAAGCGTCGGTCTGTGGCGGGCCCGGCTCTTCCGGGACTATCCCGCCGCGGCCGTAGTCTATCCATCATTTGTGAGAACGTGACCTCAGTTTGGTGGATTTATGACTGAACTGTGCGGAGCGCGTGCGTGGCCCGCGGCGATTTGGTGCGGTTGTCCGCCCTGGGAGCACGGGAAACGGGTCGAGGGTCTTTCCGGGGCGGACCGAGGCCTTTCGAAAATTCACACGGTTGTAACTGTTGTGCAGTTGGAGGCGTCGCCGTTGTTTGCTGGGGGCTGCGGCATTACCATTTCGGTGCGGATTTTCGAAGGGCCTTTGCCGGCCCAGTGGGAGAAATTGAGATGATGAATCGCTTTCGTTTTGTGGCGGCTGCTGTCGCCGGTGTTGCCGTGTCGGCGTCGGGCCAGAATCTGCTTGTGCCGGAGTCGGGCGAGGACGTTGTCTACGTGATCGACGGCTTCAGCGGCGCCGTGATCAACAGCTCGTTTATTGACATCGCGGCGGCGGCCGCATCGGTTGGGTACACAGGGACATTGACGCCGTCTGAAGCCATCGAAGTCGGCAACGAGATCTGGGTCTCGGATCAGCTCGCCGACCGGATCTGGACGTTCGATCGCAGCGGCATCTTCACCGGGCAGATCGGCGTCGACAGCTTCGGCGACGGTCAGCTGAACAACATCCGCGGGATCGAGGTCGTGGGCGGCACGGTCTTCGCCGCGCTCGGCAACAACAACGCCGCGGGCACAGTTCTCGAGGGTGTCGCGACGATCGACGTCGCGACGCGGCAGATCTCGGGCGGGTTCAACGGCCGCGACCCGCTGGACACGAATTACTTCGATGTGTTCGCCTTCAACGGCGAGTTGCTGATCAGCAACATCGACACGGGCAACGACGGCATCGAGCGGTACGACACCGACGGCAACTTCCTCGGCATCCTCGCCTCGTCGGACGGCGTGACCGGGATCGACTTCCCGCAACAGATCAACGCACGGTCGAGCAACGGCAACCTGCTGGTTGGCGGGTTCAGCCCGCCCAGCGGCGTGTGGGAGTTCACCGACGAGGGCGACAGCCTGGGCGTGGTCGCTGGGATGGATCTCGGGACGCGGGCCGGCTACGAGCTTGGTAACGGCGAGATCATCTGGACGAATAGCTCGTTCCTCGCGACGGATGCGCAGACGTTGGCCGAGGGGTCGTTCCGGTTCTTTAGCCCGACGAGCATTCCGGCGCCGGCGTCGGCCGCATTGCTTGGCCTCGGTGGTCTGGTGGCTTCGCGTCGCCGTCGCTGATCGTTGGCTGGTTGTTTGAGGCTTTGCTTTGCGCCCGCTCGGTTGTCACCGGGCGGGTGCTTTCTTTGTGCGGGTGTCTAGAAGCGGCCGTCGAAGACGTGCTGTGCGTTCGAGATGGCTGCGATTTCGTCGTAGAAGCTGCGCATCTCGTCGCGGGCGAGGTGTTGGCCGAGTTGGGCACCGACCCAGAGCGCGACGGCGAGCACGGCTGCGCCGATCGCGAGCCACCACGCCCATGCGGGCTGCTTGGCGACCTGCTGGCCCACCGCGAAGAAGGTGGCGAAGAAGACTGTGGTGAGCAGGGCGAGCTCGGCGAGCATGACGCCGGTCCACATCGAGGGGTGCGGGCTGAAGCGGCAGACGAGATCGGAGCCGCCGTCGGGCTCGTCGCCCGAGCGGATGTCGACGTGCAGCCAGGGCGACCAGGGCTTGCGGGATTCGGTGGGCAGGCTGATGAGCAGGTGTGGGCCGGCGGAGCGTGCGCGGTTGCCGAGTCTTCTTTCGAGCTGCGCGGCGAGTTCGTGTTCCTCGAGGGGTGACCGCAGCACGAAAGTTGGTCGGAAACCGAGTGAGCTGGGAATACGCATGCCGGGGCGAGTGTACCGTGCGCACGTGCCGGGGCGTGCGCCGCGGCGTTACTCTGCACCGACCAACCAAACGCCTGGAGGACTCGCCCGATGGACACGCTCGAAGCTATTCACGCTCGCCGCTCGATCAAGGCTTATGACGCCGAGCACGTGATGCCCGAGGCCGACCTGACCAAGCTGCTGGAGGCGGCGATCCAGTCGCCGACGAGCTTCAACATCCAGCACTGGCGGTTTGTGGTTGTGAAGGACAAAGCGCTGCGGCAGAAGATCCGCACGGAGTTCGGCAACGATCAGGCGCAGATGACCGACGCGAGCGTGCTGATCATCATGACGGCTGACATGAAGGCGTGGACGAAATCTCCGGAGCGGTACTGGGCGAACGCGCCGAAGGACGTTGCTGAGTTGCTGGTAAACTGGATGGGGCCTTTCCACGAGGGGCGGGAGTGGCTGCAGCGTGATGAGGCGCAGCGGTCGATCGGCATGGCGATGCAGACGCTGATGCTTGCGGCGAAGGCGATGGGCTACGACTCGTGCCCGATGATTGGGTTTGACATCGAGAAGGTTGCGGAGCTGATCAACCTGCCGGACGACCATGTGATGGGTGCGATGGTGGCGATCGGGAAGGGGACGAAGGAGGCTTGGCCTAAGCCCGGGCAGCTTTCGCTGAGTGAGGTTGTTGTTGAGGATGGGTTCTGAGCGACTGGGATCGTTGGGAGCGCGAAATCCACTGGATTCGCTTCGCTCATCCGCGGCATCCTGCTGGGGCTTGCTTACCCCCCACCATCTGAATCGGAGTCGGGCTCGTCTTCCGGGGCGGGCTCTTCTTCTTTTTTGTCGTCGTCCTTCCCGCCCAGACCGATGAGGCCTCCGACGCCTCGGACGGCGTCGCCTACGCCTTCGCCGATTTCGTCCGCGGCGTCGCCCGCAGCGCCGGCTGCGGCTCCGGCGGCGTCTTCGACGGCACCCGCGGCCATGCCGCCGACGTCGCCGACGACGTTGATCACGCCCTCACCAACGTTCACGCCCATGCCGATGCCTGCGGAGGCGAGGTCGGTGAGGCCGCCGAGGCCGGCGTTGAGCCCGTCGATGAGGCCGGCGGGGAGGACATCGGAGCCGACGTTGATGACCGAGGCGAAGATGGCCTTGATGAGGACGTTGGTGAGCTTGGCGACGGTGACGGGGTCTTTCTCGCCGACGTCTTCGAGGATGATCTCGGGGACGACGACAGTGGTGCGCGCGAGGTCGCCGGCGAGGGGGAGAAACTCGACGTGGGCCGTCACGTTGCGGACCTCGACCTTGCGGATGACGTACTTCTTCGTTGGTGCATCGGGGTCGGCGGGCGGGGCGTCGGTGGTGTCGTCGCTTGAGTCGGCGCTCTCGAAGCGCTTGAGGTTGTCGAGGATGACCTCGTAGTTGGCCTTGCCCTTTTCTTTGTCGAGGTAGATGTCGATGTTCTCGAGGACGAGCGAGGGGATCTCGACGGTGTCCTGCTGGATGGTTGAGAAGTCGACGGATGCTGCGCCGTCGCCGAGCTTGAGGAAGTGCGGGGTGTCGTAGCCCTCGGGGTTGCTGACGGTGAGGCCGGAGAGGCCAAACTCGCCGCCGAAGAGCTTGATGTCGGCGTTGTCGAGCGTTGTTGGGACGTCGAGTGCGTAGGTCGCGCCCTTCTCGACGCCGGTCTTGGCGATCTGGTTGATGTAGAGGAAGCCGGCGAGGACGGCGATGACGAGCAGGAGGACGAGGACGCCGCCGAGACCGAGGAGGAGTTTGATCTTCTTCATGGGCGAACGGTAGCGCCGTTCTGCGGTGATCAGAAATCGGGCGGCGACTCGAACGTGGTTGGTGTGCGGCGGCCGGGGAGGGTGATGGAGAGCCGCGATGCGTGGAGCATGAGGCGGGATGCGGAGTCGGGGGAGCCGTAGAGGGGGTCGCCCAGGATGGGCGCGCCCATGCCGCCGGTCTGGACGGGGTGGGCGGCGTGGACGCGGAGCTGGTGGGTGCGGCCTGTGATGGGTGTGAGCTCGACGCGGCAGGGCTGGCCGGGCGTTGTCACGCGGTAGGTGGTGCGGGCGGGCTTGCCGGTGTCGTGGTTGACGTGGTGGCGTGGGCGGTTGGGCCAGTCGACGATGAGCGGGAGGTTGATCTCGCTCTCGTTGGCCGGCGGCGTGCGTTCGAGCAGAGCGGTGTAGGTCTTGGTGACCTTGCGGTCTTGGAACTGCACGGAGAGGTGGCTGTGCGCGGCGCGGGTGAGGCCCAGGATCATGAGGCCCGACGTGTCGCGGTCGAGGCGGTGGACGGTGATGGGGCCTTCGGCGTGCGGGAAGGCGATGCGCGCTCGGGCCTGGATGGAGTCGAACTTGTCGGGGGTTCGGCCGGGGACGGCGTGCAGGCCTGTGGGCTTGATCACGACGGCCCATGTCGGCGTTCCCCCTGGTTCGGCGTCGAGCACGCAGAGCACCGGGGGCAGCGGCGGCGGGTCGGGCATGGGGTGTTCGCTGCTATATCGGGCGTTGGTGATCGCGGAGGCTCCGGGGTATCGCGTTGCGGATGCGGCGCAGCCGGTACAGGTGTGCCATGTTCCGGCGGTCGGCGATGAATGTCTACCGCGTGACGGGATTGGCCCCTCGGGTTGTCGAGAGCATGCTCTGAGGACGAACGAACGCGGAGCACGGGGCGGGCGTCGCACGAGCGACACGACCCGGCACGCAACACGGCGAAGGAGCGAGTCATGCGGAAGGGTCTTGCGATGGGAATGGTCGGCCTTGCCGGCGCGGCGTGCCTTGTCGGCGGCTGCGGCCAGTCGAAGGTCCACAAGTCGGCCGATGCGTTCACGCTTCAGCCGTACGAGCAGGTGAACCTTGCGGTGCGCGGCACGGACGCCGAGCTGCTGGTCGAGAACACGGGCAAGGGCCAGGTCGCGATGCGGATCCCGACCGACGAGACCGCGATCGAGCCGAGCGGTGCCTACACGGTCGCGATCGATGGCTCGGTGATCGTTGAGCTGTACAACGCTTCGCGTGTGCCGACGCAGGTGCGCTGGGTCGGCTCGGCGAAGACGCCGGTCGAGATCTCGCCGCTGCGCTGATCGAGCGGTCAAGTCAGGCCACCAACGGGGGATGCTCGGACGCCGATCGTGCATCGGCGGCCGGGCAGGTGATCGGGGAGAGGAGAGGGCTGATGCCCCGTCGGTGTGCCGGCGGGGCGTCGCCGCTTTTTGGACTTGAAGGGAGTGCGTAGACTCGGCTCATGCGACGCATCACGCTGATCACGACCGGCGGGACGATGGAGAAGGAGTACGACGAGCGCTCGGGGGCGTTGGTCAACCGCCGATCGGTCGTTGACCGCATGTTGCGGCGGCTTCGGCTCGAAGAAGTCGCGATCGTTCCGATGGAGCTGATGCACAAGGACAGCCTTGAGCTCACCGACGAGGACCGGTCGCTGGTTGTTTCGGCGACGAAGAACGCGCTCTCGAACGCGGCGGGTGAATCGGACGACTCTCGCCGGGGTGTGGTGATCGT
>JBCBMF010000051.1:0-16106 GCA_039822905.1 Planctomycetota bacterium
GCGCCGTGCCACCAACGAAGTCGATGGTCTGAAGAGTACCGCTCAGTGCGGTGAGAACGAGCGACTGCAGGCGGAGCAGGGCGGCCCGCTGTCTGCTCTCTGCCTGCTGGATCCTGCTGCGGATGCGGCCGCCTTCGAAGATCGGGATCGTGATCGTCGGTCCGGCGAGCAGGGCATAGGCATCGGGGTTGATCGCATCGTCGGGGTCAGGGCCCTGCAGTGTGATGGAGCCGCTGAGCGAAACCCGCGGGTACCACTCGGCCTTTGCCGCGCCGATACGCGCGGTCGCTGCGGCGAGGTCGCGTTCGGCGCCGCGGAGATCCGGCCGGCGCAGGAGGAGATCGGCGGGTACGCCTTTCGATGGCACGATGTCTCGACGCGGCAGAGGTGCTTTGGCGATATCGACCGAGCCTGGTGTGTCGCCCAATAGCACCGCGAGCCGGAACTCGGCTTCACGCCGATCGGCCGCAATGGGTGGGAGCAATGCGAGGTTTGAATCGAGAGCGCGTTGGGCCAGCGCGACATCTAGATTGCTGCCGAAACCCGCGTTGGCCCGAGACTGTGCGATTTCAAAGGCATCGCGGCTTGTCTCGATTGTTGTGCGGATGAGGTCTGCATCGCGGTCGAGGGAACGGATGAAGACAACCTCTCGAGCGACCTCCGCGGCGAGCGCGACTCGGCTTGCGCGAAGGTCTTCGAGGGCGGCGTCGATCTCGGCGTCGGCTGCTTCAACAAGACGGCTGACTCTTCCCCACAGATCGACTTCCCAGCCCGCCACGACGCCGAGTGAGTACAGGTCGACTTCTTGGCCGGGTGGTGGTCCTGCGAAGTTCAGACCTTCGTCACCTGTCTGAGCTCGGCCGTAGGACGCGCTGCCGTCGACTTGCGGCCGCAGGTCTGCGTTACTGATTCCTCGCTGCGCACGTGCCGCGATGATGCGCTCCCGGGCTTCGGCGAGTGTGAGGCTGGATACGAACGCGCGTTCGATCAAGTCGGTCAGTTCGGGATCTTCGAGCTGCATCCACCAGTCGGTGACGTCAACAGAAGGAGCAGATTCGGTTGCGGCGAGCCATGCGTCTGGTACAAGTTCCTCGGCGGCCGGTCGCTCGTAGTCGGGCCCAACCGAGCAACCGATGAGCGTCGTGCATGCTGCGATGATGCCGGTCGATGTCGTGTGCTTCACTTGTCCGCTCCGCCGGCTTCGATGTACACGTCGAACTGCTGTCCGATGCCGGGCGACGTGAACCCGTCCTGTGTTTCGTAGACAACTTCGAGGACGCGGGTGTCGACGAGTTCGCTCGTTCGTCCAGCGAGGCTCCGCTTTGGGATCACGAGAGGCTCAACCTGCACGAGCGACAGGGGGATGCGTGTTGCCGCGTCGCCCCGCGGCGATGCCCATGCTTCGGCTTGTGGAGAGAACCTTGGGATATCCACCTCGTCGACTTGGACACGGATGTGAGGCGGGCCGGCTCTGCCGAGGACGACGAGCCCCTCGGTTGGGACGGATGCCGGCGCGAACTCGCCGGGCCGGAGATTCACTTGAAGCACGCGACCCGTGACGGGGCTGGAGACGGTGCGCAACTCAAGGTCGGCGGCGGCTTGGCCCAATTCTGCCCGAGCGCGAGTCACACGGGCCTCGGCGGCCAACAGGTCCGGCCCGTCGGCACCGGATTCTGGATCGACAAGCCTCGCGAGCTCTGCCGCGGCTTCTGCGAGGCGCGCGCGGGCTTGCTCGACGGCTGCCTGCGCCGTCGCGAGCCGCGCTTCGGCTTGGGAAACGGCGAACCTCCGTCGATCGACCTCTTCCGCCGCAATCGCCCGAGGATCGGACACGGCGGTGGCGATGCGGAGTTGATTTCGGCGATCGTCGACGTCGGCTTGTGCCGCCCGGGCTTCGGCCTGTGCCGACGCAAGCGAGGCCTCGGCTGAGCGAACGGCTGCGCGTGTCGGGGGGATGGTCGCCCGGAGCGAATCGTGTTCGCTCAAGGCGACGGCGACCTCTGCTTCTCGCAGGGCAACAGTCGCGGAGGCTTGGGAGCGTTCAACAGAGAACAGCAGCTCGCCGCTCGCGACTTCGTCGCCGACGGTGACATAGACATCGGTCGCGACACCAGAGGCGTGTGCGGCGATCGCGATCGGCTCGCCCGGGGGCTCGCTGGTGCCCACGGCACCGATGAACGCTGCGCCATCAGCCGAACTTGAGGGCGATGGTGCTGTTGCTGGTTGACGCGGAGGGTCTTCGTCAGCGCGGATGGGGCGGTTCTCGATGACGAACCCTGTACCCATGATCAGGGCCGCACCGCCGATGAGCGGCAGGCCCCACGTTAGAATTTTTGATCGGTTGCTCATGCGACATCTCCGGTGTGCGTGTGTTCGACTCGAGTGATCCGGCCGTCTGCCATGTGGCTGATGCGATCGGCAAACTCGAAGATGCGGTTGTCGTGCGTGACGACGATGACCGAGCGATCGCCCTCAAGCGCTACGTCTCGCAGGAGCTCCATGACCGTGTGGCCCGATGCGGCGTCCAGCGATGCGGTCGGCTCGTCGCAGATCAGCAGTCGTGGCTCGTGCACGAGTGCGCGGGCGATCGCGACGCGCTGTTGCTGACCGCCCGAGAGCTGGTTCGGCATCTTCTTGGTCTGATCCTCGAGCCCCAATCGTTCGAGCAGCACTCGCGCCAGCCGCTCGGCCTTTGAAGTCGACACCCCCTGTGCAACCAGAGGCAGCGATGCGTTTTCTTCGGCGTTGAGGGCCGGCAGCAGGTTGAACTGCTGGAAGATGAAGCCGAGATTGTTGAGACGGAAATCGGCGAGCCTGCCGTTCTTGAGGGACCGCAGGTCTTCGCCGAGAACTTCCAGTTCGCCCGATTCACAGCGGAGGATCGCTCCGATGACCGAGATGAGTGTCGTTTTGCCGCAGCCCGAGGGGCCGACGAGGAAATTCATCTTGCCCGACTCGGCGATGAAGTCCGTGCCACGCAGGACACGGATGCGCTGCTCGCCGGCGGCGAAAGACTTCTCGATGGCGGAGCAGCGGACGGCGAGGGACGCCGATGCTTCCGGTGGTTGTGTAGGCGTTTCGAGTGATGAGGTCATCGCGTTAGCCCCTGAACACTGTGGCCGGGTCAACCACTAAGACACGACGCATGCTGAGCACCGTCGAAGTAAAGACAATGACGATCGAGAGAATCGCAACACCGATCGCGACCTCGGGTAGCAAGTAGAAGCCCCGGAGCGCGTCGACGTTCTTGGACGGCCAGTTGAAGAACTGCGATGCTGCGAACAGCCCGAGGCCGTAGCCGATCGTGCCGACGAAGAGTGCTTGGGTGAGCGTCATGACGAGCAGCCTGAGATTGCGGACACCGATCGCCTTGAGGGCCGCGTACTGCCGGATGTTTTCGCTGATGAACTGGTTGAAGGTGAGCCCGACGATGGCGATGCCGATGAAGACGCCGAGGATAACGACGGTCCCGAAGCTGACGGGGATGCCTGTATTCGCGAGGATGTACAGAATGGACTCGAGTCTGAATTGATCCGACGTGACGGCCTTGAGTTCTGTCGTCTCGGTGATTCGGGATGTGACGTCATCGATCGCGCTCGGGTTGCTTGCTTTGGCGAGCACGAAACTCATCTGATTGCGGCCGTTGTTCGTGTACTGCGTGGCGAGGCTATACCTCGTGAAAATGGAAAGATTCGCACTGAACGCCGGCGAGGCATCGACGATTGCGGCGATGCGGGCGCGTCGGTCGTTGAGTTCGATGACGCGTCCGACATCGAGTTCTTCGCCCGGGAAGAGCAGCCGAAAGCCCGCGGGATTCATCGCGATGCTGTCCGGCATGGTCAGGTCTTCGATGCTGCCCAGCATGAAGTTGTCGGGGACGCCGACGAGCGAAGCGTCATCGATCCCGAGGAGAATTGCGTTCTCGAGAGTTCCCTCGCGTGTTCGGACTTGCACGTTCGCCCGGAAGAAGGGGACGGCCCATTCGACGCCCTCGACGCCTCGAACGCGCTGGAGGGCTGTTTCGCGCAACGCAAACGGCGCGTCAACAGTCGTAACACTGGGGTCCATGACCCAGATGTCCGCCTCGCGGACATCGGTGACGACGCTTGACGCCCGGGCGAGGAGGCCGAAGAAGATCGAGACCTGCTGGCACACGAGCAGCGTGCTCAGTGCGACACCGAAGATGAGGCCGAGGCACTTGGTCTTGTCGCCGATCAGCATGCGGATTGCTGTTCGCATCATCAGCGGGTCTCCTGTTGCTTGGCGAAGCCATCGAGCCCGCTGATTGCGAAGTCAGCCATGACGCTTGCCATCCTGTTTATCCCGGCGCGGGTCGTTGGTGGGGGGTGTCCGAGGAGCGTGAGGATTTCGCGGCTGTGTTTGGCGTTTACGCACAAGGCGATGACGGCGAAGACCACATCGCCGTGCTGCTTGCCGGGGAGTCGGGAGCCGATGATGGCGTCGACAATCCTCGCGACTTCGCTTTTGATCGGGCCGGCACAGTTTCGAACGAAGACATCGAGTGCCCCCGGTGTCGGGGCGACGGTTTCGTGGGCGAGAAGCCGGCCGGCTATTGGATGTGCGTCCTTCTCGGTCAGCACGAGTCGCATAAACCACGCGATGAATGCTCGGAGGGCGGCGCGGGGATCGTCAAAGTCCTCGACGCGGGGCATGGGCTCCTTGGAGACCATCTCCGCGGCCGCGACCTCCCAGACCGAAAGGTAGAGCTTCTCCTTCGAGCCAAAGTAGTACTTGACGGCCGAGACATTGGCGTCAGCGGCGTCGCAGATGGCGCGAACGCTGGCCGCCGTAAAGCCATCGCGGGCGAACTCCTCGCTCGCGGCGTGCAGCAGCCGATGGCGGGTCGTGTCCTGGGATGTCTCAGGGGGTGGCGGCATATAAACTGCTGTTTCAATACAGGCGTTTGAACCGCCGGTACGTACGACCGGTTTCAAACAGCAGTTTCAATTCCTCGAAATTCCTTTTCGGCTCGTATGCGGTGTAGTTGGTCCGCTTGTCCTGATCGGGGCTGCCGCGCTGTCCGTGCCCGTTCGTCTCAGGATCCGGTGACGAGGATGCCGTCGAGAAGCGGCTCAAGGTCTGTGCCGATGTGGATCGCGTCAAACGTCGAGCTCGGCATGAATCCGAGCTGCCGGCCGTTGGCGAGGAACGACCACAGATCGGCGTAGTAGTCGGAGACGGACCAGAGCCCGATCTTCTTGTGGTGGAGGTCGAGCTGCCGCCAGGTAATGGCCTCGAACAGCTCGTCCATCGTGCCGAAGCCTCCCGGGAGAACCAGGAACGCGTCGGCGAACTCGGTGAGCTTGAGTTTGCGGGCGTGCATGCCTTCCACGATGTGGTTCTCGTGGATATCGGGGTGTGCCTGCTCCCGTTCGACCATGGACTCGGGGATAACGCCGACGACTCTGCCGCCACTTGCGAGCGCGGCGTCTGCGAGAATGCCCATCAAGCCAAGCCTTCCGCCGCCGTAGACGAGAGTGTGGCCTCGCTCGGCGATGGAGCGGCCGGCCTGCTTGGCAGCGTCGGCCCACTGCGAGCCTTCGCCTGCGCGGGCTCCAAGATAGACGCAGACTGATGCCATTACTCGAAGCTGCCGTGCACATTGATGTTGTAGTCGTTGATCGTCTGGGTGTCGTCCGCCGAGAGCGAAGCGATGCTGTTGTAGCGGTCAATGATGGGTGCCGGATCGCTAAATGCCAGCTTGCCGAGCAGGTCAAACTTGTAGGCGAGTGCTGCGTCGAGATCGGCGGTAGTATTTCGGGCGTGGCCGGTCGGGTACATGACCAATCCAGAATCGTGCGTCTTGCCCGCTGTATCGGTGATGACGACCGAGGTCGGGATGCCGTCGGGGTATTTGCTGTCGTACTCGTCGCCGCCGTGGGCGAATTCGATGGTTTCCATGATCGCGCGGGTGCGGGTGTCGTTGATGGCCGCGGCCGAGTAGTCGGCTGGCTCGAGCATGAGGTCGTTCCAGGCGAACGTCTTGCCGGCGGCTCGTTGGTCGAGGGCCTTGCGCAGCAGCGTGGCGATGATGTAGACCATGCTGTGGTCGGCGGACTGGCGCGTCGTGGGGTTGCGCTTGGCGGGGTCGCCGATGATGCCGAACGCGGGTTCGTAGGCGACGACCTTGATGTTGCTGATGTTCTTGCCGTGGGCGTCGTCGAGCAGCGTTGGGGCCTTGGCGATGAGATCGACCACGGCCTGGATCGCGCCTGCGGACTGATGCTCGTAGAGGCCCAGCTTGAAGTGCATGCCCATGACGGTGAAGTCGGAGCCGTGCATCGCGAGGTGGAGGTCGAAGGGGGAGGCGTCGGCCCGCGCTGTGTTGGCTTCGGTGGCGTTGACCGCTTTGAATATCTGGCCAGGGCCTTCGAAAATGCGGAAGATCGCCTCCGGGTTGCGGAAGCTGTCGCGTGGGCCGAGGAAGCCGGCCATCGATCGCTTGACGGCGGTGATGGCGAACTCGGTGCTGATCGCGGCGGAGCTTCCCTTGGAATCGCTGAGCTGCTTGCCGGCACGGATCGCACGGAAGGGGATGGCGTGCGCGACGGTCATGCCGATCGCGGATTCGATCTGCTCGGCCGTCGCGCCGACCAGCGCGCCAAACACCGCGGCCGAGGCGATCGCGCCGTGGACGACATGGTCGATCTTGTAGGTCTTGAGGCTGAAGACCTCGGCGAGCCGGCCGCGGATCTCGTCGTGCAGCACCATGCCTTTGAGTGCGGTCGCGCCGTCGGCGCCGAGCATCTGGGCCGCGGCGAGGGGGACGGCGTAGAAGTCGTTGTGGCCGAACTCGCCGGCGGTGTTGCCTCGCTCCGGGTCGTAGCCGAAGTTGGTGCCGTTGGAGTCCCACTCGCGAACGGCGGCGCAGTTGGCGAGGATGGCCTTCTCGCTCTTGACGCGCTGCGACGAGCCGAAGACGGTCGCGCCGTGGTGCTTGCTGTTGCCGAGGCCGGGGCCGTTATCACCGGTAGGAATGGCGTATTGCAACGCTTCGTTACGGAGGATTGTTGGTGCGTTGGTACCGAGGGCGAGTGCGGAGAGTCCGCAGAGTGTGGCGTCAGTGTTGAACTGGCGTGTCTTGTTGAGGACGGCCTCGTCGGGGTTGCCCGACTTCATGAACTCGATGGCGTAGGTGGCGATGCCGAGGGCCTGGTTGGTGTTGGCGGGGAGGTGGACGTGTGAGTCGGCCATGGCTGTGGGCTCCTTGAAGTGGAGCGAAGCGTAGGCCTGGGCTCGCGTCACTTTGGGCTGGGTGGCGTCATGTCTTCGAAGGGTTTGCGCTGCCAGACGGCCACGCCGGGCGTGTACCACGAGCAGAACGGGAGGTTGACGAGATGGCCCCCGAAGCGGTTGAGGATGGTCCGGAGCGCGCCGTTGACCCGCTGGTCGTCCTGCGGCTCGGCGATGAGGTAGGTGTTGTCGAAGATCACGATCGAATCATGGCCGAGCTTTGGCTCGACGAGCTCGAACTCGCGGACGACCTGCTTGTGGAAGTGGTTGCCGTCGAGAAAGGCGACGGCGAGCGGCGAGGGGTGATCGACCATCGCGGCGAGGTGGTCGAGCGCGTCGCCGCGATAGGTTTCGATGACGTCGGCCACCCCTGCGTTGTTGAAGTTGTCGGTGGCGATGTCGAGGTTGGGCTGTTCGAGTTCGACGGTGCGCAGGGTGCCCGTGCCGGGCGAGTCTTTGATGGCCTGGGCCAGCACGATGGATGATGCGCCCTGATTGGTGCCGGTCTCGATGACGAGGTTGTGCGTGTCGGGCCTGAGCCGGCAGAGCGTGAGGTAGTAGAGCAGCCCCCAGGCGGGGTAGCCCACGCTGAGGCCTGAGCCTTCGGTCCATGAGTCCCTGTCGGTGACGCCGGCGTCCATGTTACGCAGGTGCGCGTTGGGCAGGAGGGATCGGTCGTAGTCGGTGATGCGGTGGAACTGTGGCTCGCGCATTGATGAGTCTAGTTGTTGCCGACGGAGCCGGCGAAGACGAAGTAGCCAGCACCGGTGACGAAGGCCCACCAGCCGTAGAGCCAGTGCTCGACCGTGACCGCGAGCGTCGAGCGGGTGCGCTGGTAGGTCCAGGCGAACAGCAGGCCGCCGAAGAAGGTCATAAGCAGCGCCCACGGGTTCCAGAACGGCGCGTGGAACCAGCTAAAGGCGACGGCGTTGACCAGGATCATCGTGAACCCTGTGCCCAGCACGGGCTCGTAGCGATGGAAGAAGAAGGTCCGGTGACTGATCTCCTGCGGGTAGCAGCTGAACCACGGGTAGAAGACGAAGATAATCACCACAACGATCGGCAGCTCACGGACGAGGCCGAACGGGGAACGGCCCTCGGGAAAGACGCCGAACGCTTCGAAGGCGTAGGCGAGCCCCACCAGCAGCGCAAAGCCGGCCGGCATGAGCAGGAACATGCGTCTGGCGTCGCGCAGGAAGCCCCGCAGGTTCCAGAGCTCCCGCGCCTTGAAGCGCGGATCGCCGAGCAATGCGAGCAGCAGCGGCAGTGAGAACACAAAGAGCGACGGGAAGACCAGCCCCCGCAGGGGCATCGGCAGCGTGATCAGCTCGCCGAGCCGGAGGCGGTCGAAGAAGCCGGTTAGCCGCTGGTCAGGGTCGACGACCGCGGCAGCGATCGCGGGCAGGCCGAAGAAGACAATCGCGAGCTCGATCAGCCGGCTCACGCGGGCACGGGGTGTCAGTCTCGGGGATCGCGCGGCGTCGCTCGTCATCGCAGCCATGCTACGGCGGGCGGCGGCTGGGCCTACCGTTGCTTGTTGGCGTTGTATACAGCTTTCGCCCGAGCGTTCGCGCTTTAGGAGGTCTCCGCTATGTCGAACCAGCCCGTGATCGTTGCCGCGAAGCGCACCCCCATCGGCCGATTCATGGGGGGGTTCAGCCGGACGCCGGCGACGACGCTCGGGTCGTGGGCGATCGAGGCCGCGCTGAGTGAAGTCCCGGCCGCAAAGGACCATGTCGACGAGTGCATCATGGGCTGCGTGCTCCAGGCGGGCGTCGGCCAGAACCCGGCCCGGCAGGCGGGGCTCGGCGCGGGGCTGCCCGACACGCTGAGCGCGAAGACCGTGAACAAGGTCTGCGGCTCGGGGCTGGAGGCCGTGATGATGGCGGCCCAGTCGATCAAGGCTGGGGACAACGACTGTGTGATCGCGGGCGGGCTCGAGAATATGACGATGGCGCCGCACTTCGCGCACGTGCGGAACGGCGCGACGGGCCCGAAGTTCGGGCCGACGAGCTTCGAGGACCACATGCAGTACGACGGGCTGCGGTGTGCGTTCGAGGGCTGGGCGATGGGCGACGCGGCGGACCACATCGCGCGGAAGTTCGAGATCAGCCGAGAGGAGCAGGACCGCTACGCCGCCCAGAGCCACCAGCGGGCGGCCAAGGCGACGAGCGAGGGCTGGTTCAAGAACGAGATGGTGACGTTCACTGGCGAGCAGCTCGGGAACCGGAAGGTGCCGGGGCCCGAGGGCGGCGTGCAGGCCGACGAGGGCATCCGCGGCGACAGCACGCCCGAGGGGCTCTCGAAGCTGCGCCCTGCGTTCAGCAAAGAGGGCACCGTGACCGCGGGCAACGCGAGCCAGATCAACGACGGGGCGGCGTCGGTCGTCGTGATGTCCGCGAGCAAGGCCGAGGAACTCGGGCTCAAGCCGCTGGCACGGATCGTCAGCTACGCGACCAGCGGCATCACGCCGAAGGACATCTTCGCGGCACCGATCGAGGGCATCAAGGGCGCGACGGGCAAGGCCGGTTGGTCGCTGGATGACGTCGACCTGTACGAGATCAACGAGGCGTTCGCGGCGCAGCTGCTGTGCAACATCAACACGCTCGGGATCAGCGAGGACAAGACCAACATCGCCGGCGGCGGCATCGCGCTGGGCCACCCGATCGGCGCGAGCGGTGCGCGGGTGCTGACGACGCTGGTGCACCAGATGCACCGGGTCGGGGCGACCAAGGGCTTGGCTGGCCTGTGCCTGGGCGGAGGGAACAGCGTGGCGATGTGTGTGGAGGCGGTGTGACCTGGCTGGATACTGCGCTAGATCGGATTGCCACCCGAACACTTCAACAGTCGATCATCGATTACTTACGCCGTGATGTATCTCCTCACGCGGAATGGCAGTCCGTTGGCTGCGATTGTGAGTCGTGTGTTTCGCTGCGCCGAGCACTGACGCGGGGTGTGCCGGGTTGGCTTCAAGAGACACTGCGAGACTTCGAGTGCTCGTGCCATGCGATGTGGGAGTGCAGCTCTCTGCTCGGGACAGACCGCGATAGCACAGGGAACTGGTGCATGGATTGCACATGGTGCGTCTTGATGCGTCCTGGAGTCAGCGAGGATCAGGCTGGATATCAGCATGAGCGAGTGTCGCTAACGCGTGGTTGGTGGGCACCCAGCGAATCTGGTCTGCGTTCACTCTTGCCGCGGCAGGATGTAATAGTCTGGATGCTCTCTTGCGTTGTGGACGTTTCTCCTGATGGTGGTGCTACGTAAGCGCACAACATTCAATGCCACCACGCGGCTTGAGCTGCGTCGTGCTTCTCGCATCCTCGCAGCACGAACGCTGCATCCTGGACCGGGCGTCAGGTGCTAGAGCCGGTCGCGATGGATGGCGACTCGACGGCGTAGCCGCACGACCGCATCAGGGGCTCGATCTTCCGGCAGCAGCGCTCGGCAAGCTCGGGCGGGATGTGGTTGACCCAGTCGCCGGCGACGCCCTTGCGGAACAGGTGGCCCGTACCGGTGTCGGAGCCGCGGTCGCGGCCCTGGGCGAGCGTCTTGAAGCTGCCGCCTGTGAGGCAGGTCTGCACGGCCTCGGGCGAGGCGTCGACGGCCAGGAACTCAAGCAACCGGGTGACCTGGGCCTCGGGCTCGGCGATCAGGTCCTCGTAGCGGACCTCGGCATAGCGGCCGGCGAGCTTCTGGCCCGCGGTGTGGGCGGTCTGGACGTTCAGCGGCCAGACCTGGGTGATCGAGTACTCGACGAATTCCTCGAAGGGCCGGGGGTCGTTGTCCTTGGCCCAGAAGAGCCACTGGCTGATCGTCGCGTCGCGGGGGTCGCGGATGATGTGGATGAACTTCGCACGCGGGAACAGCCCGGCGAGCGGCTCGACCGCCAGCGTGTGCATGGGCGTCTTGTCGCCGACGACCCTGAGGTTCGGGTTCGGCGGCTCGCTGGCGATGTACCGGGCGAGCGTGGACTCGATCGTTGCGCGGAGGATGCACGCGAACTCGGGCTGCGACCACCAGGGCAGGTAGCTCTCGCCCTGAGCGGGCAGCGAGGTGTTGAACGCCTCGAACGCCCTTTGCAAGTGCTGGGCGAGCGACCAGAAGTGCCGACCCTCGCCCTTGACACACATCTCGGGGTGGCCGTCGAGGAGCTTCTCGAGCCATGTTGTGCCCGATTTGGCGCAGCCGACGGCGAAGACGATGCCGAGCGATGAGATGGCGTCGGTGCGGTCGCGCCACGACCGATAGACGGCATCGAAACGATGGTCCTGTGTCATGAACGCACTATCGGTGTCCTTCAAGCGACCGCCTGAATCGGAGCCTATGCCGGCGGCCAGAGGATGGGGATCAGACGGCGGCGGCGTCGAGCCCCAGCTCTTGCTTGATCTGGGCGCACCACTGGGTGACTCGCTCCTCGGTCAGCTCGGGCTGCTGGTCCTCGTCGCACATCAGGCCCAGGAACTTCCCGTCGACGACGCCGACGGACTCGTCGAAGGTGTAGCTGTCGGTGGGCCAGCGGCCGACGAGCTCGGCGCCGGCGGGCTCGATGATGTTCCAGAGCAGGCCCAGGGCGTCGCCGAAGGTGTCGGGGTAGCCGCCCTGGTCGCCGAGGCCGAAGAGGGCAACCTTCTTGCCCTTGATCTCGGGGACGGCGAACGAGCTGGCGGCGTCCTCCCAGTCCTCCTGCATCTCGCCGATGTGCCAGGTGGGGATACCGAAGAGCAGGGCGTCGTACTTGGCGATGTCTTCGGGCTTGAAGCTGATAACGTCGTAGGGGGCGTCGGCGGCGTCGCCGAGCTCGTCCTTGATTTGCTCGGCAACGGCCTGGGTCATGCCAGTGGTTGAGCCGTAGACGATGGCGATCTTCATTGGTGTCTCTCCGGGGTACGGGAGGGCGTTCGTCGTCGGATCGCTCGTGGATGATCCTCTGACAATAGTAAGGGGCGTCGGAGACGGGAGCGGCCTTTGGGCGGCAAAGAGCATTGATGCAGGCGTGGGGGGCGGTGAAGCGGAGCATCGGATCTTGTAGACTGCGTGCATGTCAACGTACCTGATTACCGGAGTGAACCGCGGCATCGGGCTGGAGCTGGGGCGGCAGCTCGCCGAGCGACGCGAGGTTGTGCTCGGCACCGCCCGCGATCCCTCGGCCGCTACGCACGCGTTCGAGGCGGGCATCGAGGTGCTGGAGGTGGATGTCGCCGACGGCTCTTCGGTCGCGTCGTTGGCCGAGCAGGTGGGCGAGCGGCCGATCGATGTGCTGATCAACAACGCGGGCGTCTACAACGACAAGTCCGGCTTTGAGGGAACCGACGTCGAACGGTTCATTGACTGCATGCGTGTGAACGCGGCTGGGCCGATCGCCGTCACGCAGGCCCTGCTCCCGCGGCTCGAAGCTGGCGGGAAGCGGATGGTGGTGAACATCTCGAGCACGATGGGCAGCATCGCGGGCACGCGCAACGGCGGGAGCTACGGCTACCGGGCGTCGAAGGCAGCCCTGAACATGATCACGAAGACGATGGCCGTGGAGCTCGCGCCGCGGGGCATCGGCGCGGTGTGCGTGCACCCGGGCTGGGTGGAGACAGACATGGGCGGCCAGGGTGCGGACCTGTCGCCGCAAAGCTCGGCAGGTCATCTGATCTCGACCATGGACGGCCTGACGACCGCGGACACCGGGAGGTTCATCGACTACAAGGGCGACGACATGCCCTGGTAGTCAGTGCAGCTATGCCGTGCGTGGTAATCTGAACTCGCTGTGAAAGCCGGGTTGCTCGATTGAAGCTGCTCTGCGTGGTGCGACGGCGTGCGTTGATCACAGAGAGCCCGCCCGCGTCGCCTACGATCAGCGTTTGCGTGCATCCGTCGATCACCGTGATGCACGAACAACGAACAGAGACCTGATACTTCAACGAGAGAACGCGATGAAACGGACGCATCACTGCGCTGAACTCCGACCCGAGCATGTCGGGCAGACGGTCACCCTGGCGGGCTGGGTCAACGCGTACCGCGACCATGGGACGGGGCTTGTGTTCGTAGATATCCGCGATCGCGAGGGCCTGACGCAGCTCGTGTTCGACAAGGAAGACGCGGATGAGGCGCTGCTAGAGCAGGCCGACAAGCTGCGGAACGAGTTTGTGATCGCGGCGACGGGCGAGGTTCGATCGCGGGAGGGCGGTCCGAACCCGAAGCTGGCGACTGGTGAGATCGAGGTGGTCGTGGGTTCACTGGATGTCCTGAGTGAGACGGACACGCCGCCGTTCTTGCCGAGCGACGACAAGGGGTCGCTGCCGCGGGAGGAGATCCGTCTGAAGCACCGGTACATCGACCTGCGTCGGCCGCGCATGCAGGAGATCATGCGGACTCGGCACCGCGTGACGAAGGTCGTGCGCGACTACTTCGACGAGCACGGGTTTCTTGAGATTGAGACGCCGTACCTGTGCAAATCGACGCCCGAGGGTGCGCGGGACTTCATCGTGCCGAGCCGGAACCAGCCGGGGAGCTGGTATGCGTTGCCGCAGAGCCCGCAGCTGTTCAAGCAGCTGCTGATGGTGGCGGGTGCCGAGCGGTATCTGCAGATCGCGCGGTGCTTCCGGGACGAGGACCCGCGGGCCGATCGGCAGGCGGAGTTCACGCAGATCGATTGCGAGATGAGCTTCGTCGATCAGGCGGACGTGATCGACATTATGGAGGGGATGGTCCGCCGGGTGTGGCACGACGTGCTGGGTGTCGAGGTGCCGGCGGTCGATCGGATGACCTACCACGAGGCGATGAACCGCTACGGCATCGATCGCCCGGACCGCCGGTTTGGGCTTGAGCTGGTGGATGTGTCGGCTATCGCTCGCAAGAGCGAGTTCAAGGTCTTCCACTCGGCGCTCGACAAGCGGAAGGGCTGCGTGAAGGTCATCCGCGTGCCGAGCGGAGCGGAGAAGCTGACCCGGAAGCTCACCGACGGCTACACGGAGTTCGTGAAGCAGTTCGGGGCCGGCGGCGTGCCCACGCTCAAGGTGAACGCGGAAGGCAGACCCGAGACCGGTATCGCCCGGTTCGTCGAGGGTGTGTGGGACGAGCTCTGCGAGGCCACCGGAGCGCAGCCCGGCGATCAGCTGCTGTTCGGCGCGGACGCCTGGGGGACCTGCCTCAAGGCGATGGGCGAGCTGCGGATCAAGATCGCGAAGGATCTCGACCTTGTCGATGAGTCAAAGTGGGACTTCTTGTGGGTCGTTGACTTCCCGATGTTCGAGTACGACGACGAGAGCAAGCGTTTCTACTCGCTGCACCACCCGTTCACGGCACCGAACCCGGATCAGGTCTCGGCGTTCCTCGCGGCCGAGGAGGGCGATATCGACACGATAGAGGGCGTGGTAAGCGCGGGGTACGACATCATCGTGAACGGCTCGGAGATCGGTGGCGGATCGATCCGTATCCATCGGCAGGATGTGCAGAGCAAGGTCTTTTCCCTGCTCGGCATGTCCGAGGAGGAGGCGAAGGACAAGTTCAGCTTCCTGCTCGATGCGTTGCGGTTCGGCGCGCCGCCTCACGGCGGGATCGCGTTCGGCCTCGATCGTCTGGTGATGCACCTCACAGGCACGGACAACATACGTGACGTCATCGCGTTTCCGAAGACGCAGACAGGGGCCGACCTGCTGTCGGATGCGCCGAGCGGCGTGAGCGACGCGCAGCTGGCGGAGCTGAGCGTGCGGAATGTCAACGAGGACAGTTGATATCTCTATCAAGTGCTCCGGACTTGAGAATTCTTTCCCACTTTTGTTGCACGTCCGCGTTCTGTGCGCATGGTCTCACGACCTCACCTTCGTGGGGCATGAAGGAGACCGACATGCGGAAATGTGTGACTCTCGCGGGTGTTCTTGTCGCCGGTGCGGCGGGTGCCCAGGTCGACGTTGTTGGCGGCCAGACGAACGTGCTGCTCGACACGGCAACGCTTTCGGCTGCTGCCAGCCTCGATCTTTCGGGCGTCAGCGGGCCGGTGATCGCGCCCGGCAACCTCGGGGCCGACTCCGTGGCGTTCCCAATCAACGCCCGCGACGCGGCGAGCCTGCCCACGACGTTCAGCTACGACCCGTCCGACTTCCTCGGGACGTTCGGCGGCACAATCGAGCACGAGGGTTCAGTGCTGTTCAATAACGATACGGTCGAGGTTGGTAACTTCACGATCGGCTTCGACGCAGCGCGTGCTGGCACGCTCGGCGGCAACGCGAGCGGGTTTTTCGTCGAGAGCACGGTCGGCATCGCGGCCATCCTGTTCGATATCGCTGCGCCGAGCCAGCTCGACGCAACGGATACGTCGCTGACCATCGGTGCCGACCTCTTGGTCTCGCCCGAGTTCGGCTCGTTCCTGTTCGACAACAACCTGTCGACATCGAACCTGCAGGGCGCTGACGTTGGCGATGCACTTGTGCAGGCGATTCCTGCTCCGGGTGCGGCTGTCGCGTTCGCGGGCATGGGCCTGATGGCGACCCGTCGCCGCCGGTGATCGGGGACGGCTGAACCGCAACCACTGCGGCGTGGGATACTGAACTCGCCCCGGCTCGTCGTGAGCCGGGGCGTTTTGTGCGCCGAGTGCGGGCGAGGGCATTGCTCCTAACATCGAGCATGGCGACGATGAAGTACTTTCAGGTCGATGCGTTCGCGGACGGTGTGTTCAGCGGCAACCCTGCGGGTGTGGTTCCGCTCGAGGCCTGGCCGCAGGACCTGCTTTTGCAACACAAAGTCGGCCCGCCCGGTCGCATCCGGCGCGAAGAACGCCGTCTCCGACAGATTGTGCTCGCCAGCCATGGACTGCAAAAGCAGGTCCTGCGGCCAGGCCTCGAGCGGAACCACACCCGCAGGGTTGC
>JBCBMF010000052.1:0-15693 GCA_039822905.1 Planctomycetota bacterium
GTACTTGCTGCGACGCGCCACGACTGAGACTTGCTCGACCAGCTCCTTCATGAATCGGGGCACCAGCACGGGATAGCGTTCATCCTGCGTCAGCTCGCCGCCCGGGTCGGCCTCGAGCTCGGTGATCTCGATGCCAAGGTCACGCTCGCGCGGGTAGTGCGTCTGGATGACCGTGCCGATGCGGTCCTTGAGCTGCGGGATGACCTTGCCCGAGCGGTTGTACGTGCTCGGGTTGGCGCTGAACAGCACGAGCACGTCGATGTCGAACGAGATCGGGTAGCCGCGGATCTGCACGTCGCGCTCCTCGAGGATGTTGAAGAGGCCAACCTGCACAAGATCGTCGAGGTCGGGCAGCTCGTTCATCGCGAAGATCGCCCGGTGCATCCGCGGGATAAGCCCGAAATGCAGCGCGTCCTCGGCACTCATGCTCGCGCCGGCCAAGAGCTTGCTGGGATCGATCTCGCCGATGATATCCGCGAACTTGGTTCCGGGCGCGAGCCGCTCGGCATAACGCTCGTCGCGATGCCACCACGCGATCGGCACATCGGCCGGCGGCGTGTTTGCGATCATCGCCTTGCCCGCCGAGGTGATCGGCAGGTCGGGGTCCTCGTGCACGGGCGAGCCCGGGATGTCCAGGTACGGCGTCCACTCGTCGAGGAACCGCACGAGCTGCCGCATGATCCGACTCTTGGCCTGGCCCTTCTCACCCAGGAACAGCATGTCGTGCCCAGCTAGAATCGCGTTCACGAGTTCCGGCTCGACCGTGTCCTCGTAGCCCACGATGCCGGGCAGCAGTGCAGCTCCGGTCTCACGCGATGTCTCAAGATGGCGAACCAAGTTCGAACGGAGCTCGCCACGGACCGAGCGCGACGTCCAGCCGGACTCTCGGAGGGCGGCGAGCGTAGAGGCTTGTGGTGAGCGACGATCGTGGGGCATGCGAGCGGACTCCGTTCGTGGACTCGGCTGCGTATCCGCCCAAATTGAGCATGTTGGATTCAGGCCGATGGGCTCGACTCGACAATAGAGCATTAACGATGGCTGAACCCATGATGCTTGATCAAGTCGTAGGCAGGACGATCCGTTCTGGCCGCACTCGGCAGCGGAGTTGAAATGGCTTGTATAGGTTCCAAGAACTGTTCGATCGTCATACGCAAGCACGCATCACGTCCATGAGTACCACTTGGCTGCAATGCCAGATCAGCGCTTGTCTTCGTACCATGTCCTGCATTTCATCGTCGCCTTCGAGCGATCAATGCCGCGGTAGGTTGACAGAGGACTATTCATGTTCCCTACAAACTTTCTATGGGGCGCGTCGACCGCCGCGTACCAGATCGAGGGCGACCGGGCGGGCCGGGGCGATACGGTATGGGATGAGTTTTGCTCGAGGCCCGGCCGGGTATTCGACGGCCACAACGGCGACGTCGCGTGCGATCATGTCAATCGGCTCGACGAGGACCTTGACATCATGGCCTCAATCGGGATTCAGGCCTACCGGTTCTCGTTCGCATGGGCGCGGGTGATGCCGACCGGCGAGGGCCAGGTCAACGATGCCGGCCTGGCGTTCTATGACAGGCTGATCGACGGCCTGCTCGAGCGCAACATCCGGCCGGTCGCGACGCTCTTCCACTGGGATATGCCGCTCGAACTGTTCCGCAAGGGCGGATGGCTGAACCGAGATATCGCCAACGCATTCGCGGGCTACACGAGGGTTCTCGCTGACCGTTATTCCGATCGATTGCAGCACTGGCTGACGCTGAACGAGCCGCAGGTGTTCATCAACGAGGGACACTTGCTCGCTACGCACGCGCCGGGCCTGAAGCTGAGCATGCAGGAAGCACTGCTCGCGTCGCACCACGCGCTTCTGTCGCACGGCCGAGCCGTGTCGGTCATCCGCGAGCACGCGCAGCTGCCGCCGACGATCGGTTTTGCGCCCTGCGTGCAGCTAAAGAGCCCGGTCGACGAGTCGGAAGCGACGGTAAACGCAGCACGCAAGGCGACCATGGGCAACGCTGAAACACACCTGTGGAGCAACACGTGGTTCGCCGACCCGGTGATCCTTAGCAGCTATCCCGAGGACGGCCTGAGCATGTATGGCTCGCGGATGCCGAAGAACTTCGAGGCCGACCTCGATGAGATCAGCGCACCGATCGATGTGCTCGGGCTGAACGTGTACTTCGGAGGCCTGGTCCGGGCGGGCAACGACGGCGAAGCGGTCGAGGTCGACCGCAGTGTCGGCCACACGCAGACCGCCTTCCGCTGGCCCGTCGACCCGGGTGCCCTCTACTGGGGGCCGCGACTCATGTATGAGCGGTACAAGACACCCATTCTGATCACCGAGAACGGCCTGTCGAATATTGACTTCCCGGCTGCCGACGGCAGCGTGCGCGACCCTCAGCGGATCGAGTTTGTGCGGGCATATCTGCTTGAGCTCGCGCGAGCCGTCGGCGACGGCACCGATGTCGTTGGCTACATGCACTGGAGCCTGCTCGATAACTTCGAGTGGGCCGAGGGCTACAAGCAGCGGTTCGGCTTGGTGTACGTCGACTACGCCACCGGGAAGCGAACGCCAAAGGCGTCATCGGAGTGGTACAGCCGGTTGATCAAAGGCAACGGCGCCGGACTGCGCGAACTGCAATAGTCGCGATGTGTCTGGGCCGCATGGGTTGTCTTTCCTAGCTGTCGGACGTGTCGGTGCATCTCAGCTGGAGTCGTGCACAGCGAGCCGCGTGGGAACTACCGCGTGACTCGGGTTGATGGTTGGATCGGCGATGTGCCGAACACACATCTGCACCGCCTTCGTACCAATCTCTGCGAGCGGCACCTGCACCGTGGAGAGCTTGGGGCTGCTGGCGGCGCTGACACGCGAGCCATCAAAACCAACGATACGAAGTCGGTCGGGGCAAGCAACGCCGAGCTGCCGCGCGGCATTCAGCACGCCAACGGCGATGTCGTCGTTGCCTGCGAACACCGCAGTCGGCCGACCCGTTCGAGTCGTGAGCGTGTCCAAGGCCCAGCGATATCCCCAGTCGATCGAGAATTCGCCAGAGGCGACGCGGTCATCGATCCCCGAAGCACCGCGCTCGCGAAGGACCGCACGGAACGCTTCGGCGCGATCGATTGAGTCGTAGTTCGTTTCGGGCCCGCCGACATGGAAGCAGTCGTCCGCATCCGTACGCTCCACGAGATGCCGGACGGCCGCTGTCGCGCCCGAGGTGTTGTCGATGCTGATCCGGTCCGTGCCTTCGAGTTCTTGCTGCGCATCGATGAGCACCGCGCTGATGCTCAGGTCGCCGATCGAACGGACCAATGCGTCGTTTGGGAACGGCACAAACGCGATGACGCCATCAAGAAAGTGGACCGGCAGACTCTGGGCGGCATCCGCCGAATCGGGCCGAGCATCGGATGCGACGATCAGGTTGTACCCCGCGCGGCGGGCTTCGGCGTCCGCCGCTTGCAGGAGCGCGCCGTAAAACTCGCCATGAAAGTCGGGAAGAATCACCCCGAGAACGCCGGTGCTGCGGGTGATCAGGCCTTTCGCGAACAGATTGGGGCGGTAGTCCAGTTCATCCATCGCTCGGCGAACACGCTCGGCGGTCGCATCCGCGACAAGCTCGGGCGAGTTGATCACCCGGCTGACCGTCGCCGTCGAGACGCCGGCGCGATCCGCGACATCAGATATCACGGACGCGGTCGAGAATCGGGTGGACCTCCGCTTCTTCTTCACGGGTGTGTTGTAGACGCTGCGCATGACCGTTAGACTAGTGTAATCGGTTTCACTGGCCGAATACAACCCTTCAGAACAGGACCCTCGACCATGATCAGGCTGCATCGGACTCTGACGCCAGCACTTGTCGCAGTCGTCGCGGCGGCTCTGTCATTCGCTGCTGTGAACGCGAGCGCGCAGGTCGTCATCGCCTCGCCGCCGGGCATCGAGCGTCCGCCGTTCCAGTTCGATCAAGAGACCAACGATTTCCTCGATGAGGTCCAGATCGGCTGCATCAACTACCTCGTCAACGAAGTCGATCCCGTGACGCTGATGGCGTACGACCGCACCGGTCTGCCCGTGATCAGCGTCGCCGGCGTTGGCTTCCAGCTCACGGCTCTCTGCATCGCCGACGCCCGGGGCTGGCTTCCGCAGGGCACCGCGGCAGCGCGAGCGTTCGTCATCGTCAACGCCCTCAAGAGCAACCCCGAGAACCGCGAACGCGGGCTCTTCTACCACTACCTCGAACCAGGCACCGCGGGTCGGAGCCAAGCCGGCTACGAAGATCTGGTGAGCACTGTCGATACGGCGCTGCTTTTCGCCGGTCTGCTGACCGCGAGCTCGTACTTCGGCGGCCCTGTCGCAGCGATTGCCGACGAACTGGTGCTCGAGGCCGACTGGCAGTCGTTTGTGCTCAATGACCCGAGCTACGGCAACGTGAACGGCTTTATCTCACTCGGCTGGGAGGATCCGGGCCCGGGCCAGCCCTGGGAAGCCGGGCTGCTGCCCTTCGCGTGGGCCGATGCCGGCGATGAACAGCGTCTCACCACCTTCGTCGCGAGACTACCGAAAGACCCGGCGCACCGCGTCGCGCCCGAGGTGTACTACAGCATGCGTCGCACGCTTGGCACCATCCCGGACGGCACGCGCGTCGTGTGGTTCCCCTGGTCCGGCGCGCTCTTCACCGCGTTCTTCTCGCACTGCTGGATGGACTACGCCAGCCGCGGCCCGGACAACCCCGCACGGTTCGGCATCGAGAACCGCCCGCGCGTAGACTGGTGGGAGAACTCGCGACGCACAGCCCTGCTCCACCGCCAGAAAGCACTCGCCAACCCGCTCGGTCTGCCGGGCATCGGCCCCAACACCTGGGGCCTGAGCGCCAGCGACGGCGAGACGGGCTACCTCGTGCCGGGCGTCTTCCCGACGCTCAGCCCGCAGCAGCTCGGCACGCCCGGCGTCGACCACCTCACGCTCCAGCCCGCGGACGACTGGGCCGACGGCACGCTCGCGCCGTACTCCGCGGGCAGCACGATCATGTTCGAGCCGCAGCTCGCGGTTGATGCGCTCAAGACCTACCGAAGCATCGCCGACACCGTCGCCCCAGGCCTCTGGGACGATCCCGCGACCGGCGGCTACGGCTTCGCCGACTCCTACCGCGCTTCGCCAACCGGCGGCGTCGCATGGATCGCTCCCGATCGGGTCGCGATCGACGTCGGTCCGCTCGTCATCGCTATCGAGAACGCACGAACACGGTTCGTGTGGGATACGTTTGGGGCGCACCCCGCCGTCCGAGTCCTGCAGCGCCGCGAGCGGATCCAGCAGGGCATGCGTTTCCGGCCATGAATCCGTGAGGTTTCGCCTTGCAGGCCATCTCGGGATCGATTATCCTCGCAACTGAAATCGATTACATGAGGCTGCATACATGTGTGTTCAGCCGCCTCGAGAGAGCACAGACAGGAGAGACTCAGATGATCCGCAACGCTGCATTCGTGTGCTGCGGCCTCGCCCTCGCCGGCGCGACGCAGGCACAGCTGTTCGACGGGCTCCAGGTCCGCGAGCGGGTGTTCAACGACTTCCCCGACAGCACGCTGAACATCACCAACGCCTACCCCTCGTCGTTCAGCATCGAAGAGAGCAACTTCGGTTCCGGCAACTTCGCCAACCGTCACATGGCGTTCCTCTCCAACGACGGCGGCGCCTCGGCGTTCGACTTTAACTACGGCGACGGCTTTGACTTCTGCGTCACCATGAACCTCGACGCCGATCCGGTCGATGGACGCGAAGCCGGCATCATGACCGATCTCTTCGGCTTCGGCTTCTTCGGTGCGCTGCCCAACGGCGAGATCGCGGCCTTCGGCTCGTTCCTGCCCTTCCACAGCTTCGGCGTTGGTGTCTACACCAACGGCACCGACGTTGACCTCCGCATGATCTACCGCCCGGGCGCCGGCGAGGGCCAGATGCCCGCCAGCACGATGGAGTACATCATCGACACCGGCAGCGGCCCGATCTCCAGCGGCGAGATCGAGTTCACCAACACCGAGGGCGGCATCCCCTCGGGCATGCCGCAGGACCAGTTCCTCGCGCTCATCGGCGTCGGCATCCAGAGCCAGGGCAACCCCGGAGGCTCGTCGAACGTCACCTTCACCGACTTCAAGGTCATCCCGGCACCGGGCACGGGCCTGCTCGCACTCGCAGGCCTGGGTGTTGTCGCCCGCCGTCGTCGCGCTTAACGGCGCACCAAACACGCACCGCCGCCGACATCGGCAGGACGCCACAGGTTCGATTCAATGACGATCAAGAGCACATACGGCCAGTTCACCGACGAAGGGTTCTCGTACACGATCCAAGGCACCACGACGCCACGACCCTGGTCGAACGTCGTCTGCAACGGACGGTACGGGTTTGTCGTCAGCAACAACGGCGGCGGGTTCAGCTGGCTGGACAACAGCCAGCTGAACGTTCTCACGCGATGGGACATGGACCTCATCGAGGACCGCACGGGCAAGCACCTGTTCTTGCGAGATCTCGACGAGGGGCTCACCTGGTCGGCGGCTCCTGCACCCTGCCGACCCGAGTACGACGCGTTCACCTGCCGACACGCGCCGGGCTCGACAACGTTCAATGCATCCATCCACGGCATCGACACAGCATGGTGCATGACCGTCGCGGACGACGCCCAGGTCGAGGTCTGGACGCTCGAGATCCGCAACACATCCAACCGCGTCCGTCGCCTCCGCGTCGGCTCGTACCTCGAGTGGTGCTGCGGCGTCGCGCCGGACGTGAAGCGCGAGTTCCACAAGCTCTTCATCGGCAGCGAGTACGACGCCGACCGCAGCGTCATGACCGCCCGCAAGGTGATGTGGGACGTGCCCGATCGCACCGAGAAGGACCACTGGAACCGTGGCTGGCCCTACGTCGCCGCTCACGCGGTGGTGGGGCACGGGTTCGACGCACCGCTCGCCTTCGGCGACAAGGAACGCATCGTCGGCAACGGCCGCCGGGAGGACCCGCAGGCCCTGCGTGACGGCGGCACCGACCTGGAATCCTTTGGTCGATTCACAGACGCGGCCGCGATGCTCGGCGGTGATCTCACGCTCCAGCCTGGCGAGACGCGTCGCGTCGCGTTCCTTCTCGCCATCGGCGACGATGCCGTCTGCATGAACGCCGATCTCGAACGGTACCGCTCGATCGACGCCGCCTTCGGTGTCGCGGCGAAGACCGAGCAGGGCTGGCGCGACCGGCTGTCGCCGACCACCGTTCGCACGTCGATGACCGACTTCGACGTGATGAACAACACCTGGCTCCGCTACCAAGCGATCAGCGCTCGGTTGTGGGGGCGCACCGGCTACTACCAACAGAGCGGCGCGTTCGGCTTCCGAGACCAGCTCCAGGACAGCCAGGTCTGGTTGCCGATCGATCCCGATCGATGCCGTGAGCAGATTCTGCTGCACGCGCATCAGCAGTTCAACGACGGCAGCGTCTACCACTGGTGGCACCCGCTCACGAACGACGGCAACCACACCTCCTGCTCGGACGACTACCTTTGGCTGCCGTTCCTGGTGTGCTCGTACATCAAGGAAACCGGCGACGACTCGATCCTCGACGAGGTCACGCCGTTCGTCGACGGCGGAGAGGCAACGCTCGCCGAGCACTGCGACCTCTCGATTCGCCGATCGTTCTCGCGGACAAGCGACCGCGGTCTGCCGCTGATCGGCGCGATGGACTGGAACGACGGCCTCTCGTCCTGCGGCATCGACAACCGCGGCGAGTCGGTGTGGCTGTCGTTCTTCCTCTCTGGCATCCTGCGCGACTACGCCGAGGTCGTTGCGAGCCGCGGCCAAGCCGAGTGGGCAGCCGAACTGCTCGCCAAGCGCCAGGACTACGTCGCCGCCGCCAACGAGCACGCGTGGGACGGCTCGTGGTACCGCCGCGCGACGAACGACGCCGGCACGTGGCTCGGCGCAAGCGATTGCGAGAGCGGCCGGATCTTCCTCAACCCGCAGACGTGGGCGATTCTGACCGAGAGCGGCCCGTCCGATCGCTTGTCCGCCGCGTGGGACTCCGTGCGCGAGCACCTGCTCCGCGATATGGGCCCGCTGCTGCTCGCGCCGGCGTACTCCGTGCCCGACCGCGAAGTCGGCTACATCACGCGCTACACACCGGGCTCGCGCGAGAACGGCGGAGTCTACATGCACGCCGCGGTCTGGGCCCTCGCAGCCGCGTGCAAGCAGAAGGATCAGAAGGCTGCCACATCGATCTGGCACTCGTTCTCGCCACCGCGCCGAGGCGAAGACAGCGACGCGTACCGCGCCGAGCCCTACGTCACGCCCGGCAACATCGACGGGCCCGATTCGGCAACCCCCGGCGCCGCCGGCTGGACCTGGTACACAGGCTCGGCCGCGTGGCTTCACCACGTCTCGCTCACGCACGTGCTCGGCATCCGCCCGGTGTTCGGCGGGCTTGAGATCGACCCGTGCCCGATCGAGGGCATGGGCGAGGTTTCTGTAGAGCGCGCTTGGCGAGGTCGCAGGATCATCGTGTCGTTCGACGCGTCGCGGTTCACGATCGTGGGCAAGCCACAGTTAACCGTGAACGGAGCGCCGCACGAGGGCAACACGATCACCGCGGAGCAGCTCGAAACGCTCGGCGGCACGATCGAAGTGGGGGTGACCTGGTCGCTGCAAGCCGCGTCGCAGGTCGAGCCGCGACCAATGGATTCACAAGGAGCAACGCTATGAGCACCCGCTCGGCAGCGCGACGATCCGCCTGTCATCACTGCGCCTTCACGCTCATCGAGCTTCTCGTTGTCATCGCGATCATCGCGCTGCTCATCGGCATCCTGCTGCCGGCCCTCGGCAAGGCCCGCGACTCGGCCCGCACCGTCGCTTGCCTCTCGAACATGCGCCAGCTCGGCATCGCGACGCAGATGTACCTCGATGACCAGAAAGACCCGGCGTTTTTTGATCTCCAGCCGCGAGCGCCCGCTGCGCTGGATCACTGGAACGTGATGCTCCTGCTCAAGGAATACCTCGGCGACAACGTCGAGAACGGGATTTTCACCTGCCCCTCCGCAAACGGAGAGAACAGCGTTCGCGACGAGCGGAACCGCGCGATTTTGAACGCAGGCGGACGCTTCTTCAACTACGACATCGATCGGGTCGACCCGTACGCTGTTCCTCCAGACCCGACCTCGTCCGAGCCCGAAGAGGAATTCACCGAGTACTGGTTCAATGACTCCCGCCGTCGCTGGTACGGCGGTGGGCTCGTGCGGACAGATCCTCGCCCGTTTCCGAACGCGAGACAGTTCGGCGCTGAGGGGCAGAAGCTCCGCTTGATCCGCAACTACAACGAGATGGTGATCATCGCGGACGCCATGGACGATGCCCCCATCATCAACCCGGGTGCCAAGCTGCGACACAACGACAAGCAGCACTTTATGTTCGGCGACCAACGGATCGAGTCACTCGAGATCGAGGTGTACCGCGGCATTGACGGCGAGGTCGAGCCCATGAGCGATCCCTATGGTGCTCCGGGTCCGTTCTTCAACTGGGGTCACTTCTATCCGCCGAATGGGCGGTGATTGCCGGCCGCGATACGCTTCCGGGCGACAACGTGTTGGCGACTGTCCATAGAGTTTGGCCTTGAAGATTGCAGAACTATCTCGTCGCACCGCGATCGGCGGTCTCGTCGCTTCCGCGGGCGGCTTGCTTCTCTTCGGCCCCAGGCCGAGCGATGACGTGCCCGCGGGGCGAGTCATCCTCGACTACTGGGAAAAGTGGACCGGCGCCGAAGGCGAAGCGATGCGGCTGCTCGTCGACGAGTTCAACCGCACGCAGGACACGATCTACGTTCGGTACCTGGCAATCAACTCGATCGATCAGAAGGCGATGATCGCGATCGCCGGGGGCTCGCCGCCGGATGTCATCGGGTTGTGGAATTTCAACGTGCCGTCCTACGCCGAAGCGGGGGCGTTGCTGCCGCTCGATGATCTGGCCGCGTCCGCTGGTCTCTCGCGGGAGCGATACGCGGATGCAGTCTGGCCGCTGCTCACCCACGAGGGGCGGCTGTGGTCGATGATCAGCACGTGCGGGTCGCTCGCGTTGTACCTCAACCTCGACGTGCTCGAATCCGCGGGCATCGACCCGGCATCGACGCCGCGCACGCTTGATGACCTTGACGAGATGAATGAGCGCATCATCGAAAGGTCGAGCGATGGCAAACTCGAGCGTATGGGCTTCCTGCACACAGAGCCGGGCTGGTGGTCGTGGATCTGGGGGTATCACTTCGGCGGCAGTCTCCTTGATTCCACAGGTGCGCCAACAGCGGATGCCCCAAAGAACGTGGCTGCGTACGAGTGGGTACGGTCGTACCCTGAGCGTTTCGGCTCACGCGAGCTGCTCGCGTTCCAGTCGGGCCTCGGGTTCTACGGCACGGCTCAGTATCCGTTTCTCACGGGCAAAGTCGCCTCTGTTGTGCAGGGTCCTTGGATGGCGAACCTCATCAATGCGTTTGCGCCGAGCCTTCGGTACCGAGCCGTCCCCATCCCTGTTGACGTCGGCGAGCTCGATGCCGCCGCTCCGGTCGGTCTGATCGACGGCGACGTGCTGGTCATCCCGAAGGGTGCCAAGCACCCCGAAGCATCGTTCGAGTTCATCACATGGCTTCAGGAGCGCGCGAGGCTCGAACGCCTCGCAGCAGCGCACGGCAAGAACACGCCGCTGCGTGAGACGTCAACCGGGTTCGTCGAGAATCACTCGAACGGCTCGATCGCGGTGCACAACGCGCTCGCCTCGAGCCCTCGCGCCTTCGTGTTCCCGCGAACGTCTGTCTGGCCTCGCTACGTTTCCGAGTTTGATGCGGCTTTCCAGGGTCTCTGGCTCGGTGAGCAGACGCCCAGGGCGATGCTCTCGGGCATCCAGCAAACCATGGTGCGAGAGATCGCGAAAGAGCGAGGCGGCCGGCGGCGACGGGAGCAGAGCGCATCGTGACCACGCGGCGACCCGGAACGGTAATCAACCTGCTGTGGGTCACCCCATGGCTCGTCGGCCTCGTGCTGTTCTTCCTGCTGCCGATGGGTATGAGTTTCTACTACAGCCTGACCGATTACTCCATGCTCGAAGTGCCGCTCTGGATCGCATTCGACAACTATGCGGCGCTCTTTGGAGACTCGGTGTTCTGGCTTGCCGTCCGCAACACGCTGATCTACGCCGCAATCTCGATACCGCTCGCCGCGATCGTATCGCTCGGCATCGCGGGGCTGCTTGACACGGACCATCCGGTCAGTCACGTTGTGCGTGTACTCGTGTTTGCGCCGACCGTTGTCCCCTTGGTTGCCGCCGCGATGATCTGGCTCTGGCTGTTCAACTCCGACCACGGCCTGATCAACGCCGGGCTCTCCTGGGTCGGCGTGAACGGCCCAAACTGGCTCCAAGAACGCGGCTGGGCCATGGCCGCGCTCATCGTGATGAGCCTCTGGAGCGTTGGCCAGGCCGTGGTGATCTACCTGGCCGCCCTGCAAGACGTACCTTCGGCGTTGGTCGATGCCGCATCGATCGACGGGCTCGGCCCGGTGCGACGGTTCGTTTCCGTCGTGCTGCCCACGATCGCGCCGGCGGTTGTGTTCAACACAATCATCCAGACCATCACCGCGTGGCAGGTCTTCGCGACACCCTACATCATGACCGAAGGCGGCCCCGATCGGTCAACTTACTTTTATTCGCACTACCTCTACGACCAGGCGTTTCTGTTCCAGAACATGGGGTACGCGAGCGCACTCGGCTGGGTGCAGTTGCTTCTGATCACGGCATGCATCGCCGTGCCATACGTGATGGTTCGCAAATTCGGAGGTGGCCCGTGAGTCGGCGGAGCCGAGTACCACGGTGGACCTCCTTGGCTCGGGTGTCCGTGCTCATCGCGATCGCGGTGACGTTTGCCATGCCGCTTGTGTGGATGCTCGCAACATCGGCGCAGACAGAAGACCTCGCCATGTCGCCGGGGCTCGCGTTGCTGCCCGATCCGCCCACGTCGCTGCCGGGCCAGGCGCACGACAACTACAAGTCTGTCCTGACCGACGAGACGGTGAATTTCCCGCTGTTCTTCCGCAACACGCTGATTGTCGTGCTGCTCGGCGTCTCCGGCGCGATGATCTCGAGCACGATCGCCGCGTACGGCCTCGCCCGCGTCCGCATCCCGGGCAGGCGACTCATCCTGCTGCTGACGATCGCAACGATGCTGATCCCGTTTCCGGTGCTGATGGCGCCGCTGTTTATGCTCTACGCGAAGATCGACTGGATCGGAACGTTCTTGCCGCTCTACGCCCAGTTCTGGTTCGGCAACGCGTTCAGCATTTTCCTGATGCACCAGTTCTTTCGTGCGCTGCCGCCCGAACTCGAAGAGGCCGCGCGCCTCGACGGCTGCTCGACGTGGCGGACGTTCACGCACATCGCGTTGCCGCTGTCAAAGACCGCGCTCGCCGTCGTCGGCCTGCTGCACTTCACCTACATGTGGAACGACTTCCTCGCGCCGCTGGTGTTCATTGTTGATAGGGATATGTTCACAGTCGCTCTTGGCTTGCAGCTCTATCAGTCGCGTGCCGGACAGACGCCTTGGACGCTGCTGATGGCCGCGAGCGTGCTCACCATCCTGCCGGTCTTTCTGGTGTTCGTGCTCGCCAATCAGCTCTTCACCCGCGGCTCGATCTCGGGCGGCGTGAAGGGCTAGCGACCGCGGGCATTCAATTGTGTACAAGCCGATTGACACTCGGAGCAGGAACTGGTAGCTTTTCAATGTAAGCGTTTACGTCCGCCTCGTCACCCCGTCGTTTCAGGAGTGAACCCATGCACGTTCGCCGTTCTTTCAGCAGCATCGCCCTCACTGCCATCGCCTGTTCCTTCTCTGGTGCAGCGCACACACAGTGCAGCAACCCCGAACTGCTGAACAATTCGTTCGAAGACGCCGCGCCGGGCAACTCGCTTGTCCCGGATCAGTGGGGCTCGTTCAATACCGCCCGCCTTCGCGATGTAAGCGACGGCATCATGCCCTTCTTTGCGCGAACCGGCGACGGCTCGATCGAGTTCCCCTCGGGCACCGACTTCTCGGGCGTCACCACAAACATCCTGAACCCGAGCACACTGACGTTCAACGATCCTTCGTATGTCTACCTCGGCGGCGATGTCACCGTCACCGGGTGGTACCTCATCCCCGCGGACATGCCGCTCGATGGTGCCAGCTCCGGCATTAAGCTCGAGTTCCGCCGCGCCAACTCGTCGATCTATGCATCGTTCGAAGACCTCTCCGTCACGGGCGATACCAACGGTCAGTGGGTCGAGTACTCGTTCACGGTGACCGACGCCGACATGCTCGCCGTCGGCGACTTCCCGCCTTACGCGGTCGCGGTAACGGTTCTGCCGCTGCGCTTCGGTGATGTTGACTCGACCGGCACCGTTTTCTGGGACGACATCTGCATCGTTCAGGGATCGGAGCCGGAGTGCCTCGCCGACGTCAACGGTGACGGCAACCTGAACCCCGCCGACTTCAACGCGTGGATCCTTGCGTTCAACAATCAGGGCGCAGGCTGTGATCAGAACGGCGACGGAAACTGCAACCCCGGTGACTTCAACGCCTGGATTCTGAACTTCAACAACGGCTGCTGAGTTCGAGCCTGAATACGGTCCGATGTCCGAACCGAGCAACGCCGGGTTCCGATACGTCGGTATCCGGCGTTTGCTGTCGCTCCGCATCTGCCAAGCCGTCACTGATCTTGATCGCTCACGGTTGACAAGGAAGAAGAATGATTGACTCCTCGTTTCGGACACGTATCCGACACTGTGCCGCGATGGCGTGTGCCTCGGTGTTTGCCGTGGCTGCACTCGGACAGACCGGCCGTGCACTTCTCGATTCCGATTCAGCTGGTCTCTGGGAGTCCATCGCCTCCGACGGCGTCCGAATCGAGGCAGAGCAGGTGTCGGACGATGACGGTACGGTGCTGCGTATCGAGTACTCTTTTGATTCAGGCGCGGGCTTCGGTATCGTGCGCCGACCTTTCGATGAAGTGCTCGCTGAGAACTACCGCTTCACGTACCGAGTGCGCGGCACGGGCGCGGCAAACGACCTCGAGTTTAAGCTGCTGGATGCGTCGGGTGACAACGTGTGGTGGGTCAACCGTCGAGCATTCGTTCCGCCGAGCGAATGGGACGTACACACCAACCGACGAAGGCACTTCGAGTTCGCGTGGGGGCCGTCGGGGGGCGAGCCGATCGAGCGGACGAGCTACATCGAGTTCGCCATCGCGTCGCACGGCGGCGGCAGCGGCGAGATCCTGATCGAAGAACTCAACTATGAACCGCTGCCCCCAGAAACGCCCTACGCCGGCACACCACTCGTTACCGATGCCTTCGCCGATGGCTCGTCGGCGATCGCGATAAAGGCCGACGGCGCGGTCGGCCTCGCACCTGTCGTCCGAAATGGTCGAGCGGAACTCGTCTGCGAGTTTGGCAGCGAGCGCACGCTCACCGCACTCGAAGTTCAGTGGGACGATACCGAGCCCGCCGTTGGTTTCTCCTATGACGTCTCTTCGCTGGATGGCGAGTCAAGCCGTCTCCTCGGAGGCGTATCACGCTCCACAGGCGGAACTGACTTGGCCTGGCTCGGCGAAGTCGATGTCTCCGGCTTGCGGATCGTTATCGACACCGATGAGGAGTCGATCCCGGAACTCGCAGCCATTCGGTTCGTAGAGCCGTCGGAGGTCGGGTCACAGAACGACCTGCTCCGACGCATGGCTCGCAAAGAGCCGCGGCTTGCGATGCCGCCCGCGTTCCATGATGTCCAAACTGCGTGGACGGCATCGGGAGCGCCCGGGCACGCCGGCGAGGCGATCGTGAGTGTGAACGGTCGGGTCGAGTTCGACAAATCTGGCATCAGCATCGAGCCCTTTCTTGTCTACGACTCGGCCGATGTTGTCGGCTGGTCCGAGGCGATTCATCACCAAGAGCTGGTTGACGAGTTTCTACCGATCCCAATCGTTGAGCGAGATGACGGCGTCACGAACCTTCGCATCACGACGCTCTCGATCGGCGATCGCGATCGGAGCTCGTGTCTTGTCGAATACGCGATCACCAACACGACTGCCGCGCAACTCGAAGCCTCGCTTGTTCTAGCAGCGCGACCGTGGCAGGTTCTCCCGCACTGGCAATGGCTCAACGTTGCCGGCGGATTTAGCCCTCTGCGCAGCGTATCGGCATCGCGGAGTTCGTTCATCGTGAATGACCATCGACCCGTCTTTGCAGTAACCGCGGCAGATGGGGTGGTTGCATGGGACATCCAGGATGGGCCGCTCCCGAAGATGAGCGCTGATTCGTATTTAAGAAGCGGACAAGCCGACCAAAGGCATGGCTTCGCTGCCGCCGCGTGGCGGTATGATCTCTCGCTCGAGCCGGATGAGACAGCTCATGTACTGATCGAAGCGCCCTATGCCGATACGCAAGGTGCGTTTGCGAGTGAGCCATCGGTCGGGCCCGATGCGTTTGACAAGGCTCTTGAGAAGCAACGCAGCGAATGGCACCAGCTTACCAATCGTGTACAAATGCGCCTGCCGGCCGAAGCCGAGCACCTTGAGCATTCCATTCGATCCACGCTTGCATACTTGCTCGTGAACCGCGATGGCCATGTGTTGCAACCGGGGTCGCGTACGTACGAGCGGTCTTGGATCCGCG
>JBCBMF010000053.1:0-15339 GCA_039822905.1 Planctomycetota bacterium
GACTCCGGCAGCGTCACCGACGCCCGCATCTCGACCGGTCGGCCATGGAACGCGCTCAGCAGCGCGCTCTCGATCGTGAACAGATCCGTCCACCGCGTCGGCTCGAACACCGGCTTGTCATACGCCCGGTCCAGCGTGAACGACCCAAGAACCTCGCCGTCCGCTGCGCCCATGTCGATAGTGATGGGCTCGGAGAACAAGTCGCCGTCGCCCTCGCCGGGCTTCGGCGAATCGAGGCTCACGCGCGCAACGACCTGCGCGGTCCACTCACCCTTCCGCCACGCGTCGCCGTGCTGACCCACGTGCATCACGTCGAACCCGCTCAGCGTCAAAGCCTCCCCCGGCTCAATGTTCTCAACGTCCCACGCAACCACCGGCGGCGGCCCGAACCAGCTGTTGAGCTGCTCACGCGGCGTCGGGCCATCATCATCGCTCGGGGTCATCACCAGATACACCCGCCCCGAGTACGCCTCAGTCCGCACGCCCGGATCGATCGTGACCTCGATCGCCTCGGGCTGCGCAAGAGCAGAAGCGGCGGCAAAGGCGACAACAGTCGGTATCCAGCGCATGTGTGGTCCTCTCCGGTGCGAACACCCATCGTACACTGACCCACCGTGACGCCCCAAGACCTGCTCTCAGACACCGGCCCCATCGCTGTCATGCTCGGCGACGGCTACGAGCCACGCGCCGAGCAGCTGGATATGGCCCAAGCCGTCGCCGATGCGATGGAGAACGGGGGCCGACTGCTCGCCGAGGCCGGCACGGGCGTCGGCAAGTCTTTCGCCTACCTCGTCCCCGCGATCCACCGCGCGATCCATCACGGCGAGACCGTTGTCATCGCCACCAACACGATCGCCCTGCAAGAACAGCTCGTCCGCAAAGACATCCCGATGCTCCAGCGCGCGCTCGGCCTCGACCCGATCGATGCCGAGTCGCCCACAGCGCCTGACAACCCCGACTCCCCGCTCCGTCCCGCGCTCGTGAAAGGCCGGGGCAACTACGTCAGCCTGCGAAGACTCGAGCTCGCCAGCAAACGGCAGGACAAGCTCTTCGCCGATCCCGCCATGCGTCGCACGCTGCACGTGATCGAAGACTGGGCAACCGAAACCCAAGACGGCTCACTCGCCTCGCTCCCACAGCTCGAACGCCCCGGCAGCTGGGACCGCGTTCAATCCGACTCCGGCAACTGCATGGGCCGAAAGTGCTGCAACTTCGACATCTGCTTCTACCAGCGGTCACGCCGAAAGATGGAGCGCGCGAACCTGCTGATCTGCAACCACGCCGTCTTTTTCAGCGACCTCGCGCTGCGGTCGCGTGGTTTCGGCTATCTGCCTCGCTACGACCATGTCATCCTCGACGAGGCGCACTCGGTCGAAGACGTCGCCAGCGAGCACTTCGGCGTCTCGCTCGCCGAGGGCAGGGTCAACCATCTGCTGTCGGCGTTGTTCGTCGAGCGCGGCGCGAAGGGCTACCTGCCCAATCTCGCGACCGCCGCAACCGAGACCGCGCCCGTCGAGAGAGCGATCCGCCACGTCCGCGAAGCACGCGACGCTTCCGGTGCGTTCTTTGAGTCGCTCATGCTCTGGCGGCAGGAGAATTCGCAGGGCTCGGGCCGCGTCCGCGAGCCCGGCGTCGTCGACAACCTGCTCTCGCACCCGTTCCGTGAGCTCGCAACCCAGCTCCGGAACATCCGCGAGTTCGCCCAGCAGGAGGCCGACAAGTTCGAACTCAACGCCTACGCCGAGCGCGCAAGCGATATCGCTGATTCGGCCGACGTGCTTGTCGACCAGACCCTCGAAGGCTGCGCGTACTGGATCGAAGCGACAGGCGGCGGCCACACCGGCAGGCCGGCGCGCGTCACCATCGCCTGCTCGCCGATCGAGGTTGCGCCGATCCTGCGGCAGCATCTGTTCGATCCCGGCGACGACACCGAGCAGTCGCCGCTGCCGAAATCGGTCACGCTCACCAGCGCGACGCTGACCACACGCAGCACGACCGACGACGAGGCAACCGAGCACAAAGAGACGGCCTTCGCCCACGCCATGGAACGCCTGGGCTGCGAGAACGCCGGCGTCCTCCAACTCGGCAGCCCGTTCGAATACACCAAGCAGGTCCGCCTTGTCGTCGACCTCAACATGGCAAGCCCCAAAGGCGGCGGCGCGAAGTACTACGACCTGCTCGCCCAGCGCGTCCTCGCGCAGGTCGAAGCGACCGACGGCGGCGCCTTCGTGCTCTTCACAAGCTTCAGCGCGCTCTACGCCGTCGCCGACCGCATCCGCCACGACCTACTCGAACAAGGCATGCCCATGCTCGTCCAGGGCAAGGACGGCAGCCGATCGCTCATCCTCGAGCGCTTCCGCGAAGACCCGCGCAGCGTGCTGCTCGGAGCTGCCAGTTTCTGGCAGGGCGTCGACGTACGCGGCGAAGGGCTCCGTAACGTCGTCATCACCCGCCTGCCCTTCGACCCGCCCGACCGACCACTCACCGAGGCCCGGCTCGAACGCATCAAAGAACGCGGCGGCGACCCGTTCCGCGACGAGAGCCTGCCTCGCGCGATCATCCGATTCAAGCAGGGTTTCGGCCGGCTCATCCGCAGCCGCGAAGACCAGGGCCAGGTCGCCGTGCTCGACCCCCGGATCGTCTCCGCCGGCTACGGCCGAAAGTTCCTCGCCGCACTGCCGGCGGGGGTCGAGGTGGAACGGCAAACCGCCGATCACTCCCTCGACGACGATTCGTTCTTCTAAAACCCGAACAAACTGCAATTGCGCGAGACATCGGGCTACGCTCTTCGTTCTCGCAAATCAGATTCCGAATCACCAAGGAGCCACCATGCTCGGCCGAGTCTTCAAGGCGTACGACGTCCGCGGAACCTACCCCGATCTCCTCACCGATCAGATGGCCTGGCAGATCGGCTACGGCGCGAGCCAGTACCTCATCCAGACCGCAGCGGATGACGGCGACACAACGCCCATGATGCGCAACATCGTCGTCGGCCGCGACATGCGGCAGTCGAGCCCGACGCTCGTCGAACGCCTCATCAAGGGCATCACGGACCAGGGCGGCAACGTCATCGACGTCGGCCTCTGCGATACGCCGCTGATCTACTTCGCCGTCAACTACTACGACTGCGCCGGCGGCATCATGACCACCGCCAGCCACAACCCGCCGCAGTACAACGGCTTCAAGATCTGCAAGCGCAAAGCCAAGCCCGCGGGCGAAGCAACGGGCCTCGGCGAGATCCGCAAGCACGCCGCCATGGTCGACCGCTCGGGCGCAAACAACACCGAGAAGCCGCCGCACGCCGGCCGCTCCGAGAAGCGCGACCTCTGGGACGCCTACGCCGAGCACGTCATGCAGTTCCTCAACATGAACGGCAAGTCGCTCAAGATCGTCATCGACGCCTCCAACGGCATGGCCGGCGCGATGCTCCCCAAGATCTTCGGCAAGAGGGGCGCCAACGTCGAAGGCCTCGAGATCATCGAGATCAACTACGACATCAGCAAGGGCGAGTTCGTGCACGAGCCCAACCCGCTGGTCGCCGAGAACCTGCGCCAGACACAGGAAGCTGTCATCGCAGAAGGCGCCGACCTCGGCTTCTGCTTCGACGGCGACGCAGACCGCTGCGTCGTCATCGATGAGAAGGGCAACGCCGTCGCGTGCGATCATCTCACCGCCGTCCTCGCGCCGCACTTCCTCGCACAGGCGCCGGGCTCAACCGTGGTCTACGACCTGCGGTCGAGCAAGGCCGTCGCCGAAGAGATCGAGAAGGCCGGCGGCAAGCCGCTCATGGGCCGCGTAGGCCACGTCTTCATGAAGCAGGCCCTCGCCGACACTTGCGGCATCTTCGGCGGCGAGCTCTCGGGCCACTTCTACTTCCGAGATAATTTCAACGCCGACTCGGGCGCCATCGCCATGGCAACCGTTCTCACCGTGCTCACGGGCCAGGACAAGACCATGAGCGAGCTCGTCGCCCCCGTCGTCAACCGCTACGTTCAGTCCGGCGAGATCAACTTCGAGAACGAAGAGAAGGACGAGGCCCTCGAAGCCATCGTCGAAGAGTTCGGCCCGGGTTCCGACGACGACGGCGACGTCGAAGAGCTCGACGGCATCACCATCGACTGCTTCGATAAGAAAGGCTGGTGGTGCAACGTCCGGAAGAGCAACACCGAGCCGCTGCTCCGGTTGAACCTCGAAGCCAAGGACGAGGCGACACTGCGGCACGCCGTCGACCGCATCGCACCGATGCTCGGCACACGCGTCGCCCACTGACGCTCGATACACTCCACAGGACGGATCCAACCCACCAAGCTTCGGCCGGGAGCGACAATGAACCTGCAACACTTCTTTGATCATTGGTCGATCCGCGAGAACCCCTTCCGCGGCGAGGAAGCGAGGCAGGACGCCGTCTTCCAGAAGCTCGGCGAAGAGGCGGGCGAGGGACGCCTCCAGACCGCTGCCCACTCCGACTTCGAGAAGATCCTGGGCCAGCTCGATCGCCCGTCCACTTCGATCGTCTTCGGTGAGAAAGGCAGCGGTAAGACGGCCATCCGCTTGCAAATCGCCGCGGCCATCGCCGAGCACAACAAGGCAAACAGCGCATCGAAGGCCCTGCTGATCGCCTACGACGAACTCAACACGGTGCTCGACCGCTTCTACGAGCGTGCCGGCGGCGGCGAACCTCTCGAAGTCCTCCGCAGGCTCCGGCTCCAGGACCACATCGACGGCATCCTCATGGCCGCCGTCCCCGGCATGGTCGACACGATCATCGGCGAGACCGCGTCGGGCCGATCGATCGATCTCGGCGAGGGTGTCCGCCGGCGTGCGCGCTCGCTCGACCCGACGAGCCGCAACGATCTCATGATCCTGCAGGCGATCTACGACCGACCCGAGCGGGCCGACGACCGCTCGGCCAAGCTCAGGAAAGCGATCCGCATCCGCCGGCCGCTCGGCGAGCTCGGCTGGGCCTTCGGCGCCTATGCCGGCTGGCTTGTGCCTGTCGGTGTCGTCATCGCGTTCTTTACGATCGGCAACGCGGAGACCAATGTTTTCTGGAATACCGCCTTCTTCCTCGCGCTCGCCGCGTGGATCGGCCTCATGGTCAAGCGATTTGTCGTCGACGCCGCCACGATGCGCCGCACCGCCCGCAAGCTGCGCCGGCAGATCCGCGTCTGCAAGCGCACCGAGCAGAGCTACGCCGCGTCGATCGCGGCGATCGATCCCAAGCACCGCCACGAGGGCGTGCTGCCGCTCAGCGATGCACCCGATACACGCTACGCGCTCATCGACCGACTCCGCCAGGTCCTCGCCGCCTTCGGCTACACCGCCATGATCGTCGTGATCGACCGCATCGACGAGCCGAGCCTGGTCAACGGCGACGCCGAGCGCATGCGGGCCGTCGTCTGGCCCATGCTCAACAACAAGTTCCTACAGCAGGACTCGCTCGGCGTCAAGATGCTGCTGCCCATCGAGCTGCGTCATGCGATCTACAAAGAATCGAGCCAGTTCTTCCAGGAGGCACGCCTCGACAAGCAGAACATGGTCGACCGCCTTAGCTGGTCGGGCGCGATGCTCTTCGACCTGTGCGAGGCCCGCCTCCGCGCGTGCCGGATCGAGGGGGCCGAACCGATGTCGCTGCTCGACATGTTCGCCGAGGACGTCACCCGTCAGGACCTCGTCGATGCCCTCGAGCAGATGCACCAGCCGCGCGACGCCTTCAAGTTCATCTACGCCTGCCTCAACGAGCACTGCCAGAACGTGACCGCCGACCAGCAGCAGTTCCGCGTCCCACGGCTCGTGCTCGACAACGTCCGCAAGCGACAGGCCGAACGCGTCCAGTCGCTCTACCGTGGCATCGGCCCCGCCTGATGCCTCCACGCGTCGCGATCGCCACCTGCATCACGCTCCCAGAGCCAGATCCCGATCAGGATCTCATGCTCGATGCGCTGCGCGGTGTCGACCTCGAAACCGAACTCGCCGCATGGGACGACGAGTCCGTTGATTGGTCAGGCTTCGACCTCGCCGTGATCCGCTCAACATGGAACTACCACGAGCATCTGAATGCATTCAACCAGTGGCTCGATCGCACCAGCGAGTCGACGCTTCTCATCAATCCCGCACCGATCGTCCGTTGGAACCTGCACAAGGGCTATCTGCGCGAACTCAACCAAGCCGGTCTGCCCATCGTGCCAACGGCGTTCGTCGACGCGAACGAATCCGTCGAACTCGCATCGATCCTCGAAGACCGAAAGTGGTCCGACATCGTCATCAAGCCTTGCGTCTCCGCCGGCAGCGCACGCACCCGCCGCTTCCGAGACGGCACCACGCCCGAGGCCGCCGACTTCCTCGCATCGATCACCGCGACCGATGACGCCATGATCCAGCCGTTCATTCCCAGCGTCGAAGACGGCGGCGAACGCTCCGCCATCTGGATCGCGGGCGAAGCCACACACGCAATCGTCAAGCAGCCGCGATTCGACACCGATCACGAATCCGTCTCCGACGCCAAGCCCGTGACCGACGCGGAACGCGATATGCTCGCGACATGCCTCGATGTCGTCGGAGAGGGCCTGCTCTACGCCCGCCTCGACACCATGCGCAGCACCGAAGGCTCGCTGCTCATCAGTGAGCTCGAACTCATCGAGCCGTCACTCTTCCTGTTGCAGTCCGAGGCAGCGACCACGCGATTCGTCGAAGCCGTCGCCGAACTCGCCGGCGCTTAATCCATCGGCTCCAGCTAGTCTATCGGCTCAAGCCGGGCGTACTCCAGCACCAGCGTCTTCAGCCCGATGCCGTGGAAGTTAATCTTCGCCCGCGCGTTCGCGCCGCCCTGGATCGACTCGATCACGCCGGTGCCGAACCTCGGATGCCGGACCTTCGCGCCCTTCGCGAGCCCGCTCGCCAGCTTGTTCCCGCGCGCCGCCCGCTCGACCTCTTCCGCCGCCGAGTACTCCCGCAGCTTCGCGATCGAGACGTCCCGCTCCCAGCCAGGCCCGATCGACCCTGTCCGCGGCGACTCCCCAAACGGGTCACTCTGATCGCTCAGCTTCACATGCTCCGAGCCGAGCTCCTCGATAAACCGGCTCGGAATCGCCCGCTCGCTGATCCCGCGTTGCGTGCGGTACTTCGCCGCCGACATCCGAAGCTGCCTCATCGCCCGCGTGATGCCCACGAAGCACAGCCGCCGCTCTTCTTCGAGTTCCGACTCCGACGAATGCGCGCGGGAGTGGGGGAGCACGTTCTCTTCGAGACCGATCATGGCAACCGCCGGGAACTCGAGGCCCTTCGCGGCGTGCAGCGTCATCAGCGTGACCGCGCCGGTCTCCGAATCAACCGCGTCCGCATCAGCAACAAGCGAAACGGATTCCAGGTACGCCCGCAGCACGCTCAAGAGCCCCGGCTCGGTCGACTCGCCGGTCACCGCCGCATCGAATTGCATCGGGTCGTCCGCCGGGTCGTAGTTCTCTTCAAACTCCGCTGCCGACGAGACCAGTTCTTCCAGATTGTCGAGCCGATCCGCGTCGTCCTCGTTCTTCGCGGCTAGCTTCTGGTAGTGTGCCTCCAGGCCGCTCTCAACGATCACTCGCTCCACGAGATCCCGCAGGCTCCCCGGCACGTCGCTGCCCATGAACGAGCCCGCGCCGTTCCATCCATCGATCAGCGACGCGAAATCGCCCATCGCGTTGCGCGCCCGCCCGCTGAGCGCCGGCACCTCGTTCGCCCGCCGAATCCCCTCGAACACCGGCACGCCCCGGTCGCCCGCATACACCTGTGTCGCCGCCAAACCAGCCTTGCCGATGCCCCGCGCCGGTGTGTTCACGATCCGCAAGAGCGATACATCGTCCGCCGTGTTCGCGACAACCCGCAGATATGCGATCGCGTTCTTGACTTCCTCGCGCTGATAGAACGCCGTCCCGCGAACGACCACGTACGGGATCGACTCGCGCCTGAGTTCGTCCTCGATCGCCCGGCTCAGCGCGTTCGTTCGATAGAACACCGCCATATCGCGCCACGTGTGGTCGCCGTCCTCATTCAGAGACTTGAACCAGTCAACAACCAGCTCCGCCTCGTGCCGCTCGTCCCGGCACAGCGTCACCTCCACATGTTCGCCGCCGGGCGTCGACGTAAACAGGTCCTTGTGCTTCCGCTGCTTGTTGTTCCGGATCAGCGTGTCGGCCACAGACAAGATCGGCTCGGTCGACCGGAAGTTCTCGCCCAGCGGGATCACCCGCGTGCCCGGGAACTTCTCTTCGAAGTCGAGGATGTTGGTAATGTCCGCCCCTCGCCACCCGTAGATCGACTGGTCCGGGTCGCCCACGACGAAAATATTTGGCTCGGCCCCCCGCTCCGCCTTTGTCCCAGCGAGCAGGCTCGCGATGACAAACTGCGCACGGTTCGTGTCCTGATACTCGTCGACCATCAGCCACTGCCAGCGGTCCTGGCACTCGCGGCGAACGCTCTCGTCGTTCGCCAAGACCTTGGCCGTGTGCAGCAACAGGTCATCGAAGTCGACCGCTCCGGCCTTCCGCTTGCCCGCCTCGTAGCCCGCGTAGATCTTCGCGATGTTCCGCGTCGAAAAGTCGCCGGCCTGCGCCGCGTACGCCTCGGCATCAACCAGCTCGTTCTTCGCGTTGCTGATCACGCCAAGCACCGACCTCGGCGGGAAGTTGCTCGTGCTCAGGTCGAGGCCCGCGATGACTCGCTTCACGAGCGCGATCTGATCCGCGGAGTCGTAAATCGAATAGTCATTCGGCAGCCCCGCCGCGTCCGCATACCGACGCAGTAGCCGCGCACAAAGACTGTGAAACGTCGTCACGATCAGCCCTCGCGCCTGCTGCGACCCCTCGCCGCCCGTCAGCGACGCCACCCGTTCGCGCATCTCCTTCGCGGCCTTGTTCGTGAACGTCAGCGCCAAGATCGACCACGGCGGCACGCCCTGCTCAAGCAAGTACCCGATACGTCGCGTGATCACCCGCGTCTTCCCGGAGCCCGCCGCCGCGAGCACCAGCACCGGGCCCTCGAGCGCCGTCGTTGCAGCCAGCTGCGCAGGGGTCAGCCCTTCGAGCAGGGGCGAAGCGGACTGGTTGGGGCCGGCTCCGCCGACGGTGTCGTTCATCCGAGCACCGTAGCCCGGCGAGTCATTTCTGGGCCGCACCTTCCTTGCGGCCGCCCATTTGATACCCTTTAGTGAAGATCCGAGCACGAACGCAAACCGATCAGCTCCATGCGCCCAGAGCCATGGTCCACACAGTTATCATCTCTACGACGCACGCTACTATGCGACCCGAACAGCAGCGACGCTCGTAGGACACCCGGAGCCAACCCCGGCATGGCCGATGCCCCGAAGAAACAACTCGACGACACCACGCCCCTCAAGGGGCAGTCGGCGTCCGGCACCGGCTCAAAGTCAAAGTCCGGCACCCCCGCCCCCGACCTCAACGAGACCCAGTCCGCCCTCGAGCAGGCCGCCAAGGGCGGGACCAACGTCGACACGCTCGTCGGCCGGCTCGTCGTTGACAACGGCCTCGCCACCCAGGAAGAGGTCCAGCACGCACTCGAGCAGGCCAAGAGCGTCCGTGAAGAGGACAACTCGGCCAGCCTCGTCCAGATCCTCGTCGAGCACGAGTACGTCACCAAACGCCAGATCGCACGGCTCCGTGCGATCATTGAGGCCGAGCGGTCGGGCCAGAAGATCCCGGGCTTCAAGATCCTCGGCAAGCTCGGCGCGGGCGCCATGGCAACCGTCTTCCGGGCCGTCCAGCTCAGCCTCGACAGAGACGTCGCGATCAAGGTCCTGCCCCGCAAGTTCAGCCAGAACCCGCAGTTCATCGAGCGGTTCTACGCAGAGGGCCGGTCCGCCGCCGCGCTGAACCACCCCAACATCGTGCAGGCTTTCGACGTCGGCAAGGCCGGCGAGTTCCACTACTTCGTCATGGAGTTCGTCGACGGCCGGACTGTCTACGACGACATCGTCAAACAGAAACGGTACCCAGAGAAGGACGCCGTCGAGGTGATGATCCAGGTCTCCGAGGCGCTGCTGCACGCGCACGAAAAGGGACTGATACACCGCGATGTCAAGCCCAAGAACGTGATGATCACGAAAGAGGGCGTCGTGAAGCTGGCCGATATGGGCCTGGCTCGGGCCGTCAGCGACAAAGAAGCCGCCGAGGCCGAGGCCGGCAAGGCCTTCGGCACGCCTTACTACATCAGCCCCGAGCAGATCCGCGGCGAGCGTGAGATCGGCCCGCCAGCGGACATCTACTCCCTCGGGGCGACGTTCTATCACATGGTCACGGGGAGCGTTCCGTTCGAGGGCAAGAACCCCTCGGCGGTCATGCACAAGCACCTCAAGGCCGACCTCGTCCCGCCGGACCACGTGAACCCCAAGCTCTCCGCCGGCGTCAGCGAGGTCATCGAGATGATGATGGCCAAGTCCCCCTCTTCGCGGTACAAGACCTGCAAGGACCTGCTGGTCGACCTGCGTGCCGTCCTCAAGGGCGATACCCCGACCATCGCCCACAGAGACGTCTTCGACGAGGCCGATCTGAGCGCCGTATCGGCCGCCGAGGCCGCGATCGAGACGGACGAGATCCCGGTGGATCAGTCCGGCGCCGCCAGCGCCAGGCCCTGGCTCGTGATTACGTTCGCCGTGATGCTGGGCATCAGCCTGCTCCTCAACCTGGTCCAGTTCATCCGGTGAGCGGGGAGGCCCACCTACAGGGCGGGAGGGGTGGGTCCAGCCCGGCCCATAACCCTTGCTCCGGGGCCTCCAGCCGCTAAACTGGCGTTCATGGCATTTTGTGCATCACCCCTTCGAATCTGCGGGCACGGCTCGCTCCTTCCAACGCTCTCCTGATGCACACGGTCCGCCTCATCCTTGCAGCAACCCCGGCCGGGTCGGTCCCGGTCGTGTGAACCGAACAAGCCCAGCGAGCCGACTGGCGACGCCAGCCGATCGGCTCGATAAGGACATGCAGAACCCGTCCCTTCGCCGCTCGACGCCGGCCGCGGGACACGTTGATCTCACGCCAGCGTCGTATCGGAGGTTCAGGCATCGCTCGCGGACGATTCTTCAGAGACACCGGCCCCGTCCAGCGGACGCGGGTCAACCACATGATCCGTATCAGCCCGATCCGCCTGATCGGTAAGGACAACGAGCAGATCGGCGTGATCGATACGCACGAGGCGATCCGCATGGCCGAGGAGGCCGGGCTCGATCTCGTCGAGGTCGTCTCCGATAGCCGGCCCCCGGTCTGCAAGATCATGGACTACGGCAAGCACAAGTACGAGCTGTCCAAGCGCAAGCAGCCGTCGACCAAGGGCAACGAGCTCAAAGAAATCCGGCTCGGCCGATCCATCAAGATTGACCCGCACGACATCGAGATCCGCTCCGCCCAGGCCCGCCGCTTTCTGATGGAGGGCCACAAGGTCCAGGTCATCCAGCGCTTCCGCGGCCGCGAGATGGCTCACAAGGACCTGGGCCTCGATAACCTCCGCACGTTCTACGAGTCGCTCGAAGACATCTGCAAGGTCGAGCAAACCCCGCGACCGTTCGGCCGGCAGTTCAACATGCTCCTCGCCCCCGACAAGCCCCGCATCGAGGCCCTCAAGGCCCGCGAAAGGCGCGAAGAAGCCGAGGAGCAGAAGGCCAAGGAAGCCGAGCTCGAACGCAAGATCGCCGAGCTCGATGCCCGCGAGGCCGCCGAGGCCGATGACGACAACGATGACGCCGAGACACCCGTCGAGCAGCCGGACACAAAGAAGAAGTCCGAACGCTCCAACACCGGCAAGGGCAAGGACAACCGCGCCAGCAACCCGGTCGACGACGAGATCGCCGAGCTGCTCGGCGAATAGTCCAACCAGATTTCAAGCATGACTCAACGGCCCGGTCATCTGGCCGGGGCGTTGTCGTTCGCGATTCGGTCAATCGTGGCGGAGCGCCTGAATCGGGTCCTGCTTCGCGGCCTTCATCGCCGGGTACAGCCCAAACACCAGCCCTGTCGCCGCCGCAACGCCGAACGCCACGAACATCGACCACGGCGTCAGCCGCGTCGGCGCGCTCACCTCGGGCGGGATGATCGTACCGAGCACAGGCAGCCTGGGCAGCAGATCCTCAACCAGCGGCGGGATGCCGAAGCTGATCAGCACGCCCACACCGACGCCGAGCAGACCACCGATCGCGCTGAGCACCCCGGTCTCGACAAGGAACTGCGACACGATGTGCTTCCGCGTCGCGCCGAGCGACCGCCGGATGCCGATCTCCCGCGTGCGCTCGGTCACGTTCGCCAGCATGATGTTCATGATGCCGATGCCGCCGACCAGCAGGCTGATGCCAGCGATCGCGCTGAGCGTGACGGTCCACGTCAGCGCCTGCCGCTCCGCCTCTTCCAGCAGCTCGTACGGCACGATCAGCCCGACATCGGTCAGCCCCGGATGCCGCACCTCGATCGCCCGCCGCAAGACCTCGGCATCCGCCAGCACCCGATCGCGCGACGGGCTCTGGAGATAAACCTCCGCGACCTGGACCTCGAACTGACTAAAGGACCCGGCCTCAACCTGCCGGATCGTGTCGCCGAACGTCGCCTTCGCGGTCGTGATCGGCACGTGCACATCGAGGTTCAGGTCTCGGCCCACCAACGCCGCCCCGGCCCCGCCCGCGAGCCCGACCGGCTCGAGCACCCCGACCACGCGAAAGACTTTGTCATCCACCCGCAGCGTGTTCCCGAGCGGGTCGTCCAGCTCGTAGAGCTCCTTCGCGATCTCCGACCCGATCACGCACACCATCGCCCGCGTCTCGAGGTCCGACTCGCTGAGGTACCGCCCACGCCTCACCGTGAGGTTGGCCACCTCGAGCATCTCGGGCGTCGTGCCGAACGACTGGCTGACCTTCCGCTTCGTCCCGCTCAGCAGCTGTGAGCCGAACTGCTTCAGGGGCACGATGTGGTCGGCCTCGGGGAACGAAGCCTCAACCACCGCGAGATCATCACGCGTGAGCCCGTACTTGGCCACCCAGCCCTGATCCTGCCCCTGCTGCTGGTTCGAGCTCGGCGGCTTCTGGCTCCGCAAAATGATGTTCCTCGCCCCAAGCCGCTCGATCTGCATAAGCGCCTGGTGCTTCGACCCCTCGCCGATCGAGACCATTGAGATCACCGCCGATACACCGATGATGATGCCCAGCGCGGTCAGAAACGACCGCAGAAGATGCAGCCTGAGGTTGTTCAGGCCCAGCCGCATGGTCTCAAGCAGAAACGTCATCGCCCGATCCTACCGACACGGGCCTCGCGGGTCGCAATCATGCCCCGTGCCACGCGTAACGATCACTCAAGAATCCGACACCCCCGTCGGCTGGCGATTCGCGGTCGAGATCACATCCCGCCGAGCCGGCACGACCACCCACGAGCTGACCATGAGCTTCCAGGACTACGAAGTGCTCTGCCGGGGCACGAGGCCGCCGAGCGAGGTCGCGGTCGAGTTGGTCGAGCGGCTGGTTTCGGGCGAGATCGAGAACGCTCCGAAGCCGCTGCCCGAGCGGTTCGATGCAGCAACTGCTCGGCGATGGACCGCACAAATCTAAGTTTGATATCTGGACTCTCGCCCCAATCCTGTGGTCTGTGTGAAGCGCAGTGTGGACAACGGCAAGAACGTGCACGCGCTGTATGCTGCCTGTCTGTGGGGTAAATCAGGAGAAGCTCGATGAAGATGCAGGTGAGATGGTTTGTGACTGGTGCGATCGTGTCGGCGGCCGTGGGCGTGCTGCTCGGGGTCGCCGCGTTTCAGCCGGGCCTTGAACCGCCGGCCGGTCCAGTGACCGACACGAGCCCGAGCCTTGCAGACCTTGCGGCCGCGATCAGCGAGATTGAGACATCAATCACAGGCGTGCCGGGGGAAATTCTCACCGAATCGGCAAGCCCCGGCGACTCGTCGGTCTTTGCCCTCACCTCAGCACCGCCAACGGTGCGGCTGCACTCGGTCATTCTGACCGACGGCGCGATCAGTTTCTCAGATGCCGATGGCTCGGTGTCACAGTTCCTGAGGGCACCGTTTTCGTTTAACGGAAACAATGACACGCGGAACACCGTGCAGATCCTGTTCGGCGGCCTTGAAGTTGACACTCCGCTTCAGGTCAACAGCTCGGACAACGGAATCGAAGAACGTGTGCAGTTCTTGTACTGGGTAGATTAATGGTCGTCGTACGTTATGTTGGCGGGTAATTTAAGGATACTATTCATGAGTTCACGAATCAGATGCATGGTACTGGGAAGTGCTCTGTCGGCCGGTGCGGGGCTGCTGCTAGGTGCTGCGGCGTTTCAGCCAGGCCTGGAGCCGCCATCGGGGCCGGTAAACGCCACCTCGCCGAGCTTGGCAGAAATCAACGCAAAGATTGACGATTTACTGTCAGGCGCCTTTCCTGAAGATAAGGCGAATCTGGTGATCAGCGAGATCTTTGCCGGCGGAGTTGGAACGAGTCAAACGCTTATTCCTGGCAGTGGCTCGGTAAGGTTGAGATCGTTCATCATTACGAATGGAGTAGTTGATCTTCGTGACTCATCTGGTCTTGAGGTATTAAGACTGTCCGCGAACGCCACACAGAATGCTCAAGGCGTAACCGGTTTCGCCCAATACGACTTAAACATTGATGTCGAGCTTCCCTTGACTATTGAGCGGCTCTCGAACTTTCAGCCTGCGTACACGGTTCTCTTTACGCCAAACAACTAGCCGAGCAACTCAGCCAGGTAGCGCCCCGTATGACTCGCCTCCACCTTCGCCACATCCTCCGGCGTCCCGCTCGCCACGATCGTGCCGCCGCCGTCGCCGCCCTCGGGGCCCAGATCCAGCAGCCAGTCGGCGCACTTGATCACATCCAGGTTGTGCTCGATCACCACCAGCGTGTTGCCCGCGTCGGTCAGCTTGTCGAGCACGCCAACCAGCTTGCGGATGTCCTCGAAGTGCAGCCCCGTTGTCGGCTCATCGAGGATGTAGAGCGTGTGCTCCGTGCTCGGCGTGCCGTCGTAGCGCACGCCCTTGCCGAGTTCGGTCGCGAGCTTGACCCGCTGCGCCTCGCCACCCGAGAGCGTCGTTGACGGCTGGCCGAGCGTGATGTACCCGAGCCCGACGTCCCGCAAACACTCGGTAAACCGCAGCACCTTCGGGTGATTCTCGAAGAACGAGCACGCGTCCTCGACCGTCATCCCCAGCACATCCGCGATCGACTTGTCGCGGTAGGTGACCTCGAGCGTTTCACGGTTGTACCGCGCGCCCTTGCAGACTTCGCACTCGACGTACACATCGGGCAGGAAGTGCATCTCGATCTTCTTCGTTCCCTGCCCCTGGCACGCTTCGCAC
>JBCBMF010000054.1:0-15286 GCA_039822905.1 Planctomycetota bacterium
GGAGCACACGCATGCATTCGAAACTCCGTCGGCTCGGTGTTGTTGCAGCCGCTGGTGTCGCGCTTCTCGCGACCGCGCAGGCCGCCGCCCAGAAGGTCTTGCAGCTGCCCATCCGCACCGACGGGCCCAAGAGCCTCGACCCGGTCGCGGGCTCGACCACCTACGACAACATGGCGTGCGCGCAGATGTACGAGACGCTGCTGATCGCCAAGTACTCCGATCCGTACAAGATCGAGCCCTTGCTGCTCGCCGAGATGCCGACGTCGGACGACGGCGGCAAGACGTGGAACTTCCGCCTAAAAGAGGGCGTGATGTTCCATGATGATGAGTGCTTCCCGGGCGGCAAGGGGCGGGAGCTTGTCACGGATGATGTGTTCTACTCGCTGCTCCGGATTTTCGATGCCGAGAACGAGCTCAAGAACGAGTGGCTGCTGAAGGACACGATCCTCGGTCTCGATGCGTACGCGGCCGAGCAGAACGCGAGCGATTTGTTCGACTACGACGGCTCGGTCCCGGGCTTCGTGAAGATCGATGACCACAACTTCCAGATCATCCTCGAGCAGCCTGTGTACCGGTTCCTGTATGTGCTCGCGATGTTCCAGACCTCGATCGTGCCGCGCGAGGCTGTCGAGTTCCACGGCGATCGCTTCGCGTTCAACCCCGTCGGCACCGGGCCGTTCATCCTTGATGAGTGGATCCCGAAGAAGAGCCTGACCGCCGACGCGAACCCGAACTATCACGAGGTGCTGTACCCGGCCGAGGACGAGTGGACGCGCGACGACCGCCGCAACCGCCTGCACCGGCCGGCCGGGCAGAAGGTCCCGTTCGTTGACCGCATCGAGTTCACGATGTTCGTCGAGGACCAGCCGATGTGGCTGCGGTTCCAGGCGGGCGACATCGGCCTGACGCAGGTGCCGGCGGAGTACTTCGAGCAGGCCTTCGACGGCCGCACCAAGCGGCTGCTGCCCGAGGTCCGGCAGCGCGGTGTCCGGCACGACATCGTCCCGCTGCTCGATTTCATCTTCCGCGGGTTCAACATGGAGGACGAGCTGCTCGGCGGCTACACCCCGGAGAAGCGGGCGCTCCGCCAGGCGATCCACCTCGCGATCGACTTGGATGAGTTCAGCGAGACGTTCTACCAGGGCAACACGATCCAGTACGACGGGCCGATCCCGCCGCGGCTCGACGGCCACCCCGAGGGCGGCACCGCGCCGGTCAGCTTCCGGGGCCCGAACCTTCAGCTCGCCCGGCAGAAGCTCGCCGAGGCCGGCTACCCCGACGGCGAGGGGCTGCCCGCGATCAAGTTCTACACGAGCCGGGGCGGCAACAACGCCGAGCAGGTCGAGATGATGAAGCGGCAGCTCGCCGAGGTGAACATCAACCTCCAGCCCGAGCTGGTCGACTTCTCGACGCTGATCGAGTTCACGAACAACAAGAAGGCGCCGATGTTCGGCTTCGCCTGGTCGAGCGACTACCCCGACGCGGAGAACAACCTGGCGCTGTTCTACTCGCCGAACGAGAGCCCGGGCTCGAACCACTACAACTACAAGAACCCCGAGTTTGATGCGCTGTACGAGAAGATCCTGACCATGGAGCCGAGCGAGGAGCGGACCGCGATCTACGAGCGGATGCGCGACATGGTCATCGAGGACACGCCGTACATCGGCTCGATGGCCCGCACGCGGTACTACCTGATCAACGAGTGGCTGCTCAACGCCAAGCCCACCGAGCGGTACTACGCGTGGTTCAAGTTCCTCGACGTCGACGACTCGAAGCGTTGACCCAACCGGGTTGACTCTCGTTCGCTGAGTCGCTCGCGCCTCGGAGGGCCCCGCTGCATGTGGTCGTATGTGATCCGACGCCTGCTGTACAACATCCCGGTGTATCTGGGCATCATTCTGCTCGTGATGCTCGCGCTCCGCGTGAACGACCCGGTGACGGCCTTCCTCGGCAAGAACGCGACCGAGGAGTCCTACAACGCGATTAAGGAGAGCTTCGGCCTCGACCGCCCGTTCATCGTGCAGTACGTCGACCGGGTGCGCAGCATCGTCACGCTCGACTTCAGCGACACGTCGTGGGAGCAGAAGCGGCCCGTCGGCGAGATGATCACCACGGCCGTGCCCGCGACGGCGATGATCACCGTGCCGGGGCTGGTGATCACCACGCTGCTGACCGTCGTGATCGGTCTCGTGTGCTCGTTCTATCGGGGCCGGCTGCTCGACAAGGCGCTGATGCTCACGGCGGTGCTCGGCATGAGCATCAGCTTCCTCGTGTACATCATCGTGGGCCAGTACTTCTTCGGGTACCAGCTGGGCGGCGACAGCGGCGTCTTCCCGTTCGACATCGAGGGGTACGACGTGCGCCTCTCCACGCTCGGCTTCTGGGCCGGCTCGCCGGTGGAGGCCGTGCAGACGTGGCTGCAATACTGCGGGCTGCCGGTGCTCATCAGCGTCATCGTTGCGATGGGCTACGACACCCGCTTCTACCGCGCCGTGATGGTCGAGGAGACCGGCCGGGACTACATCACAACCGCGCGGGCCAAGGGCGCGACCAGCAAGAAGATCATGTTCGTGCACATGCTCAAGAACGCGATGATCCCGATCATCACGCGGATCATGATCAGCCTGCCGTTCCTGATCGTTGGTTCGATCCTTCTCGAGGTGTTCTTCTCGATCCCGGGCATGGGCCGAACGCTGATCACGGCGATCGTCGCGAAGGATTTCCCGGTCGTCGAGTACATGTCCGCGCTGTTCGCGGCGGTCGTGATCCTGACGGTCATCCTGACCGATGTGCTGTACGCCATCTTTGACCCGCGGGTGAGGCTGTCGTGATCCGTCGCTTCTTCAACTCGCGCGGCTGGGGCAAGCTCCGCCGGAACCGTCTGGCGATGGTCTCGCTCGCGGTGATCGGCTGCTACTTCGCGCTCGCGATCTGGATGATGTCGATGGACGTCGTCAGCTGGGTCGGCAAGAAGACCGACGCGTGGGACCTCGCGGAGACTCCCGTGCTGGGCGCGTTCCTCGCTGAGCGCATGCTGGAGCAGTCGGGGCCGCCCAGCGTCGCCGGCCTCGGCAAGCCCATCGGCATGGTCGGCCGGCTCGATTACATCGACTTCTTCTTCTCGCGGGCCCGCACGGCGGTCGACGAGGCCTCGAACGTCGGCGAGTCGAGCGATCGGACCGTCACCGAGGTGCTCGACAGCTTCTCGGTGCAGGAGCGCCGGCTGCTCGACCTGCCGCTGCCCGACCTGATCGAGCGCGTGGAAGAGGGCGAGTCGATCCTGGGGCGGCTCGACGACGCGCGGTCGCTCGTCAACGCGGCGGAGACGATCAAGGTCCAGCTCGATGTCGCGTCGACGCGGCTTGCCGAGCTCGCGGCGGCGGGGGAAGAGGACGATCTCTCGATTCTGCAAGAGGAAGCCGCGTTCGGCGTGGAAGAGATCATCTTCGCGATCGACGACTATCAGGCGGTCGCGGGCCGCGATGACGCGTTCGGCTTCGAGGTCGTCGATCAGCTGCAGGAGGTCGCCGATCTTCTCTTCGACGGCGAGAGCGAGGTCCCGGAGCTCGCGGCCGTGTTCGACGAGATCCGCTCGACGGCGAACGCCGAGGCGCTCACCCAGGCCGACGGCGTCGAGACGCTGCTGCCCGAGGCCGAGGCGTTCGTCGACACGCTGATGCCCGTGCCCGACGGGATCGCGGGGCTGTCGTACAACACGCGGCTGCTGTTCGGCACCGACCGTCAGGGCCGATCGATCCTCATCCGGGCGCTGTACTCGGCGAAGATCGCGATCCAGGTCGGGTTCATCGTCGGGCTGACGGCCGTGCTCATCGGCAGCTTGCTCGGCGCGGCGGCCGCGTTCTTCGGCGGCATCGTTGATCACGGCGTCACGTGGCTGTACTCGATCTTCAGCTCGATCCCGCAGCTCGTGCTGCTCGCGGTGCTCAGCTTCATGTTCGTATCGGGGCCCTTGCAGGAGTTCCGCGGTCTCCCGTCGCTCTACATGGCGTTCGCGTTGACGTACTGGATCGGGCCGTGCCGCGTGATCCGCGGCGAGGCGATGAAGATCAAGGAGCTCGAGTACGTGCAGGCCGCGACCGCGATCGGCTTCGGGCGGTTCTACATCCTGATCAAGCACATCATCCCGAACACGCTGCACCTGATGTTCATCAACTTCTCGCTGCTGTTCGTCGGCGCGATCAAGGGCGAGGTGATCCTGACGTTCCTGGGCCTGGGCCTGCCGCTGGGCGACGGCGCGAGCTGGGGCATCATGATCAGCCAGGCCAAGAGCGAGGTGGTGCAGGGCTTCTTCTGGCAGATCGGCGCGGCGACGCTGTTCATGTTCATCCTGGTGCTCGCGTTCAATATCTTGTCCGATGCGTTGCAGGACGCGTTCGATCCCAAGCACGTCGGTTAGCCGCGGAGTCGTTTGAATGGTCGCAGGCGGACGCAAACCCGTTCTGGAAGTGAGGGGTCTCACCACCCGCTTCCGCACCGATCGCGGCATCGTGACCGCCGTCGACGACGTCAACTTCGACGTCTATCCCGGCGAGACCGTCGGCATCGTGGGCGAGTCGGGCTGCGGCAAGACCGTGACCAGCAAGACGATCATGCGGCTGCTGCCCGAGCGCAACAGCATCATCGACCCGTCGAGCCAGATCCTCTACGGCGGGATGAACCTCGCCACCGCCAGCGAGTCGCAGATGCGGCGCGTGCGGGGCGACAAGGTCGCCATGATCTTCCAGGAGCCCATGACCAGCCTGAACCCGGTCTTCACCGTCGGCTGGCAGCTCGACGAGGCGCTGCGGTACCACACCAAGCTCAACAAGAAGCAGCGGCTCGAGCGCGCGGTCGAGATGCTGCGGCTCGTCGAGATCCCCAACCCCGAGCAGCGCGTCAAGGAATACCCGCACCAGCTCTCGGGCGGCATGCGGCAGCGCGTCATGATCGCGATCGCCCTGTGCTGCGAGCCCGACATCCTGATCGCCGACGAGCCTACGACGGCGCTCGACGTGACCATCCAGGCCCAGATCCTGGCGCTGATGGACGACCTTCGCAAGAAGCTCGACACCGCGATCATCCTGATCACGCACGACCTGGGCGTGGTCGCGACCGTGTGCGACAGGGTGATCGTGATGTACGCCGGCCGGGTGATCGAGCAGGCGCCGGTGCGCGACCTGTTCAAGCGGCCCCAGCACCCGTACGCCAAGGCGCTGCTCGAGTCGATCCCCAAGGCCGGCGGCGTGTCTGCACATGGGGAGCACGGCAAGCGGCTGCCGACGATCAAGGGCATCGTGCCCAGCCTGTTCGAGCTGCCCAAGGGGTGCCGGTTCCAGGACCGCTGCGCGTTCAAGGAGCAGCGCTGCGTTGATGAGGAGCCGCAGCTTGTGGCGCACGCCGACGGCAACCACGCCGTGCGGTGCCACTTCCCGCTGAACCAGGACGCGCACGTGACCGTCGGCCAGACGTCGTAACACGAGACCGACTCGAGGCCACCGTGAGGCAAGACCACCCGTGACCCAGACCGTGACCAGCCCAACGACTGCACCGACGGACGCCGAAGCCGCGCCGTTCCTCGAGGCGCGGAACATCGTCAAGAAGTTCCCGGTCAGAGGCGGCGTGCTCAACCGCGTGACCGCGCACGTGCACGCCGTCAGCGATGTGTCGTTCTCGATCAACAAGGGCGAGACGCTCGGCATCGTGGGCGAGTCGGGCTGCGGCAAGAGCACGCTCGGCAAGATGATCATCCGCCTGCTCGAGCCGACCGGCGGGTCGATCTACGTCGAAGGCCAGGACATCACGCGGCTGGGCCACCACGACATGATGCCCATCCGCCGGCGGATGCAGATCATCTTCCAGGATCCCTACTCGTCGCTCAACCCGCGGCTCACCGTTCGGCAGCTGCTCAAGGAGGCCATCGCCTTCCACGGCATCGTCTCCAAGGACGGCATGGAGGACTACATCGACGAGCTCATCGCCACCGTCGGCATGCGGCCCGAGGCCAAGGACAAGTTCCCGCACGAGTTCTCGGGCGGGCAGCGCCAGCGGCTCGGCATCGCGAGGGCGCTCGCGCTCAAGCCCGAGTTCATTGTCGCGGACGAGCCGGTCTCGGCGCTCGACGTCTCCATCCAGGCCCAGGTGCTGAACCTGATGATGGATCTCAAGGAACGGCTCGGCCTCACGATGATGTTCATCAGCCACGACCTGAAGGTCGTCGAGCACTTCTGCGACCGGGTGCTGGTGATGTACCTGGGCAAGGTGGTCGAGACGCTGCCCTGCGATCGGCTGCGGACCGATGCGCAGCACCCGTACACGCGGGCGCTGCTGGGCGCGAACCCGATCGATGACCCCGACGACCGCCGGCCGCTGACCGTGCTGACGGGTGATGTGCCCAGCCCGCTGAACCCGCCGCCGGGCTGCGCGTTCGCGAGCCGATGCCCGGAGGTGAAGGACCGCTGCCGCGAGCTCATCCCGGTGCTGGAACGCAAGTCGGCGGGCCACCCGCTGGCGTGCTGGGCCCGCGAGTAGTTTGCGTCACTGCCACGCTGCCAAATAGAAAGAAAGCTCGATACCCGCTTTCGCGGATGCCGAGCCGTGGGAAGAGAGAGACAAGACGCTCTCAAGATGCCACGGCTTCTCGGGCGTGCCAGTGAGTTGGGCAAGTTTTTTCGATTGTGCCGTTTGGCGTGAGACCCCGCTCGGGGTGCAAAAAAATAGAAAGCTCGTCGCCAGCTTTCGCCGGTGCCGAGCCGTGGGAAGAGAGAGACAAGACGCCCACAAGCTGCCACGGTTCCCGGGCGGTGCCAGTGACTTGGGCAAGTTTTTTCGATTGTGCTCTTTGAACTATTCTGATTGGTGTGAGGCCCCGCTCGGGGTCCAAAAAGAAAGAAAGCTCGATACCCGCTTTCGCGGATGCCGAGCCGTGGGAAGAGAGAGACAAGACGCTCACACCATGCCACGGCTTTCTGCGGGTGCCAGCGATTGAGCCGGTTTTTCTGACTGTTCTGATCCTGGGGCCCGGTTCTGGGGCCCGGTTCTGGGCCCCGGTTCTGGGCCCCGGTTCTGGGCCCCGTTTCTGGGATGGGTGTCCGTGCGTCACGGCCCGGTCGGGTGCCTCTCAGGCCCTTCTCACGAGCTCTGCCGGCCCTCGATCGCCCCGACGAGGAACGCCGTCGCCAGCAGGAGCATCTCGTCGACGGGCTGGCTGTCGCCGGACGGGGCGTCCTGGTTGACCGCCACGCCCAGGCGGTAGACGAACAGGTTGAAGTGCGTGCGGAAGGTGGCGAGGTGCCGGCCGTCGGCGTGGGTGACCTCGAACTTCTGGGGCATCAGTGCGGCGGCGGCGTCGAAGAACCGCCTGAGCAGCGCCTTGCCGAGCGAGTCTTCCTTGAGCGTGGCGATCTCGTTCTCGTTCGCGTCGAGCACGGCCCACTCGTCGCGGGCCATCGACTTGAAGCCCTTGCGGCGGACCGAGCCGATGCGTTTGCCCTGCGGGTCGCCGACGTCGTAGGTCGTGCCGAAGTCGAGCACGGTGCGGGCGTCGATCGTGAGCAGGGTCTCGTTCTCCGACTCGTCTGTGAACAGGATCAGCTTCTCGCGGAAGCGGAAGGCTTTCTGTTTGCAGTAGCCGATGACGTTGCCGTCGGCGTCGTAGATGTGGAAGGCCGCGCCGAGGATCTTGAGGATCTTGCGGCGGATGGTGTACTGCTCGCCGGGGTGTGCTTTGAAGGCCATGGGTGCAGCGTAGCCCGAAAGCGTGAACCTGTGGGCGCACGAAAGGGGCGCCCTGTGCGGACGCCCTGGTGAGGTTCGGGTTGCTTGGTCGGCTCAGGCCTCTTCGCCGACCTGCCAGCGGTAGAAGGCCTTGATGGTGGCGCCGCCGATGAGGTCCTTGATCTTCTTGGAGGGGTCCATGACGAAGTCCTGCTCGAGCAGGGCGATCTCGGAGTAGAACTTGCGCATGCCGCCCTCGACCATTTTCTCGGCGATCTCCTGGGGCTTGCCGGACTCGACGGCCTGCTCGATGCGGAACTTCCGCTCCTTCTCGACCAGCTCGGCGGGGATCTCGTCGGGCGTGACGCCGAGCGGGCGCGGGACGGCCGCGGTCACGTGCATGCAGATCTGACGGAGCACGTCGTCGGCCACGTCGCCGTTGGCGTGCAGGAGCACACCGGTCTTGCCGTCGTGGTGAACGTAGGCGCCGAAGGCGTCGCCGTCGGCCTTTGCGACCTTGTGGATCCGGCCGATGGAGGCGTTCTCGCCGGTCGAGATGCGGATCTCGTCGATGGTGGCCTTCATCTCGTCGGTGGGCTCGACCGCGCCCTCGCCCTGGGCGAGGGCCATCTGGGCGATCTTGTCGGTGGCGGCGATGAACTGGTCGTTCTTGGCGGTGAAGTCGGTCTCGGCCTTGATCTCGACGATGGTCGCGCCCGAGTCGTTGACGGAGACGGCGACGCGCCCCTCGCCCGCGACGCGGTCGGTGCGGGTGTCCATCTTGCCCTTGAGCTTCTTGCGGAGGTGGTCCTTGGCGGCCTCGACGTCGCCGTTCATCTCGATGAGCGCCTTCTTGCACTCCATCATGGCCAGGCCCGTCTCGTTGCGGAGGGCCATCACGTCTTTCGCGCTGATGTCAGCCATCGTTCTCTGCTCCGGTTGGTCGTTCGGTCGGGTGTGGTGATTCGGTACGGTGTGCGCCACTGCGTCGAAGCGGTGCCGCGGGATGGTTGGAATGGGCCGGCGAGGGGTTACTCGCCCGCGGGTGCCGGTGCCGGTGCGGGTGCGTCGGCCGGTGCAGGAGCGGCGGGGGCGTTCGCCGAGGCGGATGCCTCGCCCCGGCTCGGGCGACGGCTGCCGCGACGCTGCCTGGGCTGATCGTCCTGCTGCTGCTCGGCCGAGTCGTCCGCGGCGGGCTGCTCGGTGCGGTTCGACTTGCCCTCGGCGATCGCCTTGCAGAGCTCGCGGACGACCACGTCGATCGAGCGCATCGAGTCGTCGTTGCCGGGGATCGGGATGTCGGCCATCGCCGGGTCGCCGTCGGTATCGATCAGGCAGATCGTGGGGATGCCGAGCTTGCGGGCCTCGCGGAGGGCGGTCTGCTCGCGGGCGACGTCGATGATGACCATCGCGCCCGGCAGCTTGTCCATCTTGCGGATGCCGTCGAGGTTGCGCTTGATCTTGCGGCTCTCGCGGCGCAGCTGGCTCTCCATCTTCTTGGAGTAGCTCTGGAAGTTGTCCTCGGCCTCGATGGCCTCGAGCTCCTCGAGCCGCTTGAGCCGGCTGCGGATCGTTCGGAAGTTGGTGAGCGTGCCGCCGAGCCAGCGTTCGGTGACGTAGTGCATGCCGACGTCGGGGACGTACTGCTCGAGGATGCCGCGCGACTGTCGCTTGGTGCCGACGAAGCAGACGTCCTTGCCGGAGGCGACGGTCTTGACGATGAACTTCTTGGCGAGCAGGAGGCCCTTGATGGTCTCCTTGATGTCGATGATGTGGATGCCGTTGCGCTTGCCGTAGATGTAGGGCGTCATCTTCGGGTTCCAGCCGCTGGCGCGCTGGCCGAAGTGGATGCCGGCCTCGATGAGGTCCTGGACGAGCGAGTTCGAATTTGCAGCGGGGGCAGGCGAATCTGCCATGGCGGGGATCCTTTCAGCGACACCGGCCGGGGCGGATCGGCAGGGGTGGGGCGGCGAGCCCGACTCCTGACGCCAAGGCGAAAGGGCGCTTGGGTGCGGGTCTTGCGTGGAGCAATCGCCGCGGGTTTCTGTCTGAACAAACGCCCCCAACCACACCACGGACAGGGGCGAGCCGCGGGCCGATCACCCGCGAGCGGATGATAGGCATGCGGTCGGCGGGCGGGGGGTCGCCCAGCAGTCCGGTAGATGGACGGCGGGCGTGGGTCGAGACTATGCTCGCGTCCGAGGGCGCATAGCTCAGTTGGCTAGAGCGCTGCCGTCACATGGCAGAGGTCACAGGTTCGAGTCCTGTTGCGCCCATTCTCGCGATCTGCATCGCTGCTCGGCCTGCGGTGAGCGTTTGGGTACGTGCCGACTGATCTGTCGGGTTGAATCGCACGGCTCGCTCGGCGTGCGCGTGTTGGCCGCTGGTCATTGCTCGATCTCGGGCCCGATCTGGGGCTCGATCTGGGGTCCGATCTGGGGCCCGATCTGGGGCTCGATCTGGGGCACGATGCGGGGCGGGGTGTCGCGGGTCACGGTGCCGTCGGCCTCCCATTCGAGCATGATCTCGCCGGCCCCGCTCCGGATGCTCACCGCGTGATCGGGGTTTCGCTTGTTGAGGTTCGGCCACCGCGCGCGGACGGCGGCCCAGAGCGCATCGCGGTCGGCCTGCGACATCGTTTGCGCCCTCGCGAACGCGGCCTTGTTCGCGGCGATCCGCTTGCGTTTGCGGTCGGCCTCGATCTCCGCGCTCGGCTTGGGGGGAGGCGTGAAGCCCTTGCGGATCGCCGCCGCCGCCCAGCCCGCCGGGTTGGTCTTGGTGGGCGCGACCTCGGCGATCCACGCGAGCCGTTCGAGCGTCGCGTTGGGGTGCTGTAAGAGCTCTGTCGAATTGAGCAGATCAGCAACAGCAGCAGCAGCAGCAGGAGGAGCGGGGGCGGGAGCGGGAGCGAGAGCGAGCGGGGGCGTCGCGTGCTGTTGCTGGTCGGTTCTGTGTCCTGTTCTCTGTGCTGTTGGTGGCGCACTGTGCGAGGGGTGGGGCTGCACCGTGCGAGGGGGGGCGTCGCACGGTGCGACCGGTAGGGGCGCATCCTGCGAGGGGGTCGGGCCGCCTTCGGGCTTGGGGGCGGGGTCGGTTTCGGGCTCAGGCTGTTGATCATCGTCGGCCGGGGTGCCCGGTGGCGCGTCGGCGAGTGCGCGCAGGCGTTCGATGTTGACACGGAAGCGGAACTGGCCGGAGGGCATCGTGCCGCGCTCCTCGATCAGGTGCAGGCGTCGGGCCTCGCGTGTCCATCGCCGCACGGTGCTGACATCGACGCCCATCGCGCCCGCGACGGTCGAGGCGCTGGGCCAGCACTCCCACGCCTCGAGATCGACCCACGTGAGCAGCGCGCGCAGGTAGTCGCGCAGCCCGCGGGGCAGGCCGGATCGTGCCACGGCACGCAGGTACTCGAACGAGTCCACTCGCATCCCCTCCTCGGCGGGCGGGCTTGGCAAGGGGGGCGTTGCATTGTGCGCGCCGGGCGATGGGCCGTCGAGGCCCGCGCGGCGCACGACCGCGACTCGGCGCACGGCGCCGTGCGATCGCGTGCGGATTCCTCGGCGTGCGTCCGCTGTCCGCGAGCGCACCGGCAGCACCACACGCGGGGCAGGCGAGCGGTACGAACCGCGCACCTGTGCCGGGGTCGGTTGCGTTCACGTATTCCATGACGCCAGGCGGGCGGCCCGGGCGGTGCTGATCGCGTTGGAGCTGGCGTGCGAGTCGTACACGGACCCGACCCCTGCACGATGTGCCGAACGAAACGGCACGTCTGCCGCGATCCAGCGCAGATGGTGACGCGCGGCCTGTTGTCGCTGCGGGGATCCGCCCGAGCTTTCAGGGGCGTTCAGGCTGACGACCAGACTGGCCCGTACGTGCCCGAGCCGCCCATTGCGCTGCGCGCTCGTCATGGGCCTCGCCCGGCTGCGCTGTGTGCCACGCCGAATAGACCTGCATCACGAGTTTGGCCGCACCTGTTGTACGGGGATGTGAGGTTCCGAAGGCTGCATTCATGATGCCGTGACCTTCCTCGGCTCTCGAAGCGGCGTCGGCGAAGCGGTCCATCTCCAGCAGCGTCGATGCGTGCTGGCCCAGGAACGCGCCGACAAGCCAGTGGCCGGGCGGGAACGCGGTGCGGGCCGCGGCAACCGCCTCGCCGCCGAGTGACTCTGCTTCGACCAGCTTGTCCTGATCGCGCAGCGCCGCACCCAGGTTGCTCATGCCGATCACCGTCTCGGGGTGATCGTCGCCCAGCGTCGCGCGGTAGAGCTCGAGCGACTCGGCGTACACGCGCTCGGCGTCGGCGGATCGCTCCATCGCGCGGTACAGCCCGCCCATGTTGTTCAGCGATCGGATCGTCCGCGGGTGCTCGCTGCCGAGCGTGCGGCGTCGGCCCGCGAGGACCTCCTCATAGAGCGGGGCGGCCTCGTCGAGCTTGTCCTGCCGCTTGAGGTTCAGGCCCAGGTTGCTGATCGACGAAAGCGTGCGCGGGTGGTCGTTGCCCAGCACCCGCCGGCTGCCGTCGAGCACGCGGCGGAAGTAGGGCTCGGCCTCTTCGAACCGGGCGGTGGTGTCGAGCAGGCCCGCGAGGTTGTTCAGCGCCGCGAGCGTGCGGCGGTCACCCTCGCCGAAGATCCGCAGGTGCCCCTCGACCGACTCGAGGTGCAACGCCTCGGCGTCATCGAAGCGGCCGAGCTCGGCGAGCATCAGCGCTGTGATGTCGAGCGTGACCAGCGTCTCCTCGTGCTCGTCGCCCAGAAGATCGCGGCTGACGGCGAGTGTTTCGGTGAGCAGCCGCTCGGCCTCCTCGAGCTTGCCCGTGTACATCAGCACGAGCCCGAGATTGCTCTGGGCGCTCAGCGTCCGCGCGGCGGTCGGGCCCTCCGCGGCCGTGAAGAGCTCGACTGAATCGCGCAGCGCCGACTCGGACAGCGGCACAAGCCCGACGCGCTCGGCCGACTTCGCCAGCGACTGCAGCAGCCTCGCGCGGATGATCGGCTGATCAACAAACCGCGACTCGATCGCGCGGAGCGACGGCTGGAAGAGCGACTCGTCGAGCGTCTGCATCGCCAGGCCCGTGAAGTCGACCGCGGCGAGCGTGTCGTCCGACTCAAGCTGCGCGGCCAGACCGCTCCGGATGCCGATGCCGATCGACGCCGCGTCGAGCTCGGCGAGCTGCTCTTCCTGAAAGGCCGCGACGGCTTCGAGCTGCTCGGCTCTGGTGCGTTCGGCGGCGAGCGCGGTCTCGGCGACCTGCTCGGCGGCGTTTGCGTCCCGCCGCGCCGCGTCGGCCCGGACCGCGAACACCGTCGTGCCCACCAGCCCGGCCAGCAAGATCGCGAAGCTCGCGGCCACACCAGCGACCAGCGCGCGGTTCCGCCTGCTGAACTTGCGGGCCTGGTACCACGTGCTCGCGGGCCTCGCGCGGATCGGCTCGTCGCTCAGATAGCTCTCGATGTCGCTCGCGAGCGCCGCGGGTGTGTCGTAGCGGCGCGCCGGGTCCTTCTCGAGCGCGGTCGCGATGATCGTCTCGACATCGCCCCGCAGTGCGCGGTCGATCGTGCTGATGCGCGACGGCTCGTCTTCGCGGATGATGCGCACCGCCTCGTGCAGCAGCCGTCCCGACAGGTCGTAGGGCGGCTTGCCCGTGAGCAGCTCGTACAGAAGAACACCGAGCGCGTAGACGTCGGACCGCGCATCGATCTGCGTCGGATCGCCCCCGGCCTGCTCGGGCGACATGTACGCGAGCGTGCCGATGAGCTGGCCCACGTCGGTCTGGATCGTCGTGACCTGCACGTCGGACTCGGTGAGCTTGGCGACGCCGAAGTCGAGGATCTTGGGCGTGGGCTCGCCGCCGTCGTCGGATTCGACAACGAGGATGTTCGCGGGCTTGAGGTCGCGGTGGATGACGCCCCGCTGGTGCGCGTGCTGCACGGCGGCGGCGACGGTGCGCACGAGCGACAGCGTCTGCGCGGTTGAGAGCTTCTTCCGCGCGACGTAGTCGTTCAACGGCTCGCCGTCGACGAACTCCATCGCGAAGAACGGGCGGCCCTCGTGCACGCCTGCTTCGTAAATCTGCGCGATGCCCGGGTGCCGCAGCCTGCCGAGCGTCTCGGCCTCGACGTCGAAGCGCTTGCGTGCGTTCTCGGAGGGCAGGCCGCTGCGCAGGACCTTGAGCGCGACGTGCCGCTCGGGGCTCCGCTGCGTGGCGAGGTACACCGCGCCCATGCCGCCCTCGCCGAGCGGACGCTCGACGGTGTAGCCCGCGATGGTGACGCCTTGGGCGTAGCGCGACTCGGACGAACCGGCCCCGCTCTCGATCGTCGCGCGCCGCGACGCGATCGCCCGATCGCTCAGCGGGTCATCCGAGCTGCTCGGCGTGTCGGCCGCGGCGACGAGCCTCGACAGCTCGCGCCGCAGCGCGTCGTCTCCCCCGCACAGCTCGTCCATCACCCGCTCGCGGTCGGCGCGGTCCGCCTCCATCACGCGTGCAAACAGGGTCAGCAGGTCTCGCGGCTGGTCGTTGGGTTGGTCGGGCATGTCGGAGAGCTCTTATGAAGGATCGAGGCCCGCGCGGATCGAGGCGCGGGCGAACTGCCAGTCGACACGGGCCGAGCTCTCGCTGACATTCACGATGCCGGCGATCTCGGCGAAGGTCAGCGTGCCGAACGCGCGGAGCTCGAAGACCTCGGCCTGCCGTGGGTGCGTGCTGCGCAGTGCTCCGAGCGCATCGTGAATGTCGGCGAGGTCGATGACCGCGCGGGCCGCATCGTGCGCACCATCGGCGTCGTGCAGCGTGAACCTGTGGCGGTCGCCCCCGCGTTTGCCGGTCTTGCGTGCGCGGGCGGCGTCGAGCATGACCTGCCGCATGGCGCGGGCGGCGAGGGCGAGAAAGTGCCGGCGGTCGGTCACGCTGCCGAGGTTGCCGCTCAGCTTGATCCACGCCTCGTGCACGAGCGCGGTGGCGTTGACGGTGTGCGACCGCGGGTCGGCGATCGCGCCGGCGATGCGTCTCATTTCGTTGTACGCCAGCTCAACCACGCGTGCCTCCGCCTCGTGCGCGTTCTCGCCCCGCTGCGCGACGTGCAGCAGCTGCGTGAGCTCGCCCGTGTCTCCCGTGCTGGTCTGAGCCGCGTCATGGTCCACGGACGAAGTATAACGACGAGGCCCGTGCGCCCGACGCCGAGCAACGCACGCGGCGCGCTTTCATCGAATGACTCGGACCGAGAACGGAATCCCCCGCCGAGCCTCTCGACCCGGCGGGGTTGGGTGTGGTTTCTGTCTTACCCGGTTTGACACGGCGGGCGTGTCAGCTGCCGCAGCCGGCGAGCGAGTTGAAGTTGAGGATCCAGGCATTGAAGTCGCCCGGCTCGCACACGCCGTTGCCGTTCTGATCGCACGTCACGCTCTGGGCGTTGAACGCCAGGATCCACGCGTTGAAGTCGGCGGGCGTGACGAAGCCGTCGAGGTTCACGTCGGCTCGGCAGGTGTACTCGCCGGTTGTCAGGATGTAGCGCGTGCCCGAGGCGATCCCGGCTTCTGCGAAGGGGTTCGCGAGAACATTGACCGAGTGGTC
>JBCBMF010000055.1:0-15161 GCA_039822905.1 Planctomycetota bacterium
CCCACGCCTTCGGCCCGGATCTTGCCGACCTCCATCGAGACCAGCTCGCCGAGGGCGTGGGCGAGGTGCAGGAGACGATCGACATCGCGGACTACGCGGTGGGCCTGAGCCGGATGCTCGGCGGGAGCGTGATCCCGAGCGAACGTCCCATGCACCGCATGATGGAGCAGTGGCTCCCGCTCGGCCGCATCGGCGTGATTACAGCGTTCAATTTCCCGAACGCCGTCTGGGGCTGGAACGCGATGCTCGCCGCGGTGTGCGGCGATGTCGTCCTTTGGAAGCCCTCGCTTCTCGCGCCGCTCACGGCGATGGCAACCAACGCGATCGCCGATCGCGTCGCGAGTGACATGGGCCACGAGGGTGTGTTCCGCCTGATCATCGGGACCGATGACGAGGTCGGCGAACGGATGATCGCGGACCGGCGGCTGCCGTTGATCTCGGCGACGGGCTCGTGTGCGATGGGTCGGCACGTGGGCCAGGTTGTCGCGGGCCGGCTCGGCAAGTGCCTGCTCGAACTGGGCGGCAACAACGCCGTGATCGTCGAGCCCGACGCGGATCTGGATCTCGCGCTGAAGTCGATCGTGTTCGGCGCTGTCGGCACCGCGGGTCAACGCTGCACGACGACTCGTCGTGTGATCGCGCATGAGTCAATCGCCGACGAGCTCGTCGATCGCATGGCCAAGGCCTACAGCACGATCACCATCGGCGACCCGCTGGCCGACGGCACGCTCGTCGGCCCGGTGATCGGTCAACGCACGGTCGACGCGTATCTCGATGCGATCGCACAGGCAAAGGGGCAGGGCGGAGTGGTCGTCGCCGGTGGTGATGTCGCAACGCCCGATGGCCTTGGCGGCACGTTCGTGCAGCCCGCGATCGTCCGGGCACCGACGTCGAACGACCTGCCGATCGCGATGGACGAGACGTTCGCGCCGATCTGCTACGTGTTCACGTACAGCGATCTCGACGAGGCGCTCGCGATGCAGAACTCGGTGGACCAGGGGCTTTCGAGCGCGATCTTTGCCGGCAACGTGCGGACGACCGAGCGGTTCCTGAACGTCGATGGCTCGGGCAGCGACTGCGGGCTGGCGTACGTGAACCTTGGAACCAGCGGCGCGGAGATCGGCGGCGCGTTCGGCGGCGAGAAGGACACCGGCGGCGGCAGGGAAGCCGGCAGCGACAGCTGGAAGGCGTACATGCGGCGCCAGACCTGCACGATCAACTTTGGCACAGAGCTACGCTTGGCCCAGGGGATTCGCTTTGAGTGAGCAGCAGACAGCGGACATCCTGGCCGAGGCCGCGATCGCGAATATTCAGCCCGGCATGCTGGTCGGGCTCGGCACGGGGCGCACGGCTCGCCGGGGAGTGAAGGCCCTCGCCGAGCGGCTCCGCAACGAGAACATCAAGGTGGACTGCGTCTCGACGAGCGAGGGCACAGAGCGGCTCGCCCGCGAGCTCGAGCTGCACGTTGTCGACTTTGCCTTGGTCGAAGAGATCGACTACCTCTTCGACGGCTGCGACGAGGTTGATGCGCACCTGCGCATGCTCAAGGGCTCGGGCGGCGCGATGACGCGCGAGCGGATCATCGCCTGGGCCAGCAAGCGGCGGGTGTACATGGTCGACGGGCACAAGGTTGTCGAGAACCTGGGCACCAACGCGACGCTTTCCGTCGCGGTCATGGCCTTCGGCCTCGCGAGCACCCGCGCGAGCCTTCGGGCGGCGGGGCTCAACGGCGTCTGCCGGCGCGCGATGAACGGCGATCTCTTTGTGACAGACAACGGCAACCTGATCCTCGACGTCCCGCTGACACCCGACCACCAGCTCGAAGAGCTGGCGGCGCACCTCAACGACGTGCCGGGCGTTGTCGACCACGGGCTGTTCCTCGGCGAGGCCGATGAGGTCCTCATCGATCGGGGCGGCAAGATCGAGAAGCTGATTCGAAGCGAGTGAGGCTTACTGTCCCTGCGCGAGCGAGTAGCCGGGCCGGCCGTCGTAGTTCTTGAGCGGCTGGAAGTCGGTGATCGTGAACTTCTCGGCGACCTTCTCGAGCAGCCAGACCGTCGGCAGCTGGCCGATGTGCCCGGCCTGCGTCTCGTCGCGGAGCTCGAACCGAACGCGGTAGTAGTCCACGACCTCGGTGTAGACGGATCCGCTCGGCCAGACCTGGGTGCCGCGATTGGACATCATCGTCAGCTTGAACGGGGTGCCGGCGCAGATGTCGCTCAGCTTGGTGGCGAGGTCCGACGGGGCGAGCAGCGTATCGACGTAGATGTCGCAGCCCGCGATGCGGTTGGTCGATGTCTCGAAGGTCCGCATCAGCCGGTTCTCACGGGGGCGCTGAGGCGGCGTGAAGGTCAGCGCTTGCGAGTCCGGCACCTGCTTCGCCTCGCGGCCGCCTGGCGTTCTGCCCAGGTTGTTCGCGATCGCGTCAGCGAATTCGCGCGTGCCGACCGGGTCCTTCTCGCCCTTTACATCCCCCGTGTGCACGCCCGATTCCAGCGTGTACAGCAGCGAGTTCTCGATCTGCGCGGCGCACCGCGTCAGCCCGATGTGTCGGAGCATGATGAGCCCTGACAGCAGCAGGCTGGTCGGGTTGGCCTTGTTCTGCCCGGCGATGTCGGGCGCGGTGCCGTGGACGGCCTCGAAGATGCTGACCTTCTCGCCGATGTTGGCGCTCGGCGCGAAGCCGAGCCCACCGACGAGGCCCGCGGCGAGGTCGGACACGATGTCGCCCTGCAAGTTCGGCAGCACCACCATGCGGTAGTTGTCGGGGCGCAGCACGAGGTTCATGCAGAGCGCGTCGATGATGACGTCTTGCGTGTCGGTGTGCGGGTAGTCGCGGCCCGTGTGGTAGAAGCGGTCAAGGAAGAGGCCGTCGGACATCTTCATGATGTTGGCCTTGTGGCCGCAGTGGACGGTGTTGATGCCGAGTGCCTCGGCGGTGCGGAAGGCGAATTTGTGGACCTGATCGCAGCCGGGCGCGGAGATCAGCCGCTTGCACTCGACGACGTCGGCGGTGAGCCGGTGCTCGATGCCGCCGTAGGTGTCCTCGATGTTCTCACGTACAACATAGAAGTCGACGGGCACACCGGCGCGGCTGTAGACGGTCTCGACGCCCGGCAGGCTCTGGAAGTGCCGGAGGTTCGCGAACGCTCCGAAAGTCTTGCGGAGTGTAACGTTGATCGATTTGCCGCCGCCGCCGGTGGGGGTCTCCATCGGGCCCTTGTAGATCAGGCCACAGGCTTCGAGCGTATCGACCGCTTCGTCGGTCACGCCCCGGCTGTCGCCCTTGCTGAACACGCTCTTGCCCATCTCGACCGGCGCGAACTCGACGTGGTCCATCACCTCGGTGGCTTTGAAGATCGTGAGGCAGGCGTCCATGATCTCGGTGCCGATGCCGTCGCCCGGTGCGAGCGCGATGCGGAGTTTGCTTGAGGTGTCGGCCACGGTGGTTCCTCTCAGAGCGTCGGGAGAATGACCTGCATGATGCTCGCAACCTTAGCCCGCCGCGGCACGGCGGAGCCGGTCGCAGATCGCCGCCCAGATCTGACCGTCGCCGTTCGGCAGTTCGATGAGGATGGCATCGGCTTGGGCGTCATCGGCGCGGTGGAGGGCCGCGTAGATCTCCCGGGCGTAGCTCTCGGCGTCGAACGGCATCCGGATGATCGATGGGTGGTCGATCTCGATGCCGTGGCTGATCACGACCAGCTTCTCGCCGGTTTCGAGCCGGTCGAGCACGGCCCGGCGTTGCGAGGGCTCGAAGAGCCTGGCCGGTGTTGTCGGGGCGTAGTGCCGACGCAGCGTGCCGGGCGAGGGCAGGGCCGTCCCCCCGTCAGCCGCGTAGACGGGCTCGTAGGCCTCCACCGGTGTGACCTCGGCGAGCTGCTGCGCGGTGACGACCCCGGGCCTGAGTATGGTGGCTGCGCCGCCCTCGACTCGAACAACGGTGGACTCGATGCCCCGCTCGCATGGGCCGCCGTCGAGGACATGCACGCGGTCGCCCAGCGAGCGTCGGACATGCTCGGCCGTCGTAGAACTTACGCTGCCCGACCGGTTTGCGCTCGGCCCGACCAACGGCCCGCCGAATGCACGGAGCAGCTCCATTGCGACCGGGTGGTCGGGGCAACGCACGGCAACAGTTGGCCCGCCCGCGCACACGATGTCTGGGATGACGTCGTTCCGCGCGAGTACGAGTGTGAGCGGGCCGGGCCAGAACCGGCGGGCGAGCTTCTCCGCGGCGGCAGGCCACTGCGCGACCAGTGCTTGTGCCTGCTCGGTGCCGGCGGTATGGACGATCAGCGGGTTGTTGCTGGGGCGGCCCTTGACCTCGAAGACCCTCGCGACGGCGTGGGCGTTCGTCGCGTCGGCACCGAGGCCGTAGACGGTCTCGGTCGGGAAGGCGACGAGTTCACCGCGGCGGAGGATCGCCGCCGCGGCTTCGATCTCGTGATGATCAGGCCTCTCGTTCAATCCGCAGCGTTCTCGACTTCGAACTCTATGTTGTTGCGAGTAAGTGTCGTTCCGAGCACGCTATGGAGCTGCGCGACCGCGATGTTGTAGCTGATGAGCGAGTCGGCTTCCTCAAGCTCGGCCGCGGCGAGCAGAGTCTGTCGATTGAGCCACTGATCGAGATTGAACGCGGTGTAGCCGCCAGTTGTTTCGATCTGCACGCGGAGCGCCCGCAGGTTCTCGGCGGCCGCGACGCGTGCGGTGCGCGTTTGCTCGATGAGCTGGTAGCCGGTGACGACGTCTCGCAGCGCGTTCTTGACCTCGAGCGTGACCTGCTGGATGGTGTTTTGATAGCTTGTGATCGCCTGCATCTGCTCGAGCTGGGCCTCGCGCAGCGCGGCGTTGGCGGCGCGGTTGCCGATGGGCTGTTCGAAGGCGATGCCGACGAGGTAGTCGACGAAGCTGCCGTCGAAGACATCGTCGTACGCGTCGTTCGGCCGCCCCGCGAGCGCGGAGTACCGGGCTTCGAGGTTCAGGTCGAGCCGCGGGAGGATGCCGTTGCGTGCAACCTGTCGGCGGATGCCGGTGCTGTCGAGCGAGAGCACGGCCTGGGCGATCTCGGGCCGCTCTGCGTAGGCCGTGGTCAGTGCGTCGGCGAGACTGAATCGGATCGGCTCGTCGACAGCGCGGTCGCCGGGAAGAAGCAGGAGCTCCGAGCCGATCGTCAGCTCCGGGTCGTTCATAAGGACCTTGAGCTGATCGCTCGCCGCTCGCAGCGATCGTTCGGCGCGGATCACCGCGGCGCGTCGGCTTTCCACCTCGGCCCGCGCGTCGGCGATCTCGGCCTGTGTGGCGTCGAGCTCGCCCCGGTTGACGATGATGTCGCGAACGCCCTCGCCTCGCCGCAGGAGCCGCTGCTGCACGCGGAGTGATTCGTTCGCAAGCTGAAGGTTCCAGTAGGCCTGCTCGGTCTGGAGCAGCGTGGTGATCAGCGAGGACTTCAGCGCTTGGACGCTGTTGCGTTCGTTGTTTGCGGCGAGCCGAACACTCGCGCGTGCGACATCCGAGCCGGCGCCGCGCAGCAGGGGCTGCGTGAGCTGCGCACCGACCGTGACGGTGTTCGCCGGATCCGGGAACACATCGAGGCCGGGCGTCTCGTTCTGTGCCCATGTCCAGGTCGTGTCGAGCTGGACCGTGCCGCCCGTGGTGGTCGCCTTGCGGAGGCCCGTGCTGATGTCGTTCTGCTGGAGCGTATTGGTTGCCGCGCCGAAGAACGTTGTGCTGGTCCGGGGCTGGTCGAGGTACTGGTACTGGCCGTTGACAAAGAACGTCCAGTCGAAGGCAGCAAGAGCCTGGACGACCTGGGCCTCGCTGATCCCGGGGTTGAGCCTCTGGAACTGAAGCGAGAGGTTGCGCTCGGCCGCGGAGCGGATGGCACGTTCAAGCCCGATGCGGACGGCGACCTGGGCGTCACCGAGCAGATCCTGCGAGACCTCGCTGGGCTCGTTTGCGTAGGACGAGGGGCCGCTGAGTTGGCTCAGCTCCTCCATGCGGCGCTCGGGGATCTCGAGGCTATCGACGGTCGACTCCCGCTCGGTCGGCCGGTAGTCGGGGCTCTGCTGCGCCTGGATCATCTCGCGGCGGACGGCGTCGAGCACGGCCCGCTCGGTAATATCGCGGCTGCTCTCGCCGAACGGGGTCGTGCAGCCGGCGAGCAGCACGAGGGTCGAGGCGGCAGCGAGGCCGATGCCTCGGCGGGGGGATAGGTGCGATCCGTGCATCAGCTTGGATTCCTCGGTCAGAGCCCCACGGCTCGTGCGGGGCGGACGGTCGTGCCCCGGTGGCGACGGGGCCGTAGACTATAGCTTGTGCCGTTGGCAGGCCCGCGCTGGAGTGCGTCGGTGTTCTGTCCTCCGTCGCGGCCGACATCGCCCGGCCTCGGTGATCCCATCGGGCCGCAAGGGAGCCTCGCACGATGACCAGCCAGAGGATCTGGACCGTCTTCGTTCTCGCCGTCGTTTCGCTCGTCGCACCAGCCGGCGTGTCGACCGCACAGCTATCGACGCAGGTCGAGAAGCTCGAGTCGTACAAGGCCGTGGTCGCCGGGGATCGCGCGATCGTCCGCTGCGGCCCGGGCGCGGCGTACTACCCGATCTCGGGCGAGCTCAAGCAGGGCGTGATCCTCACCGTCGACGGCCAGACGAGCAGCGGCTGGCTGCGCGTCGGCTATCCCGAGACCTCGACCGCCCTTGTCCGTGCAGACCACGTCGATGTCCAGACCGACACACAGACGGCGGTGCTGAACCGTGATTCGTCGCTGGCGGCGTTCAACGCGTCGACCGGGGCACGCGGCAGCTGGAGCAAGCTGCTCGCCGAGCCGCTCCCCGCCGGCACCCGGCTGCGGGTCATCGCCGAAGCCGTGAACGAGCTCACCGGCGAGCTGGCGGGCTACGAGGTCGAAGCGCCCGACGCCGCTCGAGGATTCATCCGTGCCGATGTGCTGCGTCGCGCCACGAGCGCCGATCTGGAAGCCGCCGAGGGCCTGAGCACCGGCGGCACCGAGACGGGGCGGCGGACCGAGACGATCGAAGCCGAGGAGGTCGCGAGCCCGGCTCAGGAAACGTCTGCCGACACGTGGCCCGACGGCGAGCCGACCACTCCCGTCGCGGACATCGACGAGCCGGCCGCGACGGTGGCCGAGGTTGACACCGGCCGGACCGAGCCCGTCGACGACCAGCCCGCGTCGGGGCAGGGCACTGAAACGACGACGCCCGCTGAAACACCCGCCGACACGCCCGCCAACACACCGGCCCCGCGGGTGATCCAGTCACTCGACGACCTCAACGAGGCGTTCGACGAGGTGCAGGCGCAGGACATCGCCGAGGCCGAGTTTGATCAGTTGCTCTCGGAAGTGGGCCGAATGATCGAGGCCACGCCCGCGGACGACACGAACCGGGGTCTGATCGCTGCGCTCGAGTCGCGTCAGACCGTGCTGCGGCTTCGTCAGCGGATCCAGCAGGTCTACCGCGAAAACCAGGTCGCCGCCAACGCCGCCGACGCGATCGCGATGCAGACTGAACGGGAAGTGCAGAGGATCAAGCAGGACCTCGGCTTCACAGCGGTGGGGCGTCTGCTGCCGAGCGCGGTCTACGACGGTGACCGGCTCCCGCGGATGTTCCGTATCCAGGCGCTCGACACCACAGAAGCGCCGCGGACGCTCGGCTACCTCAGGCCCGACCCCGCGTTCTCGTACGAGACGAAGCTCAACCAGACCGTGGGTGTCGTCGGCGCGATCCGCAACGACGCGCGCATGAACCTCCAGGTCATCGAGCCCATCCGCGTCGAGCTCGTCGACGTCGGCGGCTGACCACGTTGATCCGGAAGCGGAACCGATTCAGCTCGTGAAGTCGGACGTCTTGGTCGATTCCTTCGCGTCGTGTTTTGTCTGTAACGGTGTGTCTGCCGCGAACGGGTCAGCTTCTTTGGCAGGGACCTTGGGCCTCGAAAGAAGCAGCAGAACGAACGCGGCTGTGCTTGCTCCGAAGAGCAGCGTAAGCGTTCGGCCCAGGTAGGTCTTGTCGGTGCGAGGTATTTCTGTTTCATCGCCGGTGAGGGCCCGCTCGGCGTCGGCGTAGAACTTCGCGCGGGCGTCGGCGTTGTCCTGTAACGCACCGGCCTCGACCTGGCGTTCGAATTCGGCATCAAAGAACCGGAACACGCCGGCTTCGCCGTATGCCACGGGAATCCTCATCAGGAAGCCGACGCAGAACAACAGCGGCAGCAGCATGCCGACGTGGATGCCGATCATCCCGACAGCCCGGTTCTTGCGGATTAGCAGCGACATCCCCGCCATCACGCACATCAGCACCGCCGAGACTCCCCCGGCGACCACCGCGGTCATCGCGTTCGCTCCGGGCGGAGCGATCAGGTACGCGAGCGCGCTGAGCGCCACCACGACAAGGGCGTAAAGGAACATGATGATCGCGGCACGGTTGACACTTCGATTGGAGTCCGCCATGGTCGTTGCCTTTCTGAGTGACGCTAGCGTCCGAGGTCCATTGGCTCTCAGCAACGGTAGGTGCTGCGACACGCCTCTCGGCTGAACCATACGATCGAACCGTGACGAATCGTGCTGACGAGAAGGGTGTCCGATTCTCCGCCGCGTTGTCGACGCGTCGAGAAGCCGCGGCCGCGGCCGACGAGGTCTGCGATCGCATACTCGCCGATCTCGAAGCGTCGGACGATTTGGGAGGCGTCCGCGATCTCGGCATCGTTCAGCTCACGCGGGACCACACGCGCGACGCCGAGGCGATCGAGCGCATTGTTCACGAACGCCTGGGCATCGAGACGCTGCTCACCATTAGCGCCTCGGGCGTGGTCGGCGGCGCGATGCAAGTCCGGGGCACGCCCGGGCTGTCGGTTCTGGCGGGCCGCCTTCCTGGCGTTTCGCTTCATCCCTTCTTGGTGCAGGACCTGCCAAAGCCACCGGATGACGCAGACCCCGCCTGGGCGGGCAGCCACATCGCGCCGGTGGTCGGGCTCGACAGGTCCGATGCCAGAGGCGTGCTGCTGTTCACGGATGCCTTCAGCGTGCCGCTCGTTCGCCTGCTGCCCTCGCTGGCGGCCGCACGCTCTTCGCCGGACGTCCCGATCCTCGGCGGGGTCGCTTCGGCGGGCAAGGCGCCCGGACAGAACGTGCTCTCGCTCAACGGCGGCATCATGAACGTCGGGGGCATCGGGGTAACCCTCGCGGGCGATATCGAGGTCGACTGTGGGGTCAGCCAGGGCTGTCTCGGGTTCGGGCCGACGCTTGTGGTGACAAAGTGTCGCGGCAACGTGATCCTCGAACTCGCGGGACGGCGGGCAATCGATGTCGTTCGAGAGCTGGTGCTCGAGCTCGGATCTGAACAGCGATCGCGGCTCGGCCGAGGGCTGTTCGTGGGCCGGGTCATCAACGAGTACAAGGACCGTTTCGGCCGCGATGATTTCCTCATCCGAGGAATCCGCGGGTTCGATGAGCAAGCCGGCGCCGTCCTGACGGATGACTTTTTTCGCGTTGGCCAGACGATCAGGCTGCACTACCGCGACCCGAGCACGGCTGAGGCCGACCTGGGCATGGTCCTCGACCGCGAGCGACTCAAGCGACCTCCGGCGGGGGCGATGCTGATTACCTGTCAAGGTCGGCACGCCGGACCGGCCGGCTCGCCGGGTCTCGATGCAGCTCCCGTGTCACGCGCGTTTTCAGCACCAACGCACGGCGCTGATATCGCAAAGGGCGGCCAAGCGTTCAGCGCAGAAAGCAACGGGGCCGTCCCGATCGCGGGCTTCGAGGCCACGGGCGAGATCGGTCCCGTTGGGACAGGCGTGTTTCTTCACACGCAGAGTGCTGTTGTTGCGACATTCCGTAGCCGCGCCGTCGATTAGCTGCCGGATGGGTTGCCGTGAACGTCGAAGTTCTCGAGACTGTTTCCGCACGGGCACGTCGCAGGCATCTCGCCGTGGCCGCCGAGCGGGTAGTACTTGCCTTCGGGGCAGATGCCGGCACGGACGACCTCGTCAGAACCATCGATGATGATGGGCTTCCGGCTGTCGATTCGTGACTGGTACTCCCCGAGGGTCATCGTAAGCCCGGAAGAGCCGTCACTATCCATCTTCACGAAGTGGACGTTCTCGTTTCGGTCAACGGTTCCATCGCTGCCCATTGACTGCGACAGCAGATACGCCGCACCGCCGATGGCCCCGACCGCGATCACGATGAGAACGGTGTTCTTTGCGCCGCCGCTTGCCATGATTCAATCTCCGCTGCTTGTCCGCCGCGTCGGGCGGCCCTTGGTGACAGTCTAAATTCTAGGCCCTGCATACAGCGAGGCAATCGTCCCAACCTGGTTGAGCTCGGCGCTCCGGGTTCACTCCGACGCGGGCTCAACCACGCCCCGGCACTCGCCGAGGCCGATCCGCCGATAACCGTCGCGCTCGCAGTAACCTTTCAGGATCACCTCGTCGTGATCGGACAGGAATGTCCGGGTCTCGCCGGTGGGTAACTCGATCGGCGTGCGTTGTGTTCCCGGGACCAGCTTTGGTTCTGAGGCAAACGGGTCGCCGTCCCAGGTCAATTCGAGCAGGCAGCCCCGCGCATCTCGCGTCGGGCCGGAAATGGTTCCTGACCCGAGCAAGTCCCCCGGCTGCATGTTGCACCCGTTGCTGGCGTGGTGCGTCACCATCTGGGCGATCGTCCAATACATTTCCTTAAACGAACCTTTGCTGAGTCGGACCGGGTCCATGCCTTTGTCGCGCATCTGCTTGCTGGCGAGCAGGACTTCGAGCGTGATGTCGATGCCGCCCTGGGCTTGATCGCGCTCATCGAACAGGTGGGGGAGCGGCTTCGGGTCGCCGTCGGGTCTTGGCATTGCGGGCACGCGGAACGGCGCCAATGCCTCCATCGTCACCAGATACGGCGACACGCTCGTCGCGAAGCTCTTGGCCAGGAACGGCCCGAGCGGGACGTACTCCCACTTCTGCATGTCGCGGGCCGACCAGTCGTTGAGCAGGCACACGCCGAGGATGTGGTCCTCGGCTTCGCCGATCGGGATCGTCTCGCCGAGTTCGTTGCCCCGGCCCATGACCACGCCGAGTTCCAGTTCATAATCCAGCAACTTGCAAGGGCCGAAGGTCGGCGGGCCGCCTTCCTCGGCCGGCGAGAGCTGCCCGCTGGGTCTGCGGATGGGCGTGCCGCTGGGCACCACCGACGACGCCCGACCGTGGTAGCCCACAGGGATCCACTTGTAGTTGGGCAGGAGCGGGTTGTCGGGCCGGAACATGGAGCCGACGTTGGTGGCGTGATAGACGGAGGCGTAGAAGTCGGTGTAGTCGCCAAGACTTTCCATTGGCAGGTCGAGTGATCGATTTTCCAGTTGTTGCTCTTCATGGGAATTGTCGGCGTCGTTGTCGTGATCGGCCGTGAACAAGAACTGGTCGACCAGCTTCATGACTGCTGGCTTTGCTAGCTCGCGTTTTTCGTCGAGATTGGGACCCGATGTAGAAAACAGTGTCGACAGATCCGATCTGATGCTCGCCATCAACCACGGCTGCTCTCCGGCTCGCAGCATGAGCTTCGACATGTCATCATCAGGGCCGATCGATTTCTTCAACGCACCTCGTTCGGCAAGCAAATTGAGGTTCACAACGTGATCACCAAGTCGCGTATAGACCGTTCCAAATCCGTCGCTAGCAAGCGGCAGATTCTGAATTGGAAAGTCCGTCTGCGGGTCGTTGGCCGACTCGACCCAGCTCTCGAGGTTCGGGTCGTGCGTCTCGTCGATGGCGTAGGGCATGGCGAACTCCTGATCAGTTTCAGGCCCCCTCCCCCGCGTGCGAGGGAGGGCCGGGGTGGGGGTGTCGTTCAGCTATCCTCCCCCGTCGTCGACGGGGGAGGTGGCGGCGAAGCCGACGGAGGGGGTGTCTTTCGTGTTTCTCGGATTCGTATGGCTTCACGTCGGATCGTTGACAGCACGGCGTCAAGATCGCTCAGCACCTCCGCCGCCCGAAAACGGAGCACGTGCAGTCCTCGCTCGGTCATCCATGCGTCGCGTTCACGGTCGCGTTGCTTCCGGTCGCCTCGATGTGATGCGCCGTCAATCTCGATCACGAGCGAGACCTCAGCACAGAAGAAGTCAGCGATGAAAGAACCAATCGGGTGCTGCCTACGGAAGCGGAGTCCTTCGAGTTGCTGGCGCCGGAGGTGCTGCCAAAGCATGACCTCAGGTCGCGACATCTTGGAGCGGAGAGTCTTGGCGTTCGTTGTCGCTGACTCGGTGGCCCGAACCGAGTTGCGGTACGGACGGTGCTCGCCCCCTCCGACCGCTTCGCGGCCACCTCCCCCGTCGGCGACGGGGGAGGATGTTCCAGAAGCCGTTGCATCGCCGCCGTTCATAACCACCCCAGCGCCCGGCTCTCGTTCACCGGCTCGTCGAAGCTGCACGAGCCGTAGCTCAGCGCGAACCGCTGGCGGCACTTCGTGATCTCGTCCGTTGACACACGCAGCTCACCGTCGGGCGACCGCCACGCGGCACCGTCGTCATCGAACGCGAGCTTCGAAGCATCCGTCAGATCGAGCAGTGCAACCGTCAGCTCGTGGCTGATCTTCTTCGCGTGCACAAACGCGGCCGCGAGGAAGACAATCACAAACCCGTGCATCGTGCCCATCGGCGGGGTGTCCTCGTAGGTCAGCCGGTACTCGCCGCGTATGGGATGGTGCAGACCGGCCGTCGCCTTGAACGCAACATCGCCGAGCGCGCACGCATGAATGAACTTCGAGACATCGTCGCTGCTCGGCATGCCGCTGGCTTCGACGGTGCCGCAGCGGATCTTGGCCGCGGCACGCTGTCCCGAGATCGCCGCGATGAGCCCGCGAGGGTCCTCGCGCGGGTCGATTTCGAAGTACGGGAACAGGTCGCCGTCGGCGGCCTCGATCGCCTCGTCGATGAACTGGGCGCTCGGGGCTTTCACCTCGATCGTGTCGACGCGTGCGAGGCCCCGGTCCTCGGCGGAGTGGCGCTGGTTGAACGCACCGATCAGGCTGAAGCCCTCGGCCGCGTGCTCTGGGTGCAGGATCGCGCCGATCGCCCACGGGTCGCTGACGTTGGCCATCTCCTGGTAGCCGCTGGTGGCATAGGTGCCGGGCATAACCATCGCGCCGTGCTTGCTGAGCTCGTCGAGGCGTTGAGCGGGACAGATGAAGTGGCCGAGGCGTTTGGCGTCGGGCGATTGCAGGTGGCGGGCGTAGGCCGAGCACGCGGGCGACATGTCGAGCGTGGCGGGGGGGAAGAGGCCGGCGTAGTCGATCAGGTCGTGGGTGAGCGCGTCGAACGAGGCGGGCGTCGGCATGGCGCGGCTCCTTTCGTCGCACGATAGGCGGAGCCCGAACCGCTGCAGCTACTTCGCGAGCTTGGCGATCACGCGCCACAGGTCGTGGTGGGACAGTTGCAACCCGGTCTGGTTCGCGAACGATGCGGCGACACGCTCGAACCCGTCGGTGTAGGGGAGCTGGTCGCGCTGGCCGAGCGTGCCGGCTTCCGTCGTGACGAGGTTGATGAGCAGTTGTTCATGCTCCTCGTCAAGCCTCGGCGGGGTCGATGCCGCACGCCCGAGCTTGATCAGCTTGCCGGCTTTCCGCAGGTTGTGCAGGCGATGGAACACCTCGCGGTGCGTCGCGTCCGAGTCAGTCTCGCGGACGAGCACCATCACCGTTTCGAACTCCTCGGTGTACGGCAGATCATCGAGCGTTCGGCCGGCCCGCGCGTAGGCATCGACGATCGCTTGATCGCGCTGCGCCGGGTCCGGCTCGTTGCCAAAGAGCGAGCCGCTCATGCCTGGAGCCCGGTCATCGGTTCTGGCGGTCGATCGCCCGAGATGCACACGTCGTCCCAAGCCTCGATGACGCGCACCGGGTCATTGGTCGGGTCGAGGAAGTCGGTCGCGAAGCGGTCGAACATGGCGTGCCGGCGTGCGTCGGCGATGCCGCCGTCGAAGTGGCCGAACGGCGTGAGGAACCGCGCCTTCTCGCCGGGAGCGGATCGCAGCGCGTTGTAGACGGCGTGCTGCGCGGGCGCGGGCACAACATCGTCGCGCATCGCGAGCTTGCAGATCGTTGGGCAGCGGACACGCTTGGCGTGGATGCTGGCGTCGAACAGCCTGAGCGCTCGGCGGATGCCCTCGTCGTCGCCGTGGTGCGAGAGCAGAAACCGTGCGATCTCGCCGCCCGAGCCGGGCGACTGTGCGTGCGTGTGATCGAGCCGCCACGCCCAATCGCCGAAGGTCGGCACGCCGAGGACGAGCCGATCGATCTTGATCTCCGGATGCGCGCAGCCTTGCGCGCCGGCTTGGCCGGCGGCGATGGCGGCGATGCCCCCGCCGAACGACTGGCCGAGCAGGTACACGGGCGCACCGGGCGGGAGTTGGCGGCGGAGCGCCGCGACCGCGTACAGCGTGTCGGCGACCGCATCGGACAGCACCCAGTCGATCGGCTTGGTCGGGTTGTCGGGCACGCTGCCGAGCCCCTGGCAGATCCAGCCGTTCGGATCGGCGGTCAGGTCGCCCACGCCCGCGCGCGATCCCGGGTAGCCGCGCATGCGCACGGCGAGCACGGCCACGCCCCGCTCGACCATGGGCAGACGCCGATCGATCGACTCGGCGAGCGTCGGCACATCCGCGTAGCCGTGGAGCACCACGACGCCGGCTTTCGGACGCGTCGGCATCTCAAGCCGGCAACCGATCGACGCGTGGCCCATGCCCTCGAACTCGTGAGTCGCGGTGGGGTCGCTGGTGTCGTCGGTTGATCGGCGCGGCTCGAGCGTGGCGCGGTGGTCAGAGGCCGCGCGGGCCCACGCCTGCCAGAACGAGCCGTGGAGGGCGACGCGCTGGACGGTTGAGCAGTGGGCGAGCGTCTGCTGCCACGTCATGCCGAAGTCATCGGGCAGGATCATCGTGCATGAGCGTATCAGGCCTCGGCTAGGATCGCGCCGATGCCGGGCGATGCTGACCATTCCGCGACCGGCCTCGACATCGTGTATGCCGATCGACATGTCGTGGTGGTCAACAAGCCGGCCGGCATGCTCAGCGTCCCGGGCCGAGGTCCGGACAAGGCCGACTGCGTCGCTGCCCGCGTACGCGACGGGTTCCCGCACGCGCGGGGCCCGCTGATCGCGCACCGGCTCGAC
>JBCBMF010000056.1:0-14709 GCA_039822905.1 Planctomycetota bacterium
TCACCGCACAGAACGGCAAGAAGGGCCCGAGCAAGGAGACGGTGAAGTCTGCCTCGGCTGCCAAAGGACCGGTTGCGAAGTATCTGTCCGCCTTGCTGACTTGGGCGCTCAAGCCCGCGGATACGAGCAACGCGGTGAAAGCCGCCGAGTCCGCCGCCGGTGCTGAATTGCCTGAGCCGGCGTACTGGCTCGGCGAGCGGGCGCTCCACGCGCTCCAGGCCGACGCGAAGCCGAAGAAGGACGCGGCGGTCAAGCTCATGCGGGCGATGCAGAACCTCGGAGCGTTCGACCTCGCGACGAAAGCGGGAGAGGCCGCTGTTCGGCTGGATCCCGGCGACGGCAAGCTGGCTCAGGATGTCCGCAACATGTCGGCCGAGGCGACACTGAGCCAGGGCGGCTTTGAAGACCGCGGGCAGGGCGGCTTCCGCAAGAACATCCGCAACGCCGACAAGCAGCGCGAGCTGGCCGACGAGGACAGCATCTCAAAGTCGGCCGACACCGTCGAGCGGCTCGTCGAGCGGGCCAAGGCCGACCTCGAGTCGCGGCCGGACGACATCCCGGCTGCAAAGACCTACATCAAGCGACTGCTCGAACGCGGCACCCCGGACGATGAGAAGCTGGCGTACAACGTCGCGATGAAGGCGTACAAGAAGCACAGCCAGTTCTCGTTTCGCCAGCAAGCCGGCGACATCCAGATGCGGGTTGCGCGCCGACAGCTGGTGAATATCCGAAACAAGGCACAGGCCGGCGACGAGAAAGCCAAGGCCACGCTGCCCCAGGCCGAAGACAAGTTTCGCCAGCTCGAGATGCAGGAGTTTGCAGCTCGGGTCGAGGCGTTCCCGACTGACGCTGGGCCGAAATACGAGCTAGGCCGACGGCACTTCGAGGCGGGCGACTACCAGAAGGCGATCCCGCTGCTCCAGAAGAGCCAGAGCGATGGCAAGTACAAGGCACGCTCTCTGGCGATGCTCGGCGAGAGCTTCGGCAAGATCGGCATGATCGACCCGGCCATAGACACACTTCGTCAGGCGCTTTCGACACACTCCGACGATCGCGACGAGACCGGGCTCAAGCTGCGGTACGCGCTGATGGACGCGCTCTCGCAGAAAGCCGAGGCCGAGAGCGACGCCGAGGCGGCCGCGGAGGCCGAGAAGTTTGCGAGCGGCATCGCGATGCAGCAGTTCGACTACCAGGACATCCAGGCGCGGTACGACGCCGCGAAGCAGCTGGTCAAGAGGCTCCGAGGCCAATGACCGGCCCCGACCCGAGAGCGACGGCGATCATCCCCGCCAGGCTCGGGTCGGAACGCTTCCCGCGCAAGGTTCTGGCGAGTGACACCGGCAAACCTCTGATCGTGCATGTCTGCGAAGCGGCGGCTCAAGCGTCGCTCGTGAGCCGCGTTATCGTCGCAGCGGCCGAGCGAGAGATCGTCGATGCTGTGACCGCCGCCGGCTTTGAGGCCGTGCTCACGCATGACGATCATAAGACCGGCACGAGCCGGGTCGCGGAGGTCGCTGACACACTCGACGCGTCGGGCGATGACATCATCGTCAACGTGCAAGGCGACGAGCCGGAGATCGAGCCGGGTGTGATCGACGCCGGCATCCGAGCGATCGCGGCCAGCGACGCGCCCGTTGCGACGATCGCAACACCGTTCGACGCGGCCGATGACCCGGCGAACCCGAACATCGTGAAGGCGGTGGTTGACCGATCTGGGCATGCGATCATGTTTTCACGGTCCGTGATCCCGCACGACCGCGATGGCACTGGGGATGTATCACGGCTTCGGCACGTGGGTTTGTACGTCTACCGCCGCTGGTTCCTCGCGAAGTTCGCCCAGCTCGAGCCGACCTCGCTCGAACAGGCCGAGCGGCTTGAGCAGCTCCGTTTCCTCGAACACGGTTACCGGATCGCCGTAGCGATCGAAGAGGCTCGAGGCGTCGGCATCGACACCCCAGAGCAGTACGCCGCGTTTGTAAAACGTTGGAACAAGCAGCAAACCCCTGCACACGAGAGGCGCACGGTGTGATAGACTCAGCCATGCCCCATCAAGGACGCGCCGGTTCGCCAGACATCCGGGTCCTCGCGTCGCGGCCGCCGTCGCCGCCGGGTGCGGCACCCCCTCACACAACTCACAGCCCCTCGCTCGCATCAACTGCGCAGACCAGCGTTGACACGGAGTTTTACTCGCCGATTCCCGACGGCTACGTCAAGGGCCGAACGAAGTACGTCGTCGTCATCGGCACGGTGATGTCCGGGCTTGGCAAGGGCATTTTCTCGTCGAGCATGGCCAAGGTCCTCAAGGACAAGGGCCTGAAGGTCGCTCCAATCAAGCTTGAGGGGTATCTCAACGTTGACGCGGGCACGCTCAACCCGTATCGGCACGGCGAGGTCTTTGTGCTCGACGACGGCACCGAGTGCGACATGGATCTCGGCACATACGAACGCGTGCTCGATCAGAACATGACGGGCAGGAACTACATCACCAGCGGCCAGATTTTTTCTGATGTCCTGACACGGGAGCGGCGGGGGAGCTACCTGGGCCGCGATGTCCAGATGATCCCGCATGTGACGGGCGAGGTGAAGCGTAAGCTCCGCGAGCTCGCCGTGACAGGAGGCGAGAACGGCCAGCCGGCCGACGTTGTCTTCGTCGAGGTCGGCGGCACCGCGGGCGACTACGAGAACGGGTTCTACATCGAGGCGCTCCGCGAGCTTGCGTTCGAAGAGGGCGAGGGATCGACCTGTTTCGTGGCGCTCACGTACGTGATCGAGCCCAAGGCCCTTGGCGAGCAGAAGTCGAAGGCCGCCCAGCTCGGCATCAAGCGGCTCATGGAGGCTGGCATCCAGCCGCACATCATCGCCTGCCGGGCCGGCAACTACGTGCAGGACTCGGCCCGTCAGAAGATTGCGATGTTCTCGAACGTGCCGCTGAATCGTGTCTTTAGCATGCACGACCGCGCGAGCATCTACACCATTCCCGACGAGTTGCGGGCAGAGGGGCTCGACCGCGAGATCCTGTCGATTCTGGATCAGCACGACAAGGTGGACGCGGGCCACGAGGACGCCGCACGCGATCGTTGGCGGTCCTTCATCATCGGGCTCACGTCGACCAAGAGGCACGATCTCGCGGTCGGCATCCTCGGAAAGTACACGGAACTGCGCGACGCGTACGCATCGATCGACAAGGCGCTCGAGCACTGCTCCGCCCACCAACCGGCACGGATCGAACAGCAGTGGCTGGATGTCACCGAGATCTCCGATCCGAAGGCGGCCGCGAGCATGCTGGACGGGCTTGACGCGGTGATCGTGCCCGGCGGGTTCGGCACGCGCGGGGTCGAGGGGAAGATCGAGGCGGTTCGGCACTGCCGAGAGAACGGAATCCCTTACCTCGGGATCTGCCTCGGTTTCCAGGTCGCCGTCATCGAGTACGCGCAGAACGTCCTCGGGCTCGAAGGTGCGACCAGCACCGAGTTCGGGGGCGACGGCCCGTTCGTGATCAGCGAGCTGCCGGATCAGAAAGAAATCGAGGGCCTCGGCGGCACGATGCGTCTCGGGGCGCAGGATGTCGCGTTGTCGCCCGATTCGCTCGCGTCGCTCCTCTACCAGGCGGAGTCGGCCCGCGAGCGATTCAGGCACCGCTACGAGGTCGAACCGGAGTTTATCGAGCGGCTAACTAAGGCCGGACTTGTCTTCAGCGGTCGGCACCCGGTTCACCCGGTGATGCAGGCGCTCGAGCTCCCCGCGGCTCGTGAGCCGGGAGACGATCGTCCGGTGCACCCGTTCTTTTTCGGGACGCAATTCCATCCCGAGCTGACAAGCCGCCCGCTCACGCCTCAGCCGGCGTTCATGGGGCTCGTCGCCGCGGCGCTCAAGCGCAAACACGGTGCCGACACGGTGCGTGCTCGGGAGCGATGGCTCCACGCGCCGTCAGCCCGTCAGACGGTATAGCGGACCCGGAGCTGGCGGGCAGCGTCGAGCAGGATCAGTGCGGAGAGGTCATCCGGTCGGCCGGTTGTGACGACGCAGTTGTGCATCAGCGTCTCGGCGTACATCCGTGCTTCTTCCATGCCCTCGTCGATGAACAGCGAAGCGAAGACATGAACCGCCCACGGCAGATTTGTCGCGTTGTCGGGCTGGATTTCTTCGATCAGCCACCTCGCAGACGAGACGGCAGCGGCGCACCATCGCGGGAGCAGCCATCCGGCGTGGACGATCGTCAGCTCGCGTTCGGTCCAGAGCTCGATGACATCATCCCGGGAGCGGGGCTGGATGGGGCCATCGGTGGTGGGTGGTTGTGGATCAGGGAGGAGGCCGCCCGCGGCCGCGAGCAGCCGATCGTCGAGGGCCGTGATTTGATCAGTCTCAACACTCACCGGTTCGTCGAGCAGGACGAAGGCGAGCAGATTTCGCGTCGTGCGCCGCCCGAGCGGTGAGACCGCCACGGCTCGCACGGCGTCTTCATCCGCAAGCGACAGCCTTCCGAGCTCCTCGATGCGTTGTATCCAATCATCTGGTCGATCCACTCGCAAGGTTAGGGGCCTGTATCTCCGGGAATTGGGTACGCTCAGAAGATGATCGAGACCGCGAGAGAGATCCCTCGCCGACTGCTCATCCCTCGCTGTACCCGGTGCGGAGAGCCCCAGAGTGGTGAGCAAGGGCACCAGCCGTTGCAGTGCAAGCGGTGCCGCAACGACCTGTACACGGACCGTCCGAGAAGCTATGCGGAAATGGAGGGCCTGATCGACTCTCCGCCGCCGACAGCGGTCGCGCCGGCCCGGCGCCGGGGCCTCTTCGCCGCGGTGGGTTCGGGCTTGCGGAGGCTGGGTGTCAAGCTGGGCATTCGGTAGCAGGTCGCACCCCGGCGAGTCGGCAAATCGGCATGCCATGCAGGCGAGGCCCCTCGACGGCCGCTCAACCGCTTTGCAAACTGCGGCGTAGGAGGGAACCGCGGTGCTGAACGACCCGGGCTGTGGCCGTCGCTTCACGGCTGAACTTGAACTGTGCGAGATCGACGCCCGCCAGCGGACCGGGGCCGAATGGGCGGCCCGCGCTGTGGCGATCAACCACTCGCAGGTCTGGCTCCGGTCGAGGCGCATGTGCTACCCCGGGGCTCGGCTGGTCATCAAGATCCACCACATCGACGATGAGCCGTTCGTTCTGGTCGGGTCGGTTTCGACGTGCGAGTACGAGGCCGACGGCATGTACGACATCGAGGTCTCGCTCGAGGCAGCCCAGAACCGCGGCGCGTTGCAGGGGGGCAGGCCGGCGAGGCGGCCGAGGCTCGCCACGCGCCGCACCGCTTGATTCGCGGGGACAGGCGTCCCACCCTTCCGGCATGGACCGGGTTCTGGAATCAGACTCGCTGCGGGCAAGCGTCAGCAAGACCGGCAGCGTGCTTGTGCCGACCATGGGCGCGCTGCACGAGGGACACCTCACGCTCGTGAGACTCGGCAAGTCCGAAGCGCTGCGCCGAGACTGCAAGCTGGTCGTGTCGATCTTCGTCAATCCAGATCAGTTCAACGACCCGGCCGACCTGCAACGCTACCCGAGGCCGATCGAGCGCGATCTCGGGCTGCTTGAGGCCGAAGGTGTCGATATCGCGTTCACGCCCGCCGTCGAGGACGTCTACCCGGACGATCAACCCGACGCCGCCCCGCAACCCGCGGTGCCCGAGGTCGGCCGACTGCCCGGGCTCGAAGACGCCTTCCGCCCCGGCCATTTCCAGGGCGTGTGCCGCGTCGTGAGCAGGCTGTTCGATCTCTGCCAGCCGGTCGCAGCGGTCTTCGGCGAGAAAGACTGGCAGCAGACACGCGTCGTGGCCGCGATGTGTCGGCAGCAAGCGAGAATGACGGAGATCCTCGTCGGGCCAACTGTCCGCGAAGCGGACGGGCTTGCGATGTCGAGCCGGAATCAGCACCTCGGCCCCGAGCAGCGCGAGCATGCGGGTGCGTTGTGGCGGTCATTCCAAGAGGCAATTAAAGAGACAGACCGAGCAGTCGCCGAGTCCCGCATGCGACGGGTTCTGACGGACGCCGGCTTCGCGGTCGAATATGCCACGATCCGCGATGCCGAGACACTCATGCCGCCGAAGGACCCTACCGATCGGCCTCTGAGGATGCTCGCCGCCGGTGTCGTCGGAGGCGTGCGGCTCCTCGACAACGCTCCGTGGCGGGCGTAACTTCTCGGGTCCCTTTCTGGAGATCCACCTTGGCCGATCTGAAGCACACGCCGTTGCACAAGTTTCACGCGGAGCACGGCGGCAAGATGGTCGACTTCGCCGGCTGGTCCATGCCGATGTCGTACACCGGCATCATCGATGAGCACAAGCAGGTGCGCTCTTCGGGCGGCGTCTTCGATGTCTCGCACATGGGGCGGCTGAAACTCCAAGGCCGGCACGCCCGCAAGCTGCTCGAACTGGCGTGCAGCCGGCGTATCAGCGACATGCAGCACGGCCAGTGCCGCTACTCGCTCATGCTGAACGAGTCGGGTGGTGTGAAGGACGATGTCATCGTCTACCGGCTTGATGACGACGAGTTTATGGTCGTCGTCAACGCATCGAACCGCGAAAAGATCGTCAGCCACCTAAATGCACTGATCGAGGAGAAAGGCTTCAACCTCAAGCTGGACGATCAGACCGAGTCAACGGCGATGGTTGCCCTGCAGGGGCCGCGCGTCATGGAGATGGTCTCGCAGGTCTCCAAGGAAGTCCCGACGCTCAAGAAGTACCGGTTCGTTGTAAAGAACCTGCTTGTTGTCAAGCTGATCGTGAGCCGGACGGGGTACACGGGTGAGGACGGCGTCGAGGTGATTCTTCCCTCGGGCGCGACAGGCATGGCGCTCAAGCTGCTGATGAAGGACGTCGACCCCGCCCAGGCGGATGCGCTGATGAAACCGGCCGGGCTCGGGGCACGCGACTCGCTTCGTCTCGAAGCCGGCATGCCGCTCTACGGGAACGAGCTCGGAGAGGACATCAACGCCCTGTCGTGCGGCGTCGATTTCGCGATCTCGCTCGATAAGCACTCCGAAGACGAAGGCGAGGCATTCGTCGGTCAGCGGGCACTGCTGGAGACACAGGAGAGCGGCGGGCCGGCACAGCGTGTCGTTGGCTTATTGATCGATGGCCCTCGCACCGCGCGGCACGACATGAGCGTGAAGGCCGGGAATGAGACAGTCGGTCGGGTGACGAGCGGGTGCAAGAGCCCGACGCTTGATCGCTCTATCGCGATGGCGTTGGTTGATGCGGAACACGCAGCCGTGGGTGCGAAGCTTGGGATCGACACGGGCAAGGCCGTGCTCGATGCGGAGGTCATGCCGCTGCCCTTCTACAAGGCTCCCCGTCCGAGCTGACGGCTACAGATCGACCTCGGTCCAGCCTGCCTCGCAGTGCCGCACGATCGTGCCGGTCACCGCGTACAGCACCTGCTCGGCCATATTGGTCGAGTGATCCGCGATGTGCTCGCAGCACGATGCGAGCTCGTGGAGCAGGAACGCCGTGTCGACCGCCATGTCGCCCGACGCGATGCGGTTCTCGGCGTCGCGGAGCACCGCCGATTTGAAGCCTCGGACGGTGTCCTCGGCCTTGAGCACCAGACGGGCCGTCTCGGCGTCACGGTGTTCGAGCGATCGGCAGACGTCACGCACGATGCCGATGACGCTGTTGCTCAGGACGCGGAAAGTTTCGGGGATCGATGCTCCCGAGCGCTTCGACACGTGCTCGCTGATATGAACCGCGCAGTCGGCGATCCGCTCGAGCTCATTGTTGGCCTTGACGACCACCAGCAACTCGCGGATCTGCTCGGGCGGCAGCTCGTTCGCCTCGCGAGCGGCGTCGCAAAGGAGACGGACCGCGTGCTGCTCGAGCGCGATATCAACCCGATCTATTTCGTCGTCCAAGGCCTCGGCCTGTTTCGCCGCGGCCGGGTCGTCGTTGAAAAAGGCGTCAAACGCGGCGTCGCAGATCGCGACAACACGGCGTCCCTGGGCGTTCAGTTCGCCTCGGATCAGCTCCAGCTTCGTCGTGAACCCGCCCGACTTTGCAGCGTCGCCGGCCATGCCGTCCTCCGGAAGATCTCAAGAGCGAGCGTAGCACGCGGGCCTCGGCGATCGGTCTAGTATCGATGGATTTGGCGAACGAATTGGATTCCGGCCGGATCATCGCCCTTCGCTTCCACGACCCAACGCCTTTGGAGACCTGCACATGGCCTTCGGCATCGACCTGATCCACGCCCGCCAGATCATCGACTCACGCGGCAACCCGACGCTCGAAGCCGAGGTGGTCCTCGAATCGGGTGCGATCGGCCGGGCCGCGGTCCCCAGCGGCGCCTCGACGGGCGAGAACGAGGCCGTCGAGCTCCGCGACGGCGGCGACGCGTGGATGGGCAAGGGCGTGACGAAGGCCGTCGACAACGTGAACGACCGGATCGCCCCCGCGATCGAGGGCTTCGACGCCCGCGATCAGGAGGGCATCGACGCCGAGATGCTCGACGTCGACGGCACAGCCAACAAGGCGGAACTCGGTGCGAACGCGACGCTTGCTGTGTCGATGGCGGTTGCCCGGGCGGCGGCCGAGGGTTCGGGCCTCCCGCTCTACCGCTACCTGGGCGGTGCCGCTGCCAAGACGCTGCCCGTGCCGATGCTCAACATCCTCAACGGCGGCAAGCACGCCGACAACACGGTGGACTTCCAGGAGTTCATGATCCAGCCCTGGGGCTTCGACGACTTCGGTGAGGCTCTGCGGGCGGGCGTCGAGATCTACCACACCCTGAAGAAGGTGCTGAAGGATCGAGGGCTCTCGACGGCGGTCGGCGACGAGGGTGGCTTCGCGCCGGACCTCAAGGACAACGAGGACGCCCTGAAGCTGATCGAAGAGGCGACGACCAAGGCCGGCTACTCGTGGGGCGAGCAGATCTTCGTGGCGTTAGATCCCGCAACGAGCGAGCTATGGAACGAGGCCGAGAAAGACGGCAAGCAGGGCTACAAATTCTTCAGTTCATCGCAAGAGATCATGTCGAGCGACGAGTTGGTGGACTACTGGGCGAGCTGGTGTGAGAAGTACCCGATCCGCTCGATCGAGGACGGCCTCGCTGAGAACGACTGGGAGGGCTGGGCGAAGCTGACCAGCAAGGTCGGCGACAAGGTGCAGCTCGTGGGCGACGACCTGTTTGTGACCAACAAGAAGTTCGTCGAGCGTGGCGTGGCCGAGGGCTGCGCGAACTCGGTGCTCGTAAAGGTCAATCAGATCGGCACGCTCAGCGAGACGTTCGACGCCGTGAACTACGCGACGCGGAACCGATTCAGCTGCGTGCTGAGCCACCGCTCGGGCGAGACCGAGGACTCAACGATCGCGGATATTGCCGTCGCGACCAACTGCGGCCAGATCAAGACCGGTGCCCCCTGCCGCAGCGACCGCAACGCGAAGTACAACCAGCTGTTGCGTATCGCCGAGGAGCTTGGCGAGAACGCGGAGTACGGCGCGAGCACTTGGTGGAGGTAGAGCTTGTTTGTCTATCGGCTGACGCCTCGATAGCGGCACACGGTCCGACGCCACAGGCCGACGCAAGCCCATGCGGCACCGACGTGTATGATCATGCCCACGAGGTCGATGGCGTAGTGAACGGCTAGCGGCCCCGGTGTGAACCCGTACCGTGTATACACAGCCCGGATCGCGAGCAGCGCACTACCAGTGCCGATCAGGAGTGCTGCCAACAGTGCCACAGCGAAGGGCAGCGGCCTCTGTCTTTGCAGAAGGCATGGCACGAAGCGGAGAGTGTTGAGGTAGGACACTCCCGCGAATGCTACAACGAGGATCAATGTCACAGCCGCGGCGATGCCAGAGGTGGGGTGTTGGTTCTTCGTCAGGAAGTACCAGCCAAAGAAGACGACACACCACACGACTCCGCCAAGGGTGTGCTCTCTGATGTGCCGTCGGGTGTGATTCATCGTTCGCCTAGAGATTTATCGGCACACCCTCATCGCGGAATTTCTCTACGAGCAACCTCGCGTCTCGGATCAGCAGCTGGATCTCTTCGACGACGGTCTCAAGTGATCTGTAGAGATCGGGGTTGGTCGCGAGCTGTCCCAGCGTGCCCTCGCCGCGGTTGATGCGGGCGGTGATGGCCGTGACCTCTCCGCCGGCTTCGTCGAGCGTGAGCAGCGCTGCGTCGGCGACATCCAGCGTGGTTTCGGCTCGCTCCCGGATTGCTCGTGTTTCGTCGCCGATTGTCGCGGCGGACTCCTCGAAACGTGTGATCGCATCGCGGACGTCGGCGAGCAGAGCCCCTTCGTCGAGCCACGATTCGGCCTGTGTGAGCACGGCGTCGATCCGGTCGAGCGTTGCCTTGAGATCGGGCGTCTCGCCATCGCTGTCGATCACGCCCGCGAGCCGCTCGCCGACGTCGTTGTAGGTCTCAGCCAGCTGGTCGACCCGGCCGGCGGTCTGCTCGAGCCGGTCGAGCCGTTCCCGGATCTGCGAGGTAATCGAAGACGTCAGCGACACGACCGCTGCCGGGTACTCCTCGCCCTCTCCCGGAGCGATCGAACCGTCCCACGCTTCACGCGGCTCGATGTCGAGCTTGGCTTCGCCCACGAAGCTGGCGTCGAGAAAGATATCGAACGATGAGGGGAGCTCCGCGTCCGCTCGGTACCGCAGGTCGACGAGCGCCTGTCCCGAGCCGTCGTCGGCGAGCCGGATTCCTGTTACGTCGCCGATCCTGACGCCGCGGTAGGTCACCGGTGCGACCGGAGAGATGCCGCGGGCGGAGTCAACACGGACAACGATCCGCCGATTCTCGACGCCCACGCCGGCGAGCTCGCCGAACCGCATGAGCATCCATGCGAGCACGAGCAGCCCGCCGACGGCGGTGAGCCCGATCCAGATCTCTCGTGTTGGGACCTTCATGCGGTCAGTCTCCCGGTGGTGGCCTGCCGGCCGTGGATCAGATCGACGCCGCGTGCCCGGCGGCCTCAAAGAACGCTCGAACTCTCGGTTCGTCGGACCGGACCAGCTCGTCGAAGCTGCCCGTCGCGATCACACGGCCCTTGTCGAGCATGACGATGCGGTCGGCGACCCGCCGAGCGCTCACGATGTCGTGTGTCACGACCAGGCCCGTGACGCCGAGCCTGTCCTTGAGCCGAACCACCAGATCGTCGATGCCCTTCGCTCGCTCCGGATCGAGGCCGGTTGTCGGCTCGTCGTAGAGCATGACCTCCGGCTGGAGCATGATCGCGCGGGCGAGCGCGACTCGCTTCTTCTGACCGCCGGACAGCTCGGCGGGCAGCTTGTGCTCGTTGCCAGACATGTCGACCATCTCGAGCGCCTCGCCGACTCGGGCGGTCAAATCAGCCGCCGTTGCAGGCCTACCTTCGCGTAGCGGGAATGCAAGGTTCTCGCCCACGGTGAGCGAGTCGAACAGCGCCGAGAGCTGAAACAGGAAGCCGATCCGGGTGCGGACTGGGCCGAGCTTGTGCTCGGGGAGCCGATCGATGCGGGTGTCATGAAACCAGACCTCGCCGGCATCGGGCCGGAGCAGGCCCACGATGTGCTTGAGCATCACAGACTTGCCGCAGCCGGACGGGCCGACGACAACGGTCGTCTCGCCGGCGGGGAGTTCGAGGTCGACACCGCGGAGCACGGCGGCACCGTCGAACGCCTTGTGGACGCCTTTGAGCCGAATGACCGCGTCGCGTTTGGTCGGAGCCTCGGGCACGGTACGATTCTGGCCATGGGCGAGCATCAGTCCACCCCGCCGGAGCGATTGATCCATCGCGGCCGAAAGTTTGACTTCGCGGTCTTGACGACCACCGGGCGCTCGGGCCGCCCGATCGAGCGGGAGATCGTGCGTCACCCCGGGGCCGTCATCCTGGTGCCGATCCTTGGCCGCCCTGAGTCTGATGAACGCGAGCTGCTTCTGGTCCGCCAAACCCGGCCGGCTCCTGGGAAGCCGATGCTGGAACTCCCGGCCGGTACGCTCGAACAGGGCGAGAACCCGTTCGGGTGCGCGGCTCGAGAGCTAGAAGAGGAAACGGGGCATCGGGCTGCAACGGTCACATCGCTGGGCCGGTTCTATACCTCTCCGGGCATGAGCGACGAGCTGATGCACGCGTTCGTTGCCACCGATCTTCAGGCGACCGAAGCAGCGCCCGAAGACGACGAGGACATCGAGGTGGTCAGGGTTGGCGTTTCGAGGATTTCGGGCATGATCGAGCGTGAAGAGCTGGCGGACGGCAAATCGCTCGCTGCACTGACGCTCGCGGTCATCCGGGGCGTGCTGCCCGCCGACACGTTCGCGGGCGGGGCGGGGGCGCAGTGAGCGGCGATGATCTATCACGGCGGGGCGATGCTTCGGCGCGAGTCTTCCGGGTGGGTGAGAACCCGGTGCTTTGGTCGCTGCCGTTCTTTGCCGTTCGCGCTTGCGTGGTGCGGCTCCATCTTGTTTTCGTTGTCTTTCTCGCGGTCCGGGTCATCCAGTCCGTCCAGCTCGAGCAAGCGGGACTCGTGTTTCAACTCGGCGGTCTCGCGGGCTTGTTGCTTCTCGTGATCGCTCATGAAGCTGCTCACGTCGTCGCGGCACGGCGATACGGCGTCACGCACGATCGTGTGATGTTGTGGCCGTTGGGTGGGTTGTTGCACGGCGATGAACCGGGGGAGACGGGCCGGCGGGTGCGTATCGCGGCCGCCGGGCCGCTCCTCAATCTCATTCTGGTTGTGCCGCTCGCGGGCTTTACTCTCTTCATAACGGGTTCGTGGGAGTTCGTGTTCTTCAACCCGTTCGCGTACCGCGCGACCGCTGGTGTGGCGTCAGCCGATGGGCTCCTGGCGTGGTTCGTGTGGTCGCTCCACGCGAACAACGCGATACTCTTGCTGTTCAATCTTCTTGTTCCCATGCACCCGCTCGACGCGGGGCGGCTGCTTCAGGCTGCACTCAGTTCTCGGCGGTGCGAAGCGGCCGCGGCCAGGGTGTCCGGAGCGATTGGCATGGTCTCAGCTGCCGTGCTCGCATGCGTCGGGCTGATTGCCAACGAGACGATCCTACTCGGCCTTGCGTTCGTTGGAGCGTTTGTCAGCTGGCAGGAGGCGTCCCGCTCGCGATTCTTGTACGGCGACGAGCAAGAAGACGTACACGATTGGATCGCTCCGCCAACGGAGGCCGACGCTGATCCGGTAGGGCAGGAGCCAGATCCCGAAGAGATCGATCGGATTCTGGCGAAAATCGGAGAGGCCGGCATGTCCAGTCTGTCGGCCGCGGAACGGGCGTCGCTGGATCGCGCTTCGAAGGCCCGAAGCGATGCGGAGACCTGACCGATAGAGTGCGTGCGACGCCCCGTCACGTGGGCCACACCGGATTGATGGAGCGATACGGCGGATGGGCATACACGATCGTGACTACTACGACCCCGGCCGAGGGCCGACCGGGAGTGCCGGCCTTAGCCGCGTGAGCTTCAATCCGCGGTCGCTCTCGGTGACGAGCTGGCTGATCATCATCAATGTTTCGATCTTCGCGATCGATGCGTTTCTGCCTCGTGTCGACATCGCCGACGTGCGTGTGATCCGCGGCGATGCCCCCGCGGCGATGATCGAGCGGGCGGTTGTTCCGGCCGATGCGGCTCGACCCGCGAACGTTCGGCTGGGGCAGGTCTGGAACAAGCCCATCGTCGACCCGCAGACCGGAACGCAGGTCGGTGTCGAGCGGTACCGAACGTGGCACCCGCTCAACGGATACGGGCACTTCTCACTGCTGAAAGGGTTTCAGGCCCTGGAGGTCTGGCGTGTCATCACGTTTCAGTTCCTCCACGCGGATATCACGCACCTGTTCTTCAACATGCTGGGGCTGTTCATCTTCGGCGGGATGGTCGAGCAGTACCTCGGACGAAAGCGGTACCTTTCGTACTATCTCATCTGCGGCATCGGTGGGGGACTGTTGTACTTGCTCTTCGCCGGGCTCAGTGTCGTTGGTGTCCCGCTGCCCGGCACCCTTGCGATGACGACGATGGGGACGCCGCTCATTGGCGCGTCAGCCGGTGTGTTCGGCGTGATCGTGGCGTGCGCACGCATCGCCCCCGACATGCGGGTCATGCTGATTTTCCCGCCGATCCCACTTAAAATGAAGTGGATGGCGTATGGCTATGTCGGGATCGCCACGTTTAACCTCATCACAGGCGGCGGCAACGCCGGCGGCGACGCGGCGCACCTCGGCGGCGCGATCGCTGGGTTCTATTTCATCCGAAACCAGCACCTGCTGCGAGGCTTTCTGGACTTCGGCATCGGGCCCGCTCCCTCAGGGACGCGATCAAAGATCAGGGCAAGCTCGCGCAAGGCGGCTGGGCCGGAACGCAAGACAGATCAGGCAGAGGTCGACCGCATCCTCGCCAAGGTCAACGCGAAGGGGTTGCAGAGCCTGACCGGTAAAGAGAAGAAGACGCTCGAGCGCGCATCCCGCGACGCGCGAGGTGGGGCGTGAGCGCTTCGATCAGCTTTGAGATCCTGCACAAGGCCAAGCGCGGCCACGGACGGGTCGGACGCGTCGAGACGCCGAACGGCGGCTTCGAGACACCAGCGTTCATGACCGTCGGTACCAAAGCGACGGTCAAGGGCCTGCACCCATCGCTGCTTCGGCAGTGCGGCTGCGAGGTGCTGCTCGGCAATACCTACCACCTGCTGCTGCGTCCAGGTCCCGAGGTCGTCCGCGATCTGGGCGGGCTCCACGCGATGAT
>JBCBMF010000057.1:0-14293 GCA_039822905.1 Planctomycetota bacterium
CGCGGAAACGCGGTGCCGCTGGATGGCGGCCTGAGCGCACCAAAAAGCGGGCCGGCTTGGTTGCCGACCCGCCTAAGCGTTTCGTTGCAGTTGCTTCAGCGTGAGAAGCTGCCGGCGCGGTCCATCGAGCCGTTGGTGTGGCCGTTGCGCGAGCCGTTGCTCCGCTGGGCCTGGCCGTTGACGGAGCCGTTCTGGCCCGCGTTCTGCGTGGCGTGCTGCGGTGCGGCTGTGCGGCTGGGCTGCTCGGCGGGCGTCTCCGTGCCCGATCGCGCAACGTCCGCGACGCTGGTGCCCTCGAGCCGGCGGCGGAGCACATCGGCCGAGCCGTCGATCAGCTCGTGCAGGTCGTGCAGGCCGTCGCCCATCGCCATGATCTGCTCGGTAGTCTTGGGCTCACGCAGCGGGCCGACGGCGGTGACAACCTCGAGCAGGTTGATCTCGTCGGCCGGGCGGTTGAGCGTGTAGCCGCCGCCCACGCCGCGGCGGCCGCGGATGATCTTCGCGGCGGCCAGCTGCTGCAGCACCTTGGCCAGGTACGGCGGCGGCACATCGGCCTGCTTGGCGAGGTCCGTGGTCGGCACGAGCTGCCCGGCGTTCGGAGCCAGGGCCGCGACGGCACGGAGTGCGTATTCGGCGGTCTGTGAAAGCATCGAGCAATCTCCCTGCGGTCGGGCCCGATGACCCTTCGCCGCAAAGGCAGATTCTCGATAAACAGAGCATGTAGATTCGGATGGCGCAGAAATTTACGGGAGTGCGCGGTCCACAGCCGCAGCCGCTTCCGGGGAATCGTCCGCAATCGCGACATCTTCCACCAGCCGGCGCACGACATCGTCTGTCGTGACCCGGTCGGCTTCTGCGTTGAAATTCGTCAAAACACGGTGCCTGAGCACGGGCAGCGCTGCCTGCTGGACATGATCTATATCGGCATGGGTATGTCCCGTCAGCAGCGCGCGGGCCTTCGCAGCCAGGATCAGATTTTCGCTCGCCCGAGGCCCCGCGCCCCAGCCCACGTAGTCCTTAACGACCTGCGGCCGGTGATCTTCCGCGCCCGGCTCGGGCTGCCGCGTCGCGCGGACCAGCCGGAGGGCGTACTTGATGACATGGTCGGCCGCCGGCGCGTGGCGCACCAGCGTCTGCATCTGCTGGATCTCGTCGGCGCCCACCACGGGCGACACGCTGACCTCGCCCTTGTGCGCACTGCGGCGGACGATCTCGAGCTCTTCCTCGGCCGTCGGGTAGCCGATCCGGATCTGGTACATGAACCGGTCGAGCTGCGCCTCGGGCAGCGGGTAGGTGCCCTCCTGCTCGATCGGGTTCTGCGTCGCGAGCACGAAGAACGGCCGGGGCAGCGGGTACATCTGACCGCCCGCGGTCACCTGGCCCTCCTGCATCGCCTCGAGCAGGGCGGCCTGGGTCTTGGGCGGCGTGCGGTTGATCTCGTCGGCAAGGATCACGTTGGCGAAGATCGGGCCCTGGATAAATTGCAGCATCCGCTGGCCGCTGGTCTTGTCTTCCTGGAAGACCTCGGTGCCGGTGATGTCGCTGGGCATCAGGTCGGGCGTGAACTGGATGCGGCTGAAGTTCAGGCTCAGGGACTTTGCAATGGTCGAGATCAGCAGCGTCTTGGCGAGCCCCGGCACGCCCACGACCAGCGCGTGGCCCTTGCAGAAGATGCAGGTCAGCAGCTGATCGATCACATCGTCCTGGCCCACGATGATCTTGCCGATCTCGGCCTTGAGCTGGTCGTGCACCTCGCGGATGCGTGCGATCTCGTCGGTTGAAGCCGTGGGCTGTTGGTCCGTCATCGTGCGTGCCTCCGTGCGTGGCTGCACGATGGTACCGCCCACCAAGATGCATGGAGCAAAAAAGGCAGACGCCGCGGTTCCGTGTGGGGAATGCGGCGTCCGCCTCTTTGTTGGCCTTCTTCAGGCCGGGTGCAGCCCGTTTCGCAGCGGTGAAACGGGGCTTGATGATGCCGGGCCCCCCGCGCACACGTGCTCGGGGTTGCGGGCGGTTGGCAGCGGGGAGTCTCACGAACCCGCACGGCCCGGCGTCAGCGGTGTTGTTCCGACGACGCTGTGAGGAGTTTCACTTCTCGTCGCGTTCTTCGGAATCTTCGAGATGCGCGAGCAGGCGATCGAGCTTCGACTCGAGCGAGTTCAGCCGCTTGCGCAGCTCCTTGTTCTGCTCGGTCAGCTCCTGGTTGCGCACGCGCAGCTCCTCGGTGCGCTCTTCGATCTCGGCCCGGCGCTCGTCGAGCTCTTCCCGGCGTAGCTCGAGCTCGTGCATGCGTTCTTCGAGCTGGCGGCGCTGCGCGATGACCTCGGGGTGACGGTCGCCCAGCTCACGGGCACGGTTGAGCAGACCCTCGCGCTCGATGAGCAGCGGCAGCTCGTTGTCCAGGCCCCGCAGCAGGATCTCTCCCCCGGGGTCGGCCCGCAGCGCGAGCGCCCGCGCCCGCTCGGCCTGCTTCATCGCCGCCTCGATCTGATCGCGCGCCTGGCCCAACGCGTTCTCCAGCTCCTGGCGCTGCTCGGCGTCGAGGTTCATGTGCAGCTGGTCTTCGATCTGCTCCTGGAGGTCGTCGAAGTCGAAATCGAAGTCCATGTCGAAGTCGCGGGCGAACGGGAAGTCGTCGTCGTCGAGTTCTTCCCACCGCAGGATGCGCGGCGCGGCGATCGCGCCCGGCACGCGTTCGCGGAAGAACCGCTCGCCGTACAAGCGCTCGGCGTCGAACTCGGCGACCTCGATCGTCAGCGTCTCGGGCAGGCCCTTGCGGAGGACGGTCACGTCGATCTCGTCGCCCGGCTCCAGCTCGCGGAGCTCGTCGGTCAGCACATCGGCGCCCGTGACCTCGCGGCCGTCGACGGCGATGAGCACGTCGCCCTCGCGCAGGCCGCCCTCATCGGCGGGCAGGCCCTCGACCACGCTGAGGATCATGGTGCCGACGCCCTCTTCGAGATCCAGGTGCTCGCGGAGCTGGTCTTCGAGGCTGCTCTGGGTCAGGCCGACCATGGTCCTGGGCCGGTTATCGATGACGAACCGGTTGCCGTCTTGCTGCGCGGGTCGGATGAATGCCATGGCGTCGCCAACGCCGCGGCCGAAGGTAAACGCCTGCCCGGCCGCGCCAAGGTCCGGGAGATCCATCGTGATAATCTCGCCGTCGTGCACGATGTAGACCGCGTTCTCATCGGACTTGAAGTCGACTTCGTCGTCATCGATGTAAGCAGAATGCACGCCGTCTTCATCGAACTCGATCATGAACTCGGTGCCGTCGATCACGCGGATCGAAGAGCCCTCGATCTCGCCGTCGTCGATGCTGATGGTCGTGCTGCTGTGCTGCGCCGCGGCGGGCGCGGCGAGGCCCGCAACGGCAAGCATGCCGGCGGCCAGCGTCATTGGAAATCGGCTGATGCGTGTCATTTCAAACTCCTTGCGATCTCATACGTGTGTGTTCGGTGCCTTACCACACGGCCGGCAGCGGGGCGTCGCCCTCGGCTGGCTTGGCCTGTGTGGTGGAAGACGTGGGGACAAAGAACGTGTTTCCGGTGTCGTCGGTCGCGGGCTTGTACACGCCGTCGACGGTCGTCCTTTCAACGATCTGGCGGAGGTAGATCACGTCGTAGCCGCCCTCGGGGTTGGGCGTGCGCTGGATGACGACACTGCTGGGCATCTCGCCGAGGACCTCGCCGGACTCCTTGCCGAGCTTGAGGTACTGCGCGAGCGCTTCGCCGGCGCTGGTGATCGGGTTGGCCATCGCGATGTTCTGAGGCGCGCCGTTGGTCGCGGGTGTGATTGTCTGCTGGGGCGTCATGCCGACGATCCACGCAACACCAACACACGCCGCGGCCAGCCAGCCGCCGGCGGTCAGCGCCAGCTTCATCCGGCTGTTGGGCGACACGCTCGGGTGCTCGTGCATGGGCAGCGCCACGCGCTCGGCCACGCTGACCGCGTCTTCGACCGCGACGTCGAGCTCGCGCTTCAGGTCCTGCTGCTCGGCGATCTCGGCCCAGATGGTCTGGTCGCTCGCGGCGATCGTGCGCAGCTCGCGCCAGTCTTCGCTGGTGGCTTCGCCGTCGACCACGCGGGCGACGAGGATGTCGCGCCGGTCCTGTTCGCCCATGTTGAAGTCAGTTGCTTCGGTCATTTCATCACCGCCTTCGGCGCACTCGCCTGCGCCAGTTCTTTCAGCTTGCGTCGGCCCCGGGCGATCCGGGTCTCGACGGTTGTTTCGGGCATGCCCGTGACGGCACTGATCTGGGCGTGGCTCATGCCCCGCACGCAGCGGAGCAGCACGCACTCGCGGTAGGCCTCGGGCAGGTCGGCGATCAGGTCGATCAGCCGCCGCGAGCGCTCGGCCCGTTCCACACCCGACGGGTCGACGTAATCGTGCTTGGAACCGTCATCGGCGAGCTCGTTCCCGATCTCATGTTGGGCGAGCTTCAGGATGCCCTTGCGCCGCGTCTGCTTCCGGCCGGTTGCACGGGCCGTGTTGACCGCGACGGCTCGCAGCCAGCCCTTGAACGCCTCGGGCTCTGTGAGTTGGTGCAGCTTCTCGACCACGACCAGTGCCACCTCCTGCAGCAGATCCTCGAGATCCGCCTCGCGGGGTTTGTGCGCGAGCACGACCGCCGCCACCCAGCGGCGGTGCTCCTGCCAGAGCAGGCCGGCCGCCTCGGCGTCGCCGCCCGAGGCCCTGCGGATCAGATCCGACTCGCTCACTGCATCCCCTTCACTGCCAACCGCCCCACCGGATGCGCCCCGTGCCGCCGCCCGTCGCCGGTCGGTCGGGTTTTTGGGCGTAACCTTGCCCGATTCAGCCGGTTGTAACGCGATAGCCCTGTCCTGGTTCGCCCCGCCTATGCCCACGCCCCAACAACGCCCGGCCCTCGACCAGCTCGACGTGATGGACGGCGGCGTCATGCCCCTGGGCGACCACCTCGAAGAGCTCCGCAAGCGGCTGATGCTGGTCATCTTTGGGCTGGTGCCGTTCTTCGTGCTGGCCTTGGTCGTCGGCCAGCCCGTGCTCGAGTTTCTGATCCGGCCCCTGCAGGCCGCCCTGCGCGACAAGGGCCTGGCAGCCAGCATCCAGAACACCGGGCCGTACGAGGCCTTCGGCAGCTACATCAAGATCGCGATCATCCTGACGATCCTCGGCGGGTCGTGGTGGGTGCTCACGCAGCTGTGGCTGTTCGTCAGGCCGGGCCTCTACCAGACCGAGCGACGGTTCGTGTACATCCTGATCCCGCTGAGTGTGGTCATGACCGGGCTAGGCGTGACGTTCATGTACACGGTGATGCTGCCGGTGGTGCTGTCGTTCTTCATCGGGTTCGGGTCGAGCCTGGGCGCGACGCCGGCGGAGACGGTGCAGGTGCCGCCGGGGATCGTTCTGGCCGAGGTGCCGGTGCTTGAGGGCGACCCGCCGAATCCGAGTGTGGGTCAGTCGTGGATCAACAGCGAGCTCAAGCAGTGGCGCGTGTGCACGGAGATCAAGCCGGACGGCACGCCCGTGATCCTCACGAGCACGCTGCAAGCGGCGAGCGCAGGGCTCGAACAGTCGTACCGGCTGCGCGAGTACGTCGGGCTGGTGCTCATGCTCAGCCTGGGGTTTGCGGTTGGCTTCCAGATGCCGGTGGTGGTGCTGCTGCTGGGCTGGGCGGGGATCGTCGAGCCCAAGGATTTGACTGGCATCCGCAAGTACATGCTGATGGGGTGTCTGGTCGCGAGTTCGATCCTGACGCCGGCGGACCCCTTGAGCATGGTGCTGCTGGCGGGGCCGTTGTACGTGCTGTACGAGCTGGGCCTGATTCTGCTTCGGCTGATGCCGGCAAGGGCGTTAACGGGCGACGACGGCGATGCCTGATCGCGACGACACAATGATGGCCCGCGCGCTCGAGCTCGCACGGGAAGCGGCCGCCATAAACGAGGTCCCGGTCGGCGCGGTCGTGTGGGAGACGGACACGGGCACGGTCCTCGGCGAGGGCTTCAACCGCCGCGAGGTCGACAGCGATCCCAGCGCGCACGCGGAGTACGTGGCGATCCAGGCGGCGTGCAAGGCCGTGGGCGACTGGCGGCTGAACCACTGCTCGCTCGCGGTGACCCTGGAGCCCTGCCCGATGTGCGCGGGGCTGATCGTGAACGCGCGCGTCGGCCGGCTGGTCTATGGCGCGGACGACCCGAAGGCCGGCGCCTGCCGGACGTTATTTGAGCTGACCACCGACGCCCGGCTGAACCACCGCGTCGAGCTCGTCGCGGGCGTGCGGGCGGATGAGTCGGCGGAGCTGCTGCGGTCGTTCTTCCGCGCGCGACGCGAGCAGGGGCGCGGGTCGTGATGTTGCGCGGAGCCCTGTGCCTCGCTCGCGCTTCGGCCTCATCAAGACCGCGAGCATCCGACGAGGCCGAAGCGCAAGCGAGGCATGCATTTCCTCAGGGCCCGCCCCATGCCTGAGCTGCCCGAGGTCGAGACCGTCCGCGCGAGCCTCGAGGCCCGGGTGCTGGGCTGCACCGTCTCGGGCGTGATCGTGCGCCGGCGGGACGTGATCGCCACGCCCGATGACCCGCCGGGCGGGTTCGGTCGCCAGCGTCGGCCCGTGCGATCGAAGGCCCGCGCGCCCCGGCGCGTCGAGAAGGCCGACCTGCTGATGGGCGACACGATCGACGCCGTGGTCCGCCACGGCAAGCAGCTGGCACTCGGAGGCGTGTCTGGCAGGTGCGTGCTGATCCACCTGGGCATGACCGGCGAGGTCATGGCACCCGGCCCCGGCGCTCGGCTGCGGGCGGCGGACCATCTCCACGTCCTGTGGACGCTGAGAGACCGCCACGGAGCTTCGGCGGGGCGGATGGTCTTCCGAGACCCCCGGCGGTTCGGGGGCGTCTGGACACTGCCCACGCGGGCCGAGCTGGATGACCGCTGGCGTGCGCTCGGCCCCGACGGTCTTGTCGTCACGGGCAACGACCTCCGCGAGCGGGCCGGCCGGAGCTCGCGGGCGATCAAGGCGGCCCTGCTCGACCAGCGGGTCGTGGCGGGCGTGGGCAACATCTACGCCGACGAGGGGCTGTTCCGCGCCCGGCTGCACCCCGAGACGCCCGCGAACCGCCTGAGCGGGGGCGACTGGGATGGCTTGGCCGCCGAATTGCGCACGCTGCTGGCCCGTGCCGTCGAGCTGCGGGGCTCAACGCTGCGGGACTACCGGGACGCGGACGGGAACATCGGCGATGCGAGCCGGCTGCACCAAGTCTATGGCCGAGCGGGGCTTGCGTGTAACAGTTGCGGCTCGGAGCTCCGCTCGATCGCCGTCGCGCAGCGCACGACCGTGGTCTGTCCGCGATGTCAAGCGATCTCGCTCGATTAATCACGAGTTATCCACAACGGGGATAACCACGTGAAGGTGGGCAATATCTCACCGGGCTGTCTGCTGCGTGCTCTTTGTCTTTCTGAAAGGTTAGAGAAAGAGATAGTCATAGTAGTAAGGGCTGTCGGTCTGTGGATTATTCGGTGGCACTTGTCATAAAGCTATTTCTGAAAGGAACTTGTGTTTGTACGACGATTTTGGTTCGCGCTCGGTTCGGCGTCGGCAGCGCTCGGCTGCGCGGTCGGATCTGTCGTTTGAACTGGCTCGTGGAGGGCGGTGGGTGTCGGTAGAGTCTGCTCGGCCGACGCCGGCCGAGCGCAACTCAACACGTTTTCCACAATCGCGTGTCGGCTGCGCAAAGGCCGCGTAAATGCGGACCTGCAAAGGGATAACCGCTACATATACGTAATCTGATCGGGAACGGCCGCGGGTCAGCGGTCGCGGCCGGCGACGCGCAGCCGCGTCTCGAGCGCGGTGACCGAAGACGACAGGTCGCGGTCCGACTGGGTCTTCGAATCGATCGCCCGGATGGCGTGGAGCACGGTCGTGTGGTCCCGGCCGCCGAAGTAGCCGCCGATCTCTTCGAGCGAGTGGCGGGTGTGCTTGCGGGCGAGATACATACCGACCTGTCGCGGCAGAGCGATCGATCGGCTGCGCTTCTTGCTCTGCAGGTCGGCCGTGCGGACCCCGAAGTAGTCGGTGATCTGGGTGATGATCTGGTCGACCGTGATCGGGGCCTCGTGGGCGGAGATCGGCTCGCCCAGGGCCTCGTGGGCGATGGCGGCGGTCAGCTCGGTGACCTTGTGCATCGCCGCGTGCAGCTGGAGCTTGGTCAGGTCGCCCTCGAGCTCGCGGATGTTCGACTGCTCGCGCTCGGCGACCAGCTGGGCCACCGCATCAGGGATGATCATGCCACGCAGCCGGCCCTTCTCCTTGATGATCTCGAGCCGGGTCTCGAACGTCGGCGGGGCGACCTGGGTGACCAGGCCCCACTTGAACCGGCTCACGAGCCGGTCCTCGAGGTCGGGGATCTCCTCGGGCGGGGCGTCGGAGGTCATGATGATCTGCTTGTCGGCCTGGTAGAGGGCGTTGAAGGTGTGGAAGAACTCTTCCTGTGTGCGGTCGCGCTTGGCCAGGAAGTGGATGTCGTCGATCACCAGCGCGTCGACCTCGCGGAAGCGGTGGCGGAACTGGTCCATCTCGCCTTCCTTGACCGACTCGATAAACCGGGTCATGAAGTGCTCGCAGCTGGTGTAGAACAGCTTGAGGCCCGGCCGCTGCTCGAGGATCTCGAGGCAGATCGCCTGCAAGAGGTGGGTCTTGCCCAGGCCCACGTCGCCGTGGATAAACAGGGGGTTGTACGCCCGGCCGGGCCGATCGGCAACGGCCTTGGACGCGGCGTGGGCGAGGCGGTTGCCCGGGCCCACGACGAAGTGCTCGAAGGCGTAGTCGGGCGTGAGCGAGAGCGTGCCGTAGTCATGCCGCTTGAGGGCGTCGCGGGCGATGTGCTCGGTCGGGGGTCGCTCGGGCTTGGCGGGGGTGCGCTCGGGGGCTGCGGCGGGTGTCGCGCTGAGCGGGTCCGGCATCGGGTGCCCGCCCGGCGCGGGCTCGGTCCCGTTCTGCGCGCCGTTGGTGTGGCTGCCGGCCGGGCTGACCGCTCGGTTGCTCGTCGGGTCGCTCGCCGGCTGTTGGGGCTGAGCGCGGTAGCTCGGCGCCTCGGCGGCGGTGATGAAGCGTGCGACAACAAAGTGCTTGTTCTCGACGCGCAGGGCGTCGTCGAAGGCGTCGGCGCAGTGGTGCTCGAGGTAGTCGCGCTGCGTCGCGGTGTCGGCCTGGATGGTGGCGACGCCGCTGTCGAGCCCCATGGGGACGAGATTGTTGAACCAGTGTCGGACGATGCCGGGTGCGTGCGACCGGACGTGGGCGAGGACTTTGGGCCAGACGTCCTGGGCGGAGTCGGTCATCGAGTGCGACCTCGTGAGTGCGAGCTGCCGCGTCGTTCCGTGCACACACCACCGCAACTGACAGACGGGGGAGAGACGACCGCGTTGCAGACCGGCCGATCGGGCACGAGAGGCCGACCGGGCAGACCATCATGAATCCATCTCGCTCGGCCGCACACCACGCGACCGCGCGTTCCACCGGGTGCCGCGTCGTACGTCTCACGCTGCAACCGATGAGCGTACCTGTGCGCGCGCATCGAGTCAATGCGCCGGAGTGCATCGCACAAGGTTGCGCGATTGCGCGTACCGCGCTTGACTCGGCAGCGCCGCGCCCGATAGCGCGGCTTGTGCTACCGCCCGCGCATCCGCTCGGCGCGCTCGGCCTCCATCGCCTGCTGGTCGTACCGGTCGCGGTTGAAACGGTGATCCATCAGCACCAGGATCGAGTCGAGCTTGTCCTTGGGGATCACTTCCTGCAGGCGCTTGCGCACGTACGTCACGTGCGTGCGCCGCGAGATGTGCGCGAGCACGAGCGACTCGCACTCGAGCACGTTGAGCCACTCGGCGATGTCGTCGATGTGCATGTGCTGGCCGATCTTCGCCCGGCTCTTGTGGTCGGGCTCGAAGAAGGTGCACTCGCTGATGACGACCTGCGCCTTGCGCATCTCGTCGCGGAGCAGCCACGGGCCGGGCAGCGTGTCGCCGGTGTAGGCGATCAGCGGGATCTCGAGGATACGCGTGATCTCCTCGCCGCGGTCCTTGAGCTCGCGCAGCTTTTCCTGCGGCAGCTCGGCGTACTCGGGCTTGAGCTTGCTGCGCTTCTCGACGATGGCCCAGCCGAAGCTCGGCGCGGTGTGCTCGGTCGCAAAGCCTCTCAAGAAGATGCTGTTCTTGATCTCGACCTCGCCGCCGTCGTCGAGCTCGATGAGGTCGTACTCGGTCTGCTGGCGTTCGAGGGCGTTGAAGCCGCGCATCATCTGGTGGACATCGTCGGCGATGCGCTTGTCGACGACGAACGTTCCCTTGCCCATGCCCTGAAAGACGCGCTGGGAGGCGTAATACGCGAGCCCGCCGACGTGGTCCATGTGCCCGTGGCTGAGCGCGACGTACTTTGAGGCGAGCGCACAGCGCAGCGGCGCGCCCATGTCGAAGCAGGTATCGAGCTCGGGGATCTGGATGGTCGTGGCTTCGCCGGCGATCGAGACGCCCTGGACCCGGTAGGGCGGGCAGTAGAGGAACCCGACGGTGCCCTCGCGGGGCGGCGGTTTGGGGATCATGGCGAATGCTCCGGTGCCGGGCTCTCGCCCGGGGGGTGCTGGTGCTTGCTTGTGTGTCTCGTCAACGCGAGAGACTGTAGTGCGGCCTCCCTCTCCCCGGCGGGGAGAGGGACAGGTCGACGAAGTCGACCAGGGGGAGGGGAGGACGACCGCGGGATTGATCTGTCGTTTGATCCTCCCCTCTCCCGACCTCGCTTCGCTCGACCACCCTCTCCCCACCGGGGAGAGGGAGGACGAAGACGTCTGCTCCATTCGAATAGACTTCCCGATGCCCGAACCCCGCATCCGGCAAACCGAGCGAGCCCGGGAGCTCAGGCAGGACCAATCGCCCGCTGAGACCGTCCTCTGGTCGCGTCTCCGCGCCGGACAGCTCGGCGGCCACAAGTTTCGGCGGCAGCACCCGGTGGGCCCGATCGTGGTGGACTTCTGCTGCCCTCGGAGCTCGCTTGTGATCGAGCTGGACTCCGAATCGCACGCTGGCCGACGAGCGGACGATGCACGGCGCGATGCGATCTGTGCCGAGCTTGGGTTTCGTGTGCTGCGGGTGACCGCTCCGCAGTTGAGTTGTGATGAAGGCGCTGTGCTGGCGACGACTTTGCGGTGGGCGGATGAGTGCGTGGTCCGAGACGCTTAAAGGACAGCCTGTCCCCCCCTCTCCCTGCCCGCTGCGCGGGCTGTCCCTCTCCCCGCCGGGGAGAGGGAGGGATACGCTGGTTTATGACCGAACAGCTGCAGCCGAATGACGTTCGTTTCCGCGACTTCGGCCGCGCGGGGCCGCTGGCGATCGTCGCAGCGGTGCTGCCGGCGGCGGGGGGCTTTGCGCTGCTCGGGTTCATGCCGCAGGTCGCGGGGTTTCTCAACGACCTCGGCCCGTGGGGCATCGCGCTGTACATCGCGGCCTTCGCTGTCACCAGTGGGTTTGCCATTCTGCCGACCTACGCCCAGGCGGCGCTCGGCGGCTACGCGTTCGGCTTGGTCGGCGGCATCCCCGGCGCGATGGCCGGGTTCGTCGGCGGCTCGGTCATCGGCTACACCCTCGCGCGGGTCACCGCGGGCGACGACGCGAACAAGGCGATCGACGACCACCCGAAGTGGCGTGCCGTGCGTGATGCCTTCGTCGCCAGCTCGGCCGACGCCGAGAAGTCGAGCTTCTGGCGCACGCTCGGGATCGTGACGCTCGTGCGGTTCCCGCCGAACTCGCCGTTCGCGCTGACCAACCTGCTCATGGCGAGCGTGCGCGTTCCGAGGCTGATCTTTCTGATCGGCACGGCGGTCGGCATGCTGCCGAGGACGGCGCTGGTCGTCTTCATCGGTCACCAGGTCGCGCAGACGCTCGGTGCGGATGAACTGACGAGCGATGCGCTCAAGGACGCCCGTCCGGGCTGGCTGCTGCCGGTGGGCATCGGTCTGTCGGTGCTGGTGCTGGTCACGCTGGCGGTGCTGGGCGACAAGGCGATCAAGAAGGCGGTGGCTGCGGGGGAGATCCCGGAAGAGCCTCAGCCGGATCGGGAAGACAGGGATCAGGAAGCCAGCTAACTCCGCTTGACGGCGAAACCGATCGCGCCGGTGACGGCCGAGACCGCCAGGCCGATCAGCGCGGGCGTGTCGAGCGTGGTCACCAGCCAGGCGACGCCCGCGAGGCCCGCGAACATGAGCCAGCTGGACAGCACCGAGGCGGTGCCGGCGCTGAGCGAGCGTTGACGCGGTGAGCGGCAGTCCATAGGCGTCAGACTAGCACGCACCGGCGTCTACACTCAACCCGTGAGTGATCAGAACGACCAGAACAGCCGATCCGATGCTTCAAACTGCCTCTCCGAGGCCGAGGTCCGCGAGCTGGCGGCCCTGAGCCGGCTGTCGCCCTCGCAGGCCCAGGTCGACCGGCTGTGCACCGATCTCGGCGCGGTCCTGGTCTACGCCGAGTGCCTGGCCGAGGCCCCGCTGGACGGCGTCGAGCCCATGACCAGGCCCGTCGACGAGACGAACAAGCTCGACGACGACGTGCCGGGCGAGACGCTCGACCGATCGGTGCTCGACTCGATGGCCCCGGCGTTTGATGGCACCTTCATCGAAGTACCGAAAGTGATCGACGGCGGTGGCGAGTCGTGAGCCTGCCGGGTGTTGTCGGGATTCGTGACGCGATCGCGAGCGGTGCGGCGTCGGCCGTGGAGCACGCGCGGGCGTGTCTAGATCGGATCGCTGCACTGGATGGCGACCTGAACGCGTTCACGCAGGTGTTCGATGAGCGTGCGACGGCGCGGGCCGAGGCGATCGACGCGCGGCTGAAGTCGGGCGAGACCGCTGCGAGCATCGGACCCCTGGCGGGCGTGCCGATCGCGGTCAAGGACAACATCTGCACAAGCTTCGGCAGGACGACCTGCGCGAGCAGGATGCTGGCCGAGTACGCGTCGCCGTTTTCTGCGACGGCGGTCGAGCGGTTGGAAGCCGCGGGCGCGGTCATCGTCGGCAAGACGAACATGGACGAGTTCGCGATGGGCTCGAGCGGGGAGCACTCGTTCTTTGGTGCGACGAAGAACCCGTGGGACACGTCGCGCGTGCCGGGCGGGAGCAGCTCGGGGTCGGCGGCGGCCGTCGCTTCGGGCATGGTCCCCGCGGCGCTGGGCAGCGACACGGGCGGCAGCATCCGCCAGCCCGCGTCGCTCACGGGCACGGTGGGGTTCAAGCCGACCTACGGCACGGTCTCGCGCTGGGGCCTCGTGGCCTTTGGTTCCAGCCTCGACCAGATCGGGCCGATCACGCGCTCGGTCGAGGACGCGGCGCTGATCTACGACGCGATCTCCGGGCGCGACAGCAAAGACTCGACGTGCATCGATCGCGATCCCGCCCAGTCGTTCGGCAGCATCGGCGAGCCGCTCGATGGCTTGAAGCTCGCGGTGCCGACGGTGACGCGGGACGAATCGATCGACCCGCGCGTGCGGCTCGTCTTTGGCCTGGTCATGCGTGCGCTCAACGAGCGCGGCGTGAGCTTCGAAGAGGTCGAGCTGCCGAGCCCGGAGCAGATGCTGGCGGCGTACTACATCGTCGCGCCGGCCGAGGCGAGCAGCAACCTAGCGCGGTACGACGGCGTGCGCTACGGGCACCGAGCCGAGCTGAGCGATGGCGACGGCCTGCACGAGCTGTACTGCAAGACCCGCAGCGAGGCGTTCGGCGACGAGGTCCAGCGACGGATCATGCTGGGCACGCATGTCCTGCGGTCGGGCTACGCCGACAAGTTCTACACGCGAGCGCTGAAGATGCGTCGGCTGATCCGCAGCGACTACGACGCGATCTTCGGGGTCATGGGCTGCGACGCGGTGCTGACGCCGACGGCGCTCGGGCCCGCGTTCGAGTTTGGGTCGAAGTCAGCGGATCCGATGACGATGTACCTGGAGGACGCGATGACGGTCGGCGCGAACCTCGCGGGGCTGCCCGCGGTGAGCGTGCCGGGCGGGTTTTTGCCTGTCGAGGGGCCGGAAGGTGATGCGTCGCTGCCGATCGGCGTGCAGCTGACGGGCCCGGCGCTGGGCGATGTCCGATTGCTGCGGCTGGCGGCGGAGCTGGAGTCGGTCGCGGGGTTTGCGGGGCGCGTGGCAGAGCAGGCGGAGCCCCGAGCATGACCAGGTGCGGTCAGGCCGGCTTCGGCTGTGTGCCCGCCTGCACCATCGCCGCCTGGGCCTGGGACCGCAACGTGCGCCGCCGCTACGCCGCCTGGGCCAACAGCGAG
>JBCBMF010000058.1:0-14238 GCA_039822905.1 Planctomycetota bacterium
CGCTGACGACCTTGCCGTCCTTCCAGGTCTGGCGGGCGATCTGCTGGTAGGTGATGTCTTGGTCTTCGGTGTTGATGAAGTTGAAGCCGTACTCGATGAAGGCGGTGCCTTCGTCTTCGTTGATGGCGATGTTGTCGAACCAGATGCCCTTGAACTCCTTGATGCTGTTGACGAACTGGTGCTCGCGCTCGAGGTTGGCGGCCTTGCCCTCGGTGGGCGTCTCGTTGTTCTCCTGCATGATGACGTCGTCGGCGTAGTGCTTCTTGAAGGCGCCGATGATGTCGCCGGCTTTCATGGTGTTGATCAGGTCATGAACGTGCTCGGTGATGGCCATTGCTGTGCTCCTGTGTATGAACAAGGGTGTGGTTACGCGAGATCAAACGTGAGAACTTCTGCGCCCGTGGTGGCGGTGATGGTGATGCCTGCCTCGTCGGTGATAGCAATGCCGTCGCCTTCGGTCAGAACCTGATCGCCGACTCGGACCGTTCCTTGTGTGACTTGGACCCAGGCGTGTCGGCCTGTGGGGATGGTCTGCTCGACTGATTGGCCTGCATCCAGCTGCGCGACGTAGAGCCTTGCGTCGGCGTTCATCTTCATGGAGCCGTCGGCGCCGTCGGGGCTTGCGACCAATCGCAGCTTGTTGTGCGACTTTGTTGTGTCATGGTTCAGGTGGTCGTAGTTGGGCTCGGCGTCTTGCTTGTCGGGGATGATCCAGATCTGGACGAAGCCGATGGGCTCGGTGCTGCTGGGGTTGTACTCGCTGTGGGTGATGCCGCTGCCGGCCGTTGTCAGCTGAAAGTCGCCGGGGCCGATGGTCTGCGTTGTGCCCATTGAGTCTTTGTGCTCGAGGTGGCCCTCGATGACGAAGGAGATGATCTCCATGTTGTCGTGGCCGTGGGTGCCGAAGCCCTGGCCGGCGGCGACGCGGTCGTCGTTGATGACGCGGAGGTTTCGGAAGCCCATCACGTGGGGCTGGGCCTTGTCGGGGATACCTCTGCCGAAGGCGAAGGTGTGCCTGGAGTCGAGCCAGCCGAGGTTTGTCGTGCCTCGGCCGTTGGCTGTGCGGGTCTCGATCATGATGATCCTCCTTTCCGAGTGCGTCGACCGGGTGACGCTGTGCACTCAATCATCGGGTCAAACTAGTTGTTTAAACAAGTATATTCCTTGAAAGCTGGAAGTTCTTGGCTTTGCGCGAACAAAATCAGAAGATACAAAGCTCGGCTATCGGCGGGCTGCGGCGGCGGGGAGGCCGTTGCTCTCCGAGAACTCGTTGGCGGTCTCGAGCGGGTCGCGGGCCTGCTCGAGCGCTCGGCTGAGGCCCTGGAGCTGCTCAGGGCTGAGGTGCCCGAGCATGGCCTTGTGGAGCTTCCGGGTGGGGCCTTCGAGTGCGGTGACGGCATCGAGACCTTTCCTGGAAATGCGCACGCGGACGACGCGGCGGTCTTCACTGGAGCGCGTGCGTGTCACGAAGCCGTCGCGTTCGAGCCGGGCGACCAGGCGGGTGACGTCTGGGGCGGGGACGACCAGGTCCTCGTGGATGGCGGTCCAGGTGCGTCCTTCGTCGCCGGCGGCGCGCAGAATCCGGAGGACGTTGTATCCTGATTCGCCGAGGCCGTGGGCTTTAAAGAGGCGGTTGAACTCGCACGCGAAGAGGGCGGCCGTGCGGATGACATTGAGATAAGCCTCTTCCTCGGGGAGGTCGAAGTCGTGGCGCTTGCCGATTTGTTCGCGCAGCGATGACATGGGTCGGAAGGGTAATGCGTAAACGGTGGCCGCGGGGGCCGGGCTCGCTGAGAAAATGTACAAGGAACTTACAATGCTGTTTCGATTCGCGACATTCATCTATTGTTCTATAACCTTGTGTGTGGTGAACGCCGCTGCGCAGCAGCGTGTTGTCGTGCAGTGCGGGCGGCTGTTGGCGGTGCCGGGCGAAGAGCCGATGGGCAACAGCTCGATCGTGATCGTCGACGGCGTGATCGAGCGGGTCGTGCCGGGTCACATCTTTATGGATCCCGCGCCGGGACAGACGCCGACGCGGCACGTGAATCTACGTAACAGTTACGTTTTGCCCGGATTCATCGATTGCCACACGCACCTCACGCACGAGCTGCCGCCGATGTCGATTCGGCTGCGACGAACCCTGACCGAGACGATGGCGCACTCGGCGATTGATGGCACCGTGTACGCCGAGCGGACGTTGATGGCGGGCTTCACGACGGTGCGGAACGTCGGCAGCTTCGGCACGGACATCTACGCGCTGCGGGACCGGATCAACTCGGGTGACATCGTCGGGCCTCGGATTCTGGCGGCGGGGCGGAGCATTGCCGTGACCGGTGGGCACGCGGACCGGACGAACGGGATCCAGCCGTACCTGCGGCCGGAAGTTGGTCCGATGGAGGGGATCGCCGACGGGCCGGCGGAGATGCGCAAGGCGGTGCGCGAGCGGGTCAAGCGGGGGAGCGACCTGATCAAGATCACGGCGACGGGCGGCGTGCTGAGCAACACGGCGGCCGGGACCGATCAGCAGATGTTTGACGATGAGATCGAGGCCGTGGTCGAGAGCGCGCGGATGATGGGCCGAAAGGTCGCGGCTCATGCGCACGGGGCGGACGGCATCAAGGCGGCGCTGCGCGGCGGGGTTCACTCGATCGAGCACGGGACGTACTTGGACGACGAGGCGATCGGGCTGTTCGTCGAGACCGGGGCGTACCTGGTGCCGACGATTCATGCGGGCAAGTTTGTCGCTGAAAAGTCGGGCGAGCCCGAGTGGTTCAACCCGGCGATCCGCGCCAAGGCGGCGGCGGTGGGGCCGCAGATCCAGGACAGCTTCCGCCGGGCGTACGAGGGCGGCGTGAAGATCGCGTTCGGGACGGACGTGGGCGTCGGGGCGCACGGGACGAACTGGCTCGAGTTCAAGTACATGACCGAGGCGGGGATGCAGGCGAACGAGGCAATCAAGACCGCGACGATCAACGCGGCGGACCTGTGCGGGCTCGACAACGTCGGGACGATCGAGGCTGGAATGGTCGCGGACATCATCGCGGTCGAAGGCGACCCGCTGGAGGACATCGAGGCGCTGGGCCGGGTGGTGTTTGTCATGAAGGGCGGCGAGGTTTTCAAGCAGCCCGAGTGATGACGGTTTGAGTCTCGGCTGGGTTCTGGTACATTCGCGGGGGTGATAGGTATGTCTGTTGTGAGGTGTGATGATGTGGCGGTCGATGTACGTGTGGCTTGTGTCGGTTGCCGGCGGTGCTCTGGGGCAGCTGCCGACCGAGATTGCTGGGTACGAGGTGCTGGCGCGGGCCGAGGGACAGCTTGGAAACCAGTTTTTCATGCTTCCCGTTTCGAGCTCTTTGCAGGGTGTCACGCCCTCGATCAACAACGCGGGTGATGTGACGTTTGCCTACACGAATTTCTCGAACGGGTCGGGCCGGGTCACGTGGGTCAACGGGCAGAGCGTCTCGATACCGTTCGGTGGTGAGGTCGAGCCGAGCGTCGGCGATGGCGGGCGGGTGGTCTGGGCTGTCGGCGGAAGCGATCCGCAGCCGCAGAACCGCGGCGTGTGGACGTACCAGCTGTCCACGGGTGTGACGGCTCGTCTGACGAGCGCGCCGGCCGGGGCGACGGACTGGGGGATCCCGGTTGTTGCGGATGACGGAACGATCGCGTCGCGTGTGACAACACCCTTGGGCCCATCAGTCGGCACGTACGCTGGCTCCGATTTCGTGCCGGTGGCGGCATCGGACGGGGTGCCGTTCACATTCTTTAGCGACCGCATCGCGATCAACAGCAGCGGGAGCGTCGCGGCTCGCGCGTTTGATTCTGCCGGCCGGCGGGGGATCTTCCTGTTCGATGGAGCAGGCGGCGTCGCGCCGCTTCTGGTGCACGGGGCGACCTCTCCCACGGGGAACACTGTCGAGAGCACGCTCGTGGGGCTCGATATCAACGGCTCGTCTCGTGTTGCTGTTCTCGCGTTCACATCGGGAGGCGATGAGATTCTCGGCGTCGATGCGGACGGGACGGTGACGGTGTACGCGACCGAGTTCGGAGGGATCGTTTCGGATATCGACGCGGTGCCGCCGCGGATCAACGACGACGGCTGGATCGTCTTCCGTGGTCGGAACGCGGCGGGCGATGAGGCGGCGTTTGTGAGCGACGGTGTCGACATCCTCGAGATCGCTTCGGTCGGCACGGGATTACAGGCTGACTTCGGGCCCGCAGTCGTCGGCGGTGTGGTCGGGGGAGTCGACATCAACAACGCCGGGCAGGCGGTGATCAATGCCGAGCTCCGTCAGCCGCCCTTGAGCAGCGGCCGCGGGCTCGCGATTGTCCGCGTTGACATCGTGCCTCAGGACGACTGCCCCGCGGATGTGAACGGTGACGGCGAGCTGACGCCGGCGGATTTCAATGCCTGGGTGATCGCGTTCAACGGTCAGCTGCCCCCGTGTGATCAGAACGGCGACGGGCTGTGCAACCCGGCGGACTTCAATGCGTGGGTTGTGAACTTCAACGGGGGGTGTTGATGCGGCGTGTGAGGTTGTGGCGCGTGTTGGTCGTGGGTATCGCATTCGCCGGTTGCCATGTGGCAGTCGGGCAGATCGCTGAGTCTGGGGTCGAAGCGGCGAGTGAGACAATCACGGTCCCGGCTCGTGTGCCGCCCGATCGGGTGTTCGATCTGTCGGTCAACCACGTGCTGGCGACATCGCTGAGGGACACATACGGCGGGCGGATGATGCAGCGGCTCGAGGTGCAGACGCTGCCGGGCGAGGGCGAGGGCGAGGGCGAGGGCGAGGGCGAGGGCGAGGGCGGGACCGTGCTGTACCGCTTGCGGTACGGCGATCTCGAGCTCGACGCTGACAGCCCGATGTGGCCGGCGGGTCGGATCAAGCGCATGATCCTGCGCGGGATGACGTTCGACGTTGAGGTGAATGAGGTGGGCGAGCTGCGGCTGGCCGACGACCTTGACGCGATCCGCGCGGTGTACAAGTCGAACTACGCGGATGCTCTCGCGGAGCTTGAATCACTGGAGCTCGACGGGCTTTCTCAGATGAGCGTGGACGCGGCGCGCTCCGGCGTCGCAGAGGCGGAACGCGCGCCGCGCGAACAGATCGAGGCGTTGCTTCTCGCCGATCTCCTGGCGTGGACGGCGTGCATGGGGCTGTCGCAGCCGGCCGGCCGCGTCGTGCGGGGCCCCGGCGGCCGGCTGCCCGAGCTGAATCTGACGCAGCTCGCGTCATCGCGTGAGAGTGTTGTGGCTCGCACGCGGAGCGGCGGGATCGGAGCGCGGATGGTCGAGACAGTCGACCTCGAGTCTGTTCGCGAGTCGGCACGCGCGGAGTATGTGCACGCCGGCATGCAGGATGAAGAGATCGATACGGCGCTTGAGATGGTCGACGCGATGTACGGCGGGTTCCGGTACGAGTACGCGATGGAGTTTGACGCTGAGTCCGGCGCCCCGTCGATGGCGGCGATGACCCGGCGGCTGAACTCGATCGGCGAGCGCCGTGTAGAGATCGTCCAGGTGCTGAGGCTTGACTGGTCGGATCGTGCCTCGGGCGGCGGCGCGGGCGAGCCGTAAGCGTGACGGGCCGGCTATCCTGCGGTTCGCGCCCTTCGAACCAACCAGGAGCCGATCATGGCTGTGCTTGTCAACGCGTCGACCAAGGTCATCTGTCAGGGCATCACCGGCTCGTTCGGCGCGGTGCACACGAAGGGGTGTCACCACTACGGCACGAACGTCGTCGGCGGCGTGACGCCCGGCAAGGGCGGGCAGAAGGACGCGAACGGCTTGCCGATCTTCGACACGGTCGAGGCAGCGGTGAAGGGCCCAGGCGCTGATGCGACGATGATCTTCGTGCCGCCGCCGTTCGCCGGTGATGCGATTCTTGAGGCGGCGGATGCCGGCGTCCGGCTGATCTGCGCGGTGACCGAGGGCGTGCCTGTGCAGGACATGGTGAAGGTGCGCTCGGTGCTGGACGAGATGAACGCGGGTCGTGACGCGGCGAGCAAGATCGTGCTGGTTGGGCCGAACTGCCCGGGCGTGATTACTCCTGGCCCGAAGACTGGTTCTGGCGAGTCGGGCGATGATCCGTACACGAACGCGGGCTGCAAGATCGGCATCATGCCGGGCTACATCCACACGCACATCAGCGAGGCGAAGACGGGCAAGGCGGTCGGCATCGTGAGCCGGTCGGGCACGCTGACCTACGAGGCGGTGTGGCAGACGTCGAACCTCGGGCTGGGGCAGTCGACGTGCATCGGCATCGGCGGCGACCCGGTGCGGGGGATGAACCACATCGAGGCGATCGAGCTCTTTGAGAACGACCCGGACACGCACGGCATCCTGATGATCGGCGAGATCGGCGGCACGGACGAGGAGGCCGCGGCGGCGTACGTGAAGAACAACGTGTCGAAGCCGGTCGCCGGTTTCATTGCTGGTCGCACCGCGCCCCCCGGCAAGCGGATGGGCCACGCGGGAGCGATCATCGAGGCCGGCGGCAAGGGCACGGCCGAGAGCAAGATCGAGGCGATGCAGTCGGCGGGGATCACCGTCGCCGAGAGCCCGGCGGACATGGGCACTGCGATGGCGAAGGCGATGGGGCTGTAGTTCTGAAGCGTCGCGTCCTTTCGAACGCTGAACGCAGAGCGAAAGAGGGCCCGCGGCGATTGACCGCGGGCCCTTGTTGCATGTGGTCTGATGAGGCGTTCAGCAGCCGTTGTTGAAGTTCAGGATCCAGGCGTTGAAGTCGCCGGGGTTGCATTGGCCGTCGCCGTTCTGGTCGCACTTGGGGCCCTGGGTGTTGAACTGCAGGACCCAGGCGTTGAAGTCGCCCGGGGTGAGGACGCCGTCGCCGTTGGCGTCGGGCAGGCAGGTGTCCTCGCGGATGAGCACCAGGCCGTCGGCGTTGGGTGATGCGTGGGCGAAGACGGTGCCGTCGGCGCTCGACTTCAGATCGCTGACCGGGCCGCCGCTGTCGAGGCGGTCGATGATCGCGAGCGTATCGGTGTCGATGACGGTGATCTCGCCCTCGCTGTTGACCTCGAACACGCCGCCGCCGGTAGTGGTGCTGCGGGTGCCGCCGGCGACGCGGAGCTCGGCGCCGTCGCCGCTCAGGCTGAGGCCCATGGGCAGGAACGGCACGGGGATGACCGCGGTCTGCTGGAGGTTGACAAGGTCAAGGACTCCCACGGTGCTGTCGGCCCAGTTGAGCACGAACGCGCCGCTGTTGTCGGGCAGGACGACCATGTCGAAGGGCTGGTCGCCGACGTTGATGGTGCCGGCCGAGTTGTAATCGACGCCCAGCAGCGGGTCGAGGGCGTTGAAGAAGACGCGGACGCGGTCGACATTCTTCTCGGCGACGAGAAGGTAGAAGCCGTCGTCGCTGAAGGCGACGCGGCTGGGGAAGTCGCCCGTGGGCAGGACCTGGAGGACGGTCATGCTGCCGGTGTCGACGATGTAGACCTCGTCGGTGAAGCTGCTGGCGACGGCGAGGACGCTGCCGTCGGGGTTGAGGGCGATCTGTGACTCTTGGCTGAAGCTGTAGCCGACGCCGCCGAGGTTGCCGGTGGCGAGCAGGCCTCCGACGAACGAGTTGGTGTTGAGGTCGAGCTTGCGGATGCCGTCGCCGCCGGCGACCTGGGCGAGATAGGCGAAGTCGCCTGCGGGGTCGATCTCGACCTGCGCGAGCCGGCGCGCGGAGGGCACGGCTGTGGTGGTGCCGCTGGCGATGTCAACGACGCTGACCTCGAAGCCGTCGAGGTTGCAGACGACGGCAGTGGTGCCGTCGGACGAGATCTCGACCTCGCCCGGACGTTCGTCCAGCGGCGCGAGGCCGACAAGGTTGCCGTTTGTGGTGTTGAAGATCGAGAGGTTGTCGCTGAGGACGTTGGAGCTGACGGCGATGGAGCCGTCGGTACTGACGGCGGTGCTGAGGCTGACATCGCCGTCGGGCTCCGGTCCGGTGCGGCCGAAGAACTCGAGCGTCGGGGTTGCGTCCGAGGCGATGACGACGAGGTCGTCGCCGAAGGTGGTGCTCGCGCCGGCCACGCTGTCGCCCGCGGGGCTGGCCGCGCCGACGGTGAGCGAGACGCGGTCGTTGGCGCGGGCGAGCAGGCTGCCGGTGGCGAAGTCGATGATGGATCCTGAGAAGCCGATGCCGAAGGCGCGGCTGCGGTCGAAGTTCGAGACGATGCCGCCGTTGAGGTTGCTGGTGTTGAGGTTGGAGCCGAAGGTGTCGGTTGTGAGGTCGAGGACGCGTGTGGTGTTCTGGAGGCTCACGGCGGCGCGGGTGCCGTTGGCGTTGAGCGCGATCGGGCCGTTGCCGCGGACGCCCGAGACCGGGATGGTGCGGTCGACCGAGAGCGTCGCCTGGTCGATGACCGTGACGGCGCCGGGGTTGACGGCGTGGCCCACGACGATGGTGCCGTTGGCGGCGTCGATGCCGAAGGGATCGGTCTCGGCCGTCGGCACATCGGTCCGCGTGCCGGTCGTGATATCGATGAACGAGACGGCATCGTCGAAGCGGGCGACGAACGCGAGCGTTGTGTTGTCGAGGAACATGACCGGCGTGGTGATGCGGAAGTCGAGCCGGCCGGACTCGGAGTTGCCGGCCACGAGCTGCGAGTTGCCGAGCGTCGGGATCACGCGGACGACCGTGTCGGTCGCGAGGTCGATGACGTGGATTGTTGCGTCGGATGCGCAGCCGACGGCGGCGAACGCGCCGTCTGGCGAGACCTCGACCCAGCCCGGGGCGTCGCCCACGGGGACGACCGTCTCGGCGCCGGTCGCAAGGTCGATGATCGACGCGGTGTCGGCGGTGTAGTTGGCGATCACGGCGCGGTTATCGAGCGTGACATCGAAGCCCAGACCGAGCTCCGAGAGCTGGATGGTTCCGAGGTTGGCCTGCGTCGCGGCGTCGAACCGGGTGAGGTTGCGCGTGTCGCGGTTGAGCACGAGGATCTGGCTGCCGTCGGGCAGGAACTCGATGTCGGCGGTCTGATCGGCCTCGCCCGGGAAGGTGATGTCGAGCAGCTGCGGCTGCAGGAAGGGCGTGCGGGGGAACTGGGGGAACGTGTCGGCGTCGCCGAAGCGGACGGTCGCGGACGCGGGCGCGATGACCTCGATGATCGGGGCGTCGCCGTCCTCGAAGCTGACCTCGCCCGAGGCGGCCGGGCTGGCGAGGCGGATGACGGCGTCGGGGTGATCGACCGAGACGAGGTCGGTGATGTCGGTTAGCAGGGGCTCGGCGGCGGCGGGTGCGGCTGCGAGGCCGGCGATCAGCGATAAGCGGAGCGGGGTGCGCATCTCTCTGTACCTCCTGAAAGGTTGCATTGATCCCATGGGTCTCCGTGAAACCGGGCTTCGATCGTACACGGCGGCGATTCGCCCTCCAAGCGGTATCGTCGCGCTTGGTCCGAGTTTGCGCGGCCCCGTGGCCGCGGCGTTCGTAGACTTCGCCGTGCCGGCTCCTCGTTGTTCTGGCTTCGGCGCACGGTTGACAGCAGGGTCCGGAGAACAGGTATGCGCGCGATTGTGACCGGCCAGGTCGGGATGGACAAGAAGCAGTATCTCGAGGCTGTGCGCGCGTTCGCGGGCGAGCAGGGCGAGCCGTTGGAACTGTTCCACATCGGCGACCTGATGTACCAGGAAGCGCGAGACGTGAAGCCGGGACGGATTCTTGATCTGCCGCTAAGCCGGCTGAACTCGCTGCGGCGGGCCGCGTTCAAGGACGCGATCATGGGCGCGCAGGGCCTCGACAACGTGATCGTGAACACGCACGCGACGTTCCGCTGGCGGCACGGGTTGTTCAGCGCGTTCGACTTCGATCAGATCCACGCGTTCAAGCCCGACCTGTTCATCTGTCTCGTCGACAACATCGAGGTCGTGCACGAGCGGCTGCACGGCGAGCACGTGATCGATGCGAACCTCAAGGACCTGATGGTGTGGCGCGAGGAGGAGATCCTGGCGACCGAGCTGATGAGCCAGGCCGTGCCGGGCAGCAAGTTCTACATCGTCAGTCGGGGTCGGCACGCGACGACCGAGCGCACGATGTTCCGTCTGGTCACCCGGCCCGACCTGATGACCGTGTACCCGAGCTTCCCGATGAGCCATGTTGTCGGCATGCCGGATGTGCAGGCGGAGATCGATCAGTTCCGTGATGCGCTGGCCGAGCACTTCATCACGTTCGACCCGGGCGATGTCGACGAGAAGCTGTTGCTCGATCGCGGCGTCGAGGCGGCGAAGAACGGGCAGGATTTCTTTGATCACGAGGTCGTCGCGCTCGGCGGCGAAGCGAAAGGCGCGAAGGATGCGCCGATTCGGATGAAGACGCGCGATGTGCTCGATATCGCGGGCGATATCGACGGCCAGATCTACATGCGCGACTTCAAGCTGATCGATCAGGCCGACATGATCGTGAGCCTCGTGCCCGAGCTGCCAGGGGGGACGCCCGGGCTGAGCTCAGGCGTGGAGCGCGAGCTGCAGCACGCGTTCGAGCACGCGAAGGAGGTGTACGTGGTGTGGAAGCCGGCCAAGCCGCCGAGCCCGTTTATCACGGAGACGTCAACGAAGATCTTTGGGAGTGTTGATGAGGCGCTGAAGCACTTTGAAGAGGCGGGGATGTTTGGGCAGAAGAATCTGTTTGGGCATTAGATGCTTGCTTCGTTCTCGCTGGCGATTGGGGCTCTGATTCGTGAGCCTCTCCTCGCCCGACCTCGCAGTGCTCGGCCACCCTCTCCCCGCGAGCGGAGAGGGGGCAAGAGGTAGACTCGGGTGATGGTTCCGACGCCCGCTGACATCGCGCGCTATCGCCACATCGCGGCGGCGGTCGTGCGCGGGGTGGGGCTGCTGTTGCTGGTCTATTCGGCGACGCGCGTCGGAGTGTTCGTCTGGAACAACTTCGACTGGATCGCGCAGCAGTGGACGCAGCGGGTGGGCGGTGCGCCGAACACCCGGGTTGTTGCGATGCGTCGCTCTATCGCGAGTCTCGTGCTGCCCGTGGTGCTGCTCGGGTTCTCGGTGGTGCTGGTCGCCCGGCCTCGGTTCATCGCCCGGTGGCTGGTGCCGGCGCGGGTGCGGGCGGCGTGTCCCGGATGTGGATTCGATGTGAACGGGCTTCGTTCGGAGACCTGCCCGGAGTGCGGCCTGAAGCTCGGGCCCGAGTTCTTCCGCGGGCCGGGGGCTGCCGAGCCAAAAGCGGAGGAGCCTGAATCCGAATGACCTTCTCTGAGGGCCGTTGTGGGCCTCGGTGAGGGATCGGTCATGGCGACGGGGACGACCGGGACGATGGGCACGAGCAGCTGGACACCCGGGTACGAGCGGACGGCGAACGGGAAGCTCCGTGCGGTCGACCTGCCGAACGATCAGCGGGTCTACGCGTCGTGGATCCACTGGGCGAGCCTCATTGCGTGGATCAGCGTGCCGGTGTCGAGCGGGATCGCGTTCGCGGTGCCGCCGCTGGTGGCTCTGGCGATGTGGCAGATCCGCAAGGCGGACGGCGAGTTCATCGACGACCACGGCCGGGAGGCGGTGAACTTCCAGATCTCGCTTGTGTTGCTGGGGCTGATTGTGTTCATCGTGGGCTTCCCGACATGCGGCGCGGCGTGGCTGCTGTACCTGCCGCTGTTTGTGCTGTCGATCGTGGGTGTGGTGATGGGCGGCCTGGCCGCGCTGCGGTCGGAGGTATTCCGCTACCCGGCGAGTCTGCGGGTGATCAAGGACCCGACGCCGCCGGTTGCCTCCTAGGGGATGTCCAGCGGTCGGCTCGTATACTGACGGGATGCCGCTGCTGGAAGCGTCCAAGCTGAAGAAGGCGTACAACGGCCGGGCCGTGGTGCAGGGCGTGTCGTTCAAGGTCGAGCCGGGTGAGACGGTGGGACTCCTGGGCCGAAACGGCGCGGGCAAGACGACGAGCTTCCGGATGACGATCGGCATGATCGACGCCGACGGCGGGCGCGTGACGTTCAACGGCGAGGACGTCTCGGGCTGGCCAATGTTTGAGCGCGCGAAGCTGGGGATGGGCTACCTGAGCCAAGAGCCGAGCATCTTTCAGCGGATGAGCTGCGAGCAGAACCTGCTCGCGATTCTGGAAACGCTCGCGCTGTCTCGCAGGGAGCGGAAGGCGAGGGCGGCGGAGCTGCTCGCGCGGTTCGGGCTGACGCATAAAGCAAAAGATCAGGCGCGCACGTGCTCGGGCGGCGAGCGGCGGAAGCTGGAGATCGCTCGCGCGCTCGTGACCGAGCCCAAGCTGATCCTGCTCGATGAGCCCTTCGCGGGTGTGGACCCGATCGCGGTCGAGGACCTGCAGGCCGAGATCAAGAAGCTGAGCGCAACCGGCATCGCGATGCTGATCACGGACCACAACGTGCAGCAGACGCTGCGTGTGTGCGACCGGGCGTACATCATCGACGAGGGCAAGGTCTTCGCCCGCGGCACGCCCAAGGCGCTGATCAACGACGAGATGGTCCGGCGGGTGTACCTTGGTTCGCTGTTTCGGGGCGACGAGTTCGATGAGGACTTCACGCCCGCGCCGACGCGGTCGCACGAGAAGTCGACGGCTCCCAGGCGCAAGAAGGACGGCGACGCGGAGGCGAAGGCTGGATGAAACGTGTGGCTCTTTGCATGGTGGCGTGTGCGCTTTCGATGGCGGGCTGTCTCGAGCGGACGATCACGGTGACGAGCGAGCCGCCGGGCGCAATTGTGGTGCTCAACGACGTCGAGATCGGTCGAACGCCCGTGACGACGGAGTTCACGTACTTCGGCGTGTACGACGTGCGTGTGCGGAAGGACGGGTTCGAGCCGCTGGTGACCAGGCGCGAGACGCCGACGCCGATCTGGGAGTACCCGGGGATCGATCTGCTGGCGATCGCCGCGCCGTGGCGGATCAAGACGTCAGTCGATTGGAACTTTGAGCTTGAGCCCGAGCTTGAGCCGGGTTCGGCGGGGGCCCTTGAGGCCGAGGCGGAGCTGCTCGAGCGGGCGATCGAGCTTCGGGATGCGACGCGGGGCGGCTAGGAGAGTGGCCAGCCCGCGTGCTCACGCTCGCGGCTCCGTTGATGACGTTTGCGATGCAGGTACGCCGACGACCACGGACTGATCCTGCACATCGCGTGTGACAACGGCGCCGGCTCCGACGGTGCAGCCGCTGCCGATGGTGACGCCCGGCAGGACGGTGGCGTTGAGGCCGACGAGGGTGTTGTTGCCGACGCTGACGTTGCCGCCGAGGGTTGCGCCGGGGGCGATGTGTGCGTTCTCGGAGACGAGGCAGTCGTGCTCGACGATGGCGCCCGAGTTGATGATGGCGTGGTCGAGCACGCGGGCGCGGGTGTGGACGACGGCTCGTGGGCCGACCCAGACGCCGCCGGCGATGACGGCGGACTCGCTGATCGTCGCGTCGGGATGGATGACCATCGCGGCGTCGTCCTCGGCCTTGTAGAGCCGGTCGATGAGCCAGCGGCGGGTGGTCAGGTCGCCGAGGGCGAGGATCCAGGGTGAGCCGTCGAGCTCGCGGGCTTCGAGGCTGGTGAGGTCGCCGAGGTGCTCGCACGATGGGGTGCCTGCGGCGATGGGGGCGTCGGGGTCGTCGTCGAAGAAGCCGTGGAGGTCGAGGCCTGCGCGGAGGGCGGCGTCGGCGACGACGAGCGCGTGGCCTCCGCCGCCGACGAGTGTGAGTTTGACGGGTGGGCGGGTGTCGTCCGGCATGGGGCGATGGTAGTTGAGGGTTCCCTCGCTTGCGCTTCGGGCTCGTCTTCCTAGGATGCTGCGTGAATGAACTGACGCGCATCGGGTGTGTGAACTATCTGAACACGTGGCCGCTGATCGAGGGGCTTGATGCGCTGAAGGGTGTCGAGATCGTTCGGCGGGTGCCGAGCCGGTTGGTCGAGCTGCTCGAGAACGATGAGGCAGACGTCAGTCTTGTGAGCCTGATCGACGCGCAGAAATCGCGCGAGCCGTTGGCGGTGGTCCCGGTCGGGATGATCGGGTGCGACGGGCCGACGCTCACGGTTCGGATCTACAGCCAGGTGCCGCTCGACCGGGTTCGCCGGGTGCACGTTGATACGGACAGCCATACGTCTGTGGCGCTCGCGAAGGTCGTGATGCGGGATCGGTTCGGTGTGGATGTCGAGCTGGTGGACTATGACGCGCGGGAGCGGATGCCCTTGGCGGCGGCCGCGGATGCCGTGGGCGGCGAGGTGGAGTCGGGTTCGGAGTGGCCCGAGGCGATGCTGCTGATCGGGGAC
>JBCBMF010000059.1:0-14180 GCA_039822905.1 Planctomycetota bacterium
AATAGCTCACGCGGCAACAGAAAGTTCGGCACGCTGCCCGGCCAGTGGGACCCCGATCAGTTCGGCCGGCAGTTCCGCGGCGAGATGGCGCGCCTCGTGTTCTATGCCAAGACGCGCTACACGTACCTCAGCATCCCGCTTGTCGCGTCGCAGTCGCAGATGGTCGACTGGCACTTCGAGCAGATGCCCGACGCGACCGACGCCGAGCGCAACGACCGCGTGCAGATCTATCAGCTCAACCGCAACCCGTACGTCGATCGGCCCGAGTGGGTCTGGGCGGTCTTCGGCGACGGGCCGAGCGATGCGCAGATCACGGTCGCCGGCTCGGCAACGGTCGACCTCGGCGCGTTCATCGACACCGGCTCGCCGATCACCACGTCCGTGCAACTCGACAAGACCGGCGCAGCACCGACGACATATCTCATCAGCACCACCGGCGATGTCTCGAGCTCTGCCGCGACCGGACTGCAAGCCGGCTTTGCGCGTGGCGCACAGTCGCTGTCGATCCCGGTCACGCTCGACGCCGACCCAGGCGTGCTCGTCGGCGAGGTCACGATCGATACGACCGAGATCACCTCGGCCGGCCCGGGCCTCGGCTCGGACGACGCCGACGACTCGGTGATGATTACCGCCCTCGCGCTCGAGCCTTCGCTCGCGTCGCTCGACGGGCTCGCGCCGACACAGGCCGTCGCGATTGATCTGGGTGACATCGATGTCGGCGGCACGTCCGGCCCGATCGCGGTGCCGGTCTGGAACCTGGCCGACCCCGTGCTCGGCGCGGCGATGGACATCGACGGCGTCTCGATCACCGGTCTCGCCGACGGTGTCACGCTGATGGGCGCACCGCTGCTTGGCGTTCCCCCCGGCGCGAGCGCGCCGCTTGTGCTCGAGGTCGCGCCCTCGGTCCCCGGCCCGATCGCGGCGATCGCGACCATCGCCACCAGCGACGAGAACCTGCCGGGTGAGGCTTTCACCGACCTGACCATCACGATCACCGGCACGGCGGTCGATCTCTGCCCGGCCGACCTGACGGGCAACGGTGTCATCAACGCCGAGGACCTGAACGCGTGGATCTTCGCGTTCAACACGGGCGGGCCCGGCTGCGATCAGAACGGCGACGGCAGCTGCGACGAGTTCGACTTCAACGCCTGGGTGTTCAACTTCAACGCCGGCTGCCCGTAGCGAGAGCGCCTCGTCCGGCGGGAGACCGGTCCGTTTGAACGGGTTCGGTTCGGAGAACGTGGGATCAGTCTGCACGCCGCGCTCGGAGCGGATCGCCGGATCGTGTAATCTGCAACCTCGATCGGTGCCCGTGCGGATCGGTCGGTGGTCCTGATTGACTGATACACAGCTCCGGAGAAGAGCCGGCGTTGTTCGTCTGCCCGTGGGGCGATGGGAAAGGTGCAGCATGCTCGCGCAAACGGTGCAGCGTTTGGGTCTGTCGGTCTGTCTCGCCGGGATGGCGACAGGCGAGCCGGCAGCGGTTGATTCCGCGGAGGTGAGTGACCGCGCCGCCGCATCCCGTTCCGCGATCGCGCACGAGGTCACGATCGACGCGTCCCGGCAGGTGTACATCACTAGTCTCGGCGAGATGTTCGAAGATGAGACTCCGCCGACCGTTCCCGGCGCGCAGCGCGGCGGCGAGTGCCAGCTCGTCAACGGCTACGCCAGCGAGGAGTTCAGCGGCGGGACGTACTTCGTCCAGGCCGGCTTCGTCGAGAACGAGATCGCCGCGGCGAGCTACGAGCTCAGCCCCGGGCTGTTCCCGATCCGCATCGACCTGATCGAGGCGCTCATCGGCACCGCCGGCACCAACGTGCCCACGACCACGGCGTACACCATCCTCGTCTGGGACGGCCGGCCCGACACGGGCACGCTCGTCGCGAGCTTCTCCAGCGACGGCGCGATCCTGCCGGATATTCAGATCCCCGCGGGCCCGCCGCAGGCCGTCAACGTCAACTTCCTGATCGATCCGGGCGACCCGCAGCAGATCTTTGTCAACAACACCAGCGGGCAGAACACGTTCACCATCGGCATCCGCATCGACGAGCACAACAACCAGACCGGCACCGGCTGCTTCCCCGCGCCGCCCGAGACATCCAACGCATTCCCCATGACCGACACCGACGGGGCGGACCAGACCGGCAACTGGATCAACGCCATCAACTGCGGCCCGTTCGGCTGCCCGCCCGGCTGGAGCACCTTCCAGCAGTTCCCGGCGCTCTGCACGCCGAGCGGCGACTGGATGCTCCGCGCAACCTGGACCAGCTTTACGTGCTCCGATCAGACCGGCGCGTGCTGCGACGGCATGGGCAGTTGCTTCGATCTGACCCAGGCCGAGTGCGACGCGATCAACGGGAGCTTCGAGGGCGCGGGCACGCAGTGCGCCGGCTTCACCTGCCCCATCCCCGAGGGCGCGTGCTGCCTGTCCAACGGCAACTGCCTCCTCCAGACCGAGGCCAACTGCGACCTCATCGGCGGCGAGTGGCAAGGCGCCGACAGCGAGTGCAACGGCAGCCTGTGCCCCATCGGCGCGGCCTGCCTGCCCGACGGCTCCTGCATCGACGGCGTCACCGAGCTCGAGGCCCAGATGCTCAGCGGCACGTTCCTGGGCGTCGGCACCGAGTGCGCCGGCACCGACTGCCCCCAGCCCCGCGGCGCGTGCTGCATCACCACCACCGAGAACTGCCTCCAGCTCACCGAGGACGACTGCGGTCTCATCCCGTTCACCGTCTGGCAGGGGGCAGGGTCCATCTGCGATTCCGACGGCGACGGCCAGCCCGACGGCATGTGCATCGCGCCCGAGCCCTGCCCCGCCGATACCAACAGCGACGGCCAGCTCACCCCGGGCGATTTCAACGGCTGGGTCCTGGCCTTTAACAACCAAGCCCCCGGGTGCGACCAGAACGGCGACAGCCTCTGCAACCCGAACGACTTCAACGCCTGGATTCTCAACTACAACGCCGGCTGCCCGTAACTGGGCCGGGAGCGACGCCGCAGCCGACGATTCGCCCCGAATTGGGTATGTGCTTTCTTAGCTCCGTGCTATGCTTTGATGGCGGCTTTCGCTGTCAATGGTGGAGCGGTCGTGTCGTGGGCGGCCCGGACATGTGGAGTCTTTCAGCATGACGATGACGCGAATCATGGTTTCGCTGGTCGCAGGTGCCGCGCTGGCCTGCTCGACGCAGGGCGTGCTCGCACAGAGCGGCTCGGATGACAGCACAGCGCCCCGCCGCGGCGTGGTCGGCTGGGCCAACCAGCAGGCGATCGTGCTCTCGCCGCTGCAGATCGACACCCGCCCGCACGACAGCATGTACTCGACGCCGCTGACGGTCTCGCGTCAATCGCTCGACAGCATCCGCGACGCGGAGTCGGTCTCGATGGTCGGCTTCCCGCTCAGCGACGCGCAGCTCGTTGACCTCGAGATGCGGCGCATCCGGGTCTTCGACCGCAACGCCGAGTTTGTCAGCGGCAACAACCCCGCGCAGTCGCTGGCCGAGCTCAACCGCGAGGGACGCACGCAGATGTTCGGCGGCGAGGTCGCCGGCGTGCCCGGCTCGTCCGCGTTCATCGCCTTCACGCCCACCGGCACCAACGGCTTCGTGAGCATCGACGGCGAGACGCACATCATCTCCAGCGGTGCGCACACCGAGACCGCCCTGCCCCGCATCTTCAACATGTCGACCATGCCCGAGGGCGCGATCACCTGGAAGGATTTCCAGTGCAGCGCCATCAACCCCGCGACAATGCAAGAGCTGAACGAGACCGAGATCACCCCCGGGCGCCTCGAGGAAGCGATGGCGCAGCTGCCGATCGCGCCCCCGCCCGGCCAGACGAACTTCGCCCGCAACGACGACGAGCCCGAGGACGACTGCCGCGTCGTGAACGTGGCGATCGAGACCGACTACCAGATGGGCCAGGAATTCCTCGCGAGCGAGGACCCGCGGCAGGCGCTGACCGACTACGTCGAGACCCTCGTTGGCTCGGTCAGCTACATCTACGACGAGAACGTCAACCTCCAGTTCAACGTCATCTTTTTGCGCGACTGGCTCGCCGAGGGGGAGGACAACGACCCGTGGGAGGGCTTCTCGACAGCCGACGTGCTGTTCGAGCTGCGTGAAGAGTGGACGCCCGACTCTGCGCCCACCGGCCTGGTGTGGAACGGCGTGCACCTGCTCAGCACGCGGAACCTCGGCGGCGGCATCGCGTTCCTGTCGGGCATGTGCAACCTCGACATCGCGCACGCTGTCTCGGCCGACCTCAACCTGGGCTTCCCGCTCGATCCGAACGGCCTGCCCACGTCGTTCCAGGCGCAGAACTACGACGTCTTCGTTGTTGCCCACGAGTGGGGCCACAACCTCGGCGCGCCGCACACGCACGGCAAGCAGCCGCCCATCGATCTGTGCGCGTTCGGCGACTGCTCGCAGGCCGAGGGCGGCACGATCATGAGCTACTGCGGTCTGTGCCCGGGCGGGTTTGAGAACGTGGACCTCAACTTTGACACGCGCATTCTCAACGAGAACATCCGCCCGTTCCTCAACGCCGGAATCCAGTGCAACCTCGTGCAGACCAATCCCGACATCTGCGACCTGCCGCCGGTGGCCGACTGCATCGCCGACGTGAACGGCGACGGCCGGCTGAACGGCGGCGACTTCGCCGCGTGGATCATCGCCTACAACGCGGGCGACCTGCGCGCCGACATCAACCGCGACGGCCAGCTGCGGCCCAACGACTTCAACGCCTGGCTCGCGGCCTTCCAAGCCGGCTGCGACTTCCCGGACGAGTAAGCCGCAAGGCACACGCGGTCTGAAATGCGAATCGCTTTCCCACGCGGCCCGTCTTCAGGCGGGCCGCGTCTCGTTTCGCACGGACGCAGCGTGCCGACGCCGCGCGATCAAAAGGACGCCGGCGATCGCAAATGGCCCGCCGCGAGCGGGGCCGCCCAGGCTCTCGATGCCGAGCGCGATCGAGCCAACGACTGCGCCGGATCGCTCGCTTTGGGGAACCTGGGTTGAGCAGTGCGCGAGCACGCTGACCGCCGCCGCCGCATGCATGCACAGCGCACCGAACAGAACGATCACCGGCTTCACAATCACGGACCTCTCGCTCACGAACGGCGTACTCGGACCCGGTCCGATTCCGATCGTGCGGGCCAATGTTCTCGAAGACCGACCAACGTGCCGGCCTGGCGACAGAACAGTTGGTATCGAGCGAAGCCTGTGATAGCTTGACTATTCGCAGCCGCTCGGCAGCGCGGTGCGGCGAAAGGTCCCATCCTCGGACGTTGCGGGAACCGCGAGACGCGTGGTGGCGAACGGGGAATTATCTATCTCCAGCGCGTCTTGCTGGTTTTGGATTTTGATAATCGATTATCTGACAGCACGTTGCATGGATGCGGCGCAGTCAGACTCAGGAGAGGTGGTCACATGACGGTGCAGAAACTGATCGGCGCGGCAGCCGCCTGCGGGTGTCTTCTCACGGCTCCCGGCGCGCAGGCGCAGCAGGGTGAGCGCGCCGCGTTCGACGCGGGGAACCTCGGCGGGTTTGTCGAGTCTCCCGATCGCGTGTGGACCATTGTCGACCGTGTGCCAGCGGCGGTCGCCGCCGAGCCGGCTTTCATCAGGCCCGACCGCTTCGTGCCCGCCGTGATCGACGCCGACACGCTCGGCGTCGTCCTCGCCGACGCGCCGAGCGAGGCCGACTACTTCGACGGCGCGGACCCGGTCGCCATGGACCTGCCCATGCCCGACGGCGGCTTCGATACGTTCTTGGTGTACGAGACCCCGATCATGTCGCCGGGCCTGCAGGCCAAGTTCCCGTGGATGAAGACCTACGCCGGCGAGAGCGTCAGCGACGCGACCGCGACCATCCGCGTCACCGTCACGCACCTGGGCTTCGACGCGATGATCATGCGCACCGGACCCGATGTCTACGTTGACCGGTACAGCAACGGCAACCCGGACTTCTACACCAGCTACTACGAGTACGACCTGACCCGCGAGAACCTCGAGTGGAGCTGCGGCGTGCAGGCCGACCAGCCCGTGATGCAGGTTGGCCAGCGCCAGCAGCCGCGTACACAAAGCCGCGGCTCGCAGACAATCCTCCGCACGTTTGAGACCGCCGTGACGACCACCGGCGAGTACACGCAGTTCTTCGGCGGCACCGTCGCCGACGGGCAGGCCGCGGTTGTGACCGCGATGAACCGCGTCAGCGGCGTGTACGAGCGCGATCTCTCCGCGCGGTTCCAGCTCGTGCCCAACAACGACCTGCTGATCTACACCAACCCCGCCAGCGATCCGTGGCCCAACAACCCGAACAGCCTCGCCCAGATCGACAACATCATCGACAGCATCATCGGCTCGAACAACTTTGACGTTGGTCACCTTGTCGATACCGGCTCGGGCGGCTTCGCCCAGCTCGGCGTGCTCTGCACGGGCAACAAGGGACGCGGCTACACCGGCCTTACCCCGCCCAACAACGACCGCTTCTACATCGACTACCTCGCCCACGAGTTCGGCCACCAGTTCGCCGGCACGCACACCTTCAACGGCGACTCGTTCTCGTGCTCGGGCGGCAACCGCACTGGCTCGACCGCGTTCGAGCCTGGCTCGGGCACGACGATCATGGGATACGCCGGCATCTGCGGCAACGACGACGTCCAGAACTTCAGCGACGACTACTTCCACTTCGCCAGCCTCCAGCAGATGAGCAACCACATCGCGAGCCGCACCTGCGACGAGGAGACCGCCACGGGCAACACGCCGCCGGTCGCCGACGCGGGCGGCGTGATCGCCGTGCCGCTGAACACCCCGTTCAAGCTCACCGGCTCGGGAACCGACGTCGACGCCGACGACGTGCTGACGTACACCTGGGAGCAGGCGGACCTCGGTCCGCAGCGTGATGTGAGCGCGTCAGACAACGGCTCGAGCCCGATCTTCCGCTCGTTCAAGGGCACAACAAACCCGACGCGGTACTTCCCAAGGCCCGCCGACTGGCGCGACGGCAACCTCCAGCGCGGCGAGAAGCTGCCCACCGTCGCACGCACGCTCGACTTCAACCTGACCGTGCGCGACAACAGCCCGGCCGGCGGCGGCTACGACATCGACAGCACCGACGTTGTCATCCTGCCCGACACGGATCCCTTCCGCGTCACAAGCCCGAACTCGCCGGTCTCGGTCACCAACGGCCAGCTGACCGTCACATGGGATGTCGCCGGCACGGATCAGATCCCGCTGTTCGAGCAGAACGTCAACATCTTGTTCTCGGAGGACGGGGCCGAGACGTTCCCGTTCGTCCTGGCGAGCGGCACGCCCAACGACGGCAGCGAGACGGTGACCCTGCCCGACGTCACAACAACGCAGGGGTACATCATCGTCGAGGGCATCTTCAACACCTTCTGGGACATGAACAAGGCGCCGATCACGGTCGACGTGCCGCTCGACCCGCTTGAGTTCACCTTCCCCAGCGGCCTGCCGACAACCCTGACCGAGGGCCAGCCCACCACGCTGACGGTCGACATCGACCCGGGCTCGCAGGGCCCGATCAACCCGCTGTCGACGTTCGTCTTCTACGGCTTCGATGTCACCGGCCAGCCGTTCCTGCCCGTGCCGCTGGTGAATGTCGGCGGCCAGACGTGGGAGGCCACCATCCCAGGCGGCGACTGCGATCAGACCGCGTCGTTCTACTTCACGCTGTTCAACGACGCGTTCCAGACGTTCAACTCGCCGGCCGACCCGACGATGCCGTACATGGCGGTCGTCAGCGACTGCGGCGGCGACTGCCCCGCGGACGTGAACGGCAACGGCGTCGCCGACCCGGGCGACTTCAACGCATGGGTCATCGCCTTCAACAATCAATCGCCCGGGTGCGACCAGAACGGCGACGGGCTCTGCAACCCGGGCGACTTCAACGCCTGGGTGATCAACTTCAACGCGGGCTGCCCGTGACCGGATGACCGCATGACAGGATGACCTATCGCGGCTCGCCGCGTGACATCGACCCAACACCTCGGCCGGGTGCGTGAGAGGCGCCCGGCCGATCAGTTTCGAAGAGAGGAACACAAATGAAGAAGAGTCTCACCATCGCCGCGATGATTGCCGTCGCGGGCCTCGCCACCGCCGACCCGTTCGAGGCCAGCACCGCGCCCGAGGGCGTCGACCAGGCGAAGCATGAGCGCACGTTCCGTCTGATCCAGATGCAGACGTTCTACAGCCTGCCCGAGTCGCACCGCGCCGAGATCATCGCGAAGGCCGAGGAGCAGGGCATCGAGCTGCCCATGACCAAGGCAGACCTCGAGGAATCCGAGCACCCGCTCGCCGCGGAGCGCAACGCGCCGCTGACGGCCGAGGAAGCGGACGAGGCCTTCGCCCGCGTCTCCCACGTCATCACGCGCGAGTCGTTCGATCGGCTGCGCCCGATCCATCAGCGCATGCTCGCGAGCTTCGCCGAGGTCGCGCCGACGCACGACGTCCCGGTCATGCCCTGCTTCACGCCGGGCACCAGCCAGGAGCTGATCGACGCGTTCGAGGCGATTGTCTTTAACGTCAACCCGATCGCGTTCCAGCAGACCAGCCGCTGGCAGTCGACCGCCCTCAACCCGGGCGGCGCGTCGCAGGGCGACCCGACCGTCCTGACCTATTCGTTCCCGATCGATGGCATCCTCATCCCCAACGGTGTCGGCGAGGGCAACGGCCCCAACGAGCTGAACGCCTTCATGGACGGCATCTACGGAGATCGGGCCACATGGCGGGCCTTCTACGACGAGATCTTCGCCGGCTGGGGTGAGATCTCGGGCAACACCTACATCCTCGAGCCCAACGACGACAACGTCACGCTGTTCAACAGCCCGGGCGTCGCCGGCGTCCGCGGCGACCTCCGCATGGGCGGCAAGTTCATCGACGGCAACAGCGGCACGCTCGCGTACAACTTCTTCCCGCAGAACGGCGACATGGTCATCGACACCGGTGACAACTTCTACAACAACACCACACAGCGCAGCCGCCGGCTCCGCAACATCCTCTACCATGAGCACGGCCACGGCATGGGCCAGCTCCACATCTGCCCGCTCGCCAATCAGATGCTGATGAACCCGTTCATCAACCTCAGCTTCGACGGGCCGCAGTTCGACGACACCCTCAACGCGCAACGCTTCTACGGCGACCCGCTGGAGCCCAACGACTCGTTCGCCACCGCCAGCCCGCTCGGCTCGCTCAACGTCGGCGACACCGCCAACGTCGGCGGCACCGTCGAGATCGGCAGCGCCAACAAGGACAACATCGACTTCGTCTCCGTCGACGATAACAACGACGACGACATCTACGCCGTTACGCTCAACGAGGACGCGCTGCTGACCATCACCGCCACGCCCCTCGGCTACACCTACCTCGACAACACACAGACCGGCGGCTGCGACGTCGGCACCGACTACCCGACGCTGTCGTTCGGCAACCTGCGCATCCGCGTCTACGACAGCGGCGGCACCCTGCTCGATACGGTCAACAGCACCGGCTTCGGCCAGGCCGAGACCGCGATCGAGAACCTGGACGCGGGCGACTACTTCATCGAGGTCGACGCGTCGCAGACCACCAACGACGAGATCCAGGCGTACGTCCTCGATATCGACGCGGGCACCCCGGTCCAGCAGCCGCTCGAGATCACGCTCGGCACGCTGCCGACCTTTGTCCCGCCGGGCATCCCGGGCTTCTTCGGCGTAACGATCGATCTCAACGACGACACCATCGTCAGCGGGCCCGACCTCACCGTGACCAACCCGGGCGGCTCGGTCACCGTGCCGCTCATCGACAACGGCAACGGCGAGTTCACCGCACAGATCCCCCCGCAGGACTGCGGCGATGACCCCGACTTCTTTGTCTCGGTCACCGGCAGCCTCGCCGGCACGATCTCAACGGGCACGTTCGCGACGGTCATCGGCACCGCGACGGTCGACGCCGACTCGGGTGACGACAACATCGGCCTCGTGGTCGGCGGCACCATCACCACCCAGGCCGCGGGCCAGTGGACCGCCGGCGTGCCCGAGGGCAACGACCGTGATGATCCGGACGCGGACTTCGACGGCAACAACCTCGCGTGGCTCACGGGCCGCACGCCGGGCAACACAAACTCCGACGTCGACGGCGGGTTCACCACGCTCGAGACCGCGGACTACGACTTCTCGGGCGGCGGGTTCATCAACTACGCCTACTGGGCGGCCGACAGCCAGAACCCGCTCGACAACGCGACCGACGGCCTGTTCGTCGACTACTCGATCAACGGCGGCGTCGGGTGGATCACGATCCGCGACTACGACACCGCCAACCAGTGGTTCACCGATTCGATCTCGGCCGCCGAGATCGGCTCGCCCGCGAGCGTGCGGTTCCGCTGGCGCGCCGTCGAGGAGGACCCGGGGGACATCCTCGAGTGCGCCATCGACGCCATCGAGATCGCTGTTCTTGAGTGCGAGGATGTCGTCGATCCGTGCGACAACCCCGCCGACGTGAACGGCGACGGCGAGCTGAACCCCGCCGACTTCAACGCCTGGGTCCTGGCCTTCAACAACCAGGCTCCCGAGTGTGACCAGAACGGCGACAGCCTGTGCAACCCCGGCGACTTCAACGCCTGGGTGCTCAACTTCAACGCCGGCTGCCCGTGACACAGCCAAAGCGGGCCCCGGGCTCGTGAATGATCGCCCTCGGCGGGGCCGTGAGAGCCGCCCCGCCGACTTTCAAACCTCTGGGATAGGAGATGAAACCGCCCCGAATGAGCAGGATCGATGAGATTTGAGAATCATCTATACAAATGGGCCGTATCAGGTATCCTGCCGGTCTCTGACCTTGTTTCTCGGATCGCGGCGTTCGGCCGCCTCCGCACCATTCGGTTTGTTTCCAGAGGAGTCGAAATGACCGCACCACGTTCTGCCACTTCACTGCACAGGATCGCCGCCGCGGCCGTTGTCGCGGCCGCCGCGGGCCTCGCCCATGCCCAAGCCGGCGCGATCCAGGCGATCGTCACCGACGCTGCGGGCAACGTCGCACCCGAGCGGTACGTCGAGATCCCCGGCTCTATGGAGTTCTCGGGCTCGATGATCGTCCGGCCCAAGCAGGCGTTGTTCGGCAACGAGGCCGCACGCTTCGCCGGCGGCGGCCTTGTTGCAGGTCGAGGCGTCGACATCCAAGCGATGTCCGACGCCCGCACACGGCTCATGCCCACCGTGATCGAGCACTTCGCCGACGTCGACGAGTACGTCGTTGCCGTGCCGGCCGGCATGAACGAGAACACGTTCGCCGAGCAGCTGCTGGCGACCGGCGACTACGAGTACGCCGAGCCGAACTGGACGGTCTACACCGCGAACGTGCCCAACGATCCGCAGTACAACCTGCAGTGGCATCACGACAACGTCAACAGCGAGGGCGCGTGGGCGATCGAGACCGGCAGCTCGGACATCATCATCGCGATCGTCGATACAGGGATCGACATCGATCATCCCGACCTTGACGACCTGCTCGTTCCGGGGTTCAACGCCGTCGACAACCTCACCGAACTGAACGGCGGGATCGTCGATGACACGCAGACGTCGTTCGGTCACGGCACGTTCTGTGCCGGGATGGCGACGGCCGAAGGGAACAACGGTTTCGGCACCGCCGGGATCGCCTGGGGTGCCTCGCTCATGCCCATCAAGGTGACCATCGGGAACAACAGAACGGCGTCGTCCGCCGACTTGAACCAGGGCGCCCGCTGGGCGGCCGACAACGGCGCACGGATTGTCAACGTGTCGTTCTCGGGTGTCGCTTCTTCCTCGGTGCAGACCACCGGCGCGTACGTCGAGGACCGCGGCGGTGTCTACTTCCGCTCGGCCGGCAACGACGGTCAGGCAAGCCTGAACTTCGAGCATCCGAACGTCGTCGTCGTTGGTGCGACGAACATCAACGATAACCGGGCGAGCTTTAGCAACTGGGGGCCGGGCCTCGATATCACGGGCCCGGGTGACAGTGTCCGCTGCGCGTCGCGTGGCGGCGGCTCGAGGGTTTCATCGGGCACGTCGTTCTCGACGCCGCTTGTCGCGGGCGTCGCGGCGCTGATGCTCTCGAAGAACCCGAGCCTCTCGCCGGCGCAGGTTCGCGATATTCTCTTTTCGACGACGATCGACATCGGGGCCACGGGCGACGATGACATCTTCGGCAGCGGCCTCGTGAACGCCGCCGCGGCGGTGGCAACCGCCGGCTCGCCCCCGCTCGATGTCGCGATCCTCTCGCCCGCCGCCACCGTGGTCGCGCCCGGCGTCGCCACCGTCCCCACCTTTGTCGAGATCACCGACAACGGCGACACCATCATCGACGGGCCGTTCCTCAACATCCGCAAGCAGGGCGAGACCAACTTCCAGCAGATCGCGCTAAACGAGACGATCCCGAACCTGTTCGAGCTCGTGATCCCGGCGCAGCTCTGCGGCGACGACCCCGAGTACTTCGTCAGCGTTGAGTCGCAGAACGCCGGCGTGCAGACGCTCCCCGAGTCCGGCACGTTCCAGGCCGTGGTCGTCTCGAGCGTGACCGAGATCGCGTCGGACAACGCCGAGACCGACCTCGGCTACACCGTCTCGGGCGACGCGTCGGACGGCCAGTGGACGCGGGGCGTCCCGTCGAACAACGGCCGCGGCGACCCGGCGACCGACTTCGACGGTTCCGGTTCGGCCTGGGTCACCGACAACAGCTCGGCCGACGGCGGCAACTCCGACGTCGACAACGGCACGACCATCCTGACCAGCCCGGCCTTCGACGTGCCCGCTGGCGCGGACATCAGCTACGCCTACTGGTTCAACGACTTCGCCGGCGGCACGATCCAGGGCGGCGACAGCTTCACCGTCTCGGTCTCGACCGACAACGGCGCGAGCTTCACCGCGGTCCGCACCGTTACCAATCCTTCGAACGCGTGGCGTACCGATACGCTCGTCGAGGGTGTTGACTTCAACGCGTCGAGCCAGCTCGTGCTGCGGTTCGCCGCCAGCGACATCGGCACGCAGAACGTGATCGAGGCCGCCGTCGATGCGATCGCGATCGCCATCAGCGAGTGCACGAACCCCGGCGGGTGCGACAACGCCGCCGACGTCAACGGCGACGGGAACCTGAACCCCGCCGACTTCAACGCCTGGGTCCTGGCCTTCAACAATCAGGCCGGCGAGTGCGACCAGAACGGCGACGGCCAGTGTAACCCGGGCGACTTCAACGCCTGGGTGCTCAACTTCAACGCCGGCTGCCCGTGAGCCGAGCGTTGGTCTGAGATGACTCTCCGTTCCCGCGGGTCACCGCCCGCGGGAACGCTTTCCAAAGAAAGGTTCCTCATGCTGCGCACTCCCGCTTTGTTCTGTGCCTCGCTCCTGCTCGCCGCCGGCGCGTCGGCCGCGGCCCACCCCGAGTCCGAGGGGCTCTACAGCCAGGGCGACCCGGGCGACGCCGCCCGCCTCGGCCTCTACCCCTCGCAGAACGTGACCTTTCTCTCGCGGGTGCCCATCACCGCCATGGACCCCGGGTCGGCCGACGCTAATGACTGCTGGGGCTATGTCTCGCCCACCGGCCGCGAGATCGCGATCATCGGCCTGCGCGAGGCAACCTCGTTCATCGACATCACCGACCCGGTCAACCCGGTCATCCTCGACACCTTCGACAGCCCTGGGAGCCTGTGGCGCGACATCAAGGTCCTGGGCGACTTCGCCTACGTCGTCAGCGAGGGCGGCGGCCACATCCAGATCTTCGAGCTCACCGACGTCGACAACGGCAACGTCATCAACCGCGGCTTTACCAGCTTCGGCGGCTCGAGCGCCACGCACAACATCATCGTCAACGAAGACTCGGGCTTCCTCTACCGCGTCGGCGGGGGTAATGACCTGGGCTTGCGCGCGTACTCCGTAGGCGCGAACGGCCTGCCCGGCAACGAGACCCAGCCCGTGCAGTCGCTCTTCCAGAACAACCTCTACGTCCACGATGCGCAGGTGGTCACCTACGACTCGGGCCCCTACGCCGGGCGGGAGATCGCGTTCCTGTTCTCCGGTTTCGGCAACGGCAGCACCGACACCGCGCTCCGTATCTTCGATGTTACCGACAAGAACAACATCTTCCAGACCGGCATCGTCCGCTACCCGGGCCGGGCCTACTGCCACCAGGGCTGGCTGAGCGAGGACAAGAAGTACATCT
>JBCBMF010000060.1:0-14083 GCA_039822905.1 Planctomycetota bacterium
ACGTCTGGTTCTCGCCGATGACCACGCGCGGGATGCGGTGCAATATCGCGGCACCGGTGCACATCGCGCACGGGCTGGCGACGCCGAGGGCGGCGAAGCCGATGCCGATGCCGTAGAGCGTGAACACCGCGCCCTTGACCCCCAGCGAGCGTTTGAGCATGTGGTGCAAGTGGTCGGCGTCGGCCTCGGAGAAGCTCTTGCCGGCGAGCTTTCGGCGGACGATGGCGAGCGTGGTGTCGATGATCGGGATGGCGTAGATGACGAGCCCTGCGATGACGAGGTGGGTCTTGCCGGTGTCGCCCAGCATGAGGATGAGCACGACGGTGCAGTAGCCGAGCAGGAGGCTGCCGCAGTCGCCGAGGAAGATGTTGGCGGGGTTGAAATTGTGCGGGAGGAAGCCGAGGCACGCCCCCATGACGGCGAGCGCGAGGACGACGCGCTGCGTGTCTCGTGCGCCGTCGTCGGCGACGGCGAGACCGAGCGCGATGATGAGAATGCCCGCGGCTGCGATGGCGGTGACGCCGGAGAGCAGGCCGTCGAGCCCGTCGATGAGGTTCGAGGCATTGCAGCCGCCCAGGACGAAGACGGCGATGAGCGCGGCGCCGGTCCAGTAGACGAAGTCGAAGTTAATGGCCTCGCCGAAGACCGGGATCGGGCCCGGGAGACTGATTGCGAAGCCGACAGTTTCGATGAACTGATCGGTGCCGGCGATCGGGAGCTCAACGGTGGGGATGCCAAGCGTTTCGGCGACGGGCATGATGAAGCCGCGGGCGACCTGCACGCCGATCTGATCGGCGGCGAGCGCGGCGGCGGCGAAGAGCTGGCCGGCGATTTTCAGGCGTGGGCTGATGCCGACGATGTCGTCGAGCAGGCCGACGAGCATGATGACGGTCATGCCGAGCATGATGGACCAGGGCATGATGCGGTGGGCGCGGAGCGGGGTGTGCTCGGACGGGTGGTAGTCGGCGAGCCATTGGTAGCGGACCGCCATGATGCTGAAGAAAATGGCGGCGACGAGTCCGAGGTAGACGGCTGCACCACCGAGATAAGCGACCGGGATTTTGTGGACCTTGCGCGGGTCGGACGGGCTATCGATGATGCCGTTGGCGACGGCGAGACGCCGCATGATGGGCGTCGCGATGATGGTGGTGAGGAAGGCGGCGATGAAGACGCCGACGTAGCCGTTGAAAACGCTGGTGCGTGTGATCGCTTCTTCTGCTGCCGGAGCGAGCTCGGCGAGTGTCAGCGGCATCATGGCGACGCCTCGGCACGGGCACCGGCGGCGAGCACGTCGGCGAGGTCGGCGATTGTGGTTTCGAGTGGCGTGCCGGCTTCGAAGCCGATGGCGGACTTGATGCGCGTGAGGTCGGGCCGGCGGCGCTTGAGGTCCTCGAAGCCCTGTGGGTACGCGGCGTCGAAGGGCATCGTGACGACGTCGGACGACGAGCCGGTGACGCGGATCACGGTCTCGGCGAGCTTGCGGATCGTGATGGGCGTGTCGGCGCCGATGTTAAAGACGCGGCCCAAGCATGTGTCGTTGGTTATGAGCTTTGGCAGCGTTGTGACGACGTCGCGGACGTCGGCAAAGCACCGGGACTGCGAGCCGTCGCCGAAGACGGTGAGCGGCTCGCCTGCGAGGGCGGCGGCGACGAAGCGGGGCAGGACCATGCCGTAGTCACCGACTTGACGCGGGCCGACTGTGTTGAAGAAGCGTACGACGACGACGGGAAGTCCGCGATCGCGGTGGTGGGCGAGGGCGAGGTGCTCGTCGAGTGCTTTGGAGGCGGCGTACGACCAGCGGGTGACAGTGGTGGGGCCGTAGACGACATCGTCGTCTTCGCTGAAAACCTCGCCTGTGCCCTTGCCGTAGACCTCGCTTGAGGAGGCGATGAGCGTGCGTGCCGGAGTGTTGCTCGGGCCGGCGGTGAGGGCTGCGGTGAGCAGGTCAGCGGTGAGTGCAACGTTGGTCTCGATGGCCTCGGCCGGCTTGTCCATGACGAGCTTGACGCCGACGGCGGCGGCGAGGTGGTAGATGTGGTCGACAGGGCCGACCCGTGATTCCATGGTCGGGAGCACTTCGCCGAGGTCGGTTTCGATGACCGTGAGATCGGCGTGATTCGGCAGGTTGGACAGGCGGCCTGTGGAGAGGTTGTCGACAACGGTGACGCGGATGCCCTGCGCGAGCAGCAGCTCGGTGAGGTGCGAGCCGATGAAGCCTGCGCCGCCCGTGACGAGGGCGTGGGTGCGCTGGTTCGTCTGTGGCTCGGTCACGGTCGCTGTCTCCGACGTGCGCTGTCTCGAAGAATCTCAGGCCTCGGCGGCGGGCTTGGCCTTGTTCTGGTAGGCGTGGGCCTCGCGCATGTTGCGCTTGAAGTAGCCGCCGGCGGAGGATCGCACGGCGTTGACAACGACGCCCAGGAACTCGGCGTGGGTGCCTGCGAGCTCGTTCTTGAGTCGGGCGATGAGGCCCCGCTTCTCGGCGAGTGCACGAGTGACGAGCACGACGCCGCCGACGCGGTTGGCCAGGCCCGCGGCGTCGCCGGCGACCTGCGCAGGGGCGACGTCGAGAAGGACGAGGTCGTAGCGGGCCTCGAGCCTTGCGAGCAGTTCGCTCATCGATTCGGTCGAGAGGCGCTCGAAGACGCGGTGCTCGGGTGAGCCGACGGTCATGACGTCGAGGTTGGGGTTATCGGTCTTGCAGAGCGCGTCGTCGACCTCGGTGGTCTTGGCGAGCACGTCGGCGAGGCCCGGGGCGGCGTCGAGGTTGAAGAGGCGGTGGATGCCGGGTCGGCGGAGGTTGGCGTCGAGGATGAGCACCTTGGCGTCTGCACGGCTGACGGCCTCGGCGAGGTTGGTGACAAGCGTTGTGGCGCCGGATCTCGGTGATGCGGGCACGATGAGGACGGAGCGGTGGCCGGCCTGCTGGACCTTGGTGGCGAGTGCGACGCGGAGCTGTCGGACGGCTTCGGCGAAGACGCCGGCGGGCCGGTCGTGGAATGCGGACTCGGCGCGCTCGGGGCGCGACGGGTCTTCGGAGACGACCGGGAGCATGCCGAGCACGGGGGTGCGCGGGATCATGGCAATGTCGGCCGGGCCCTTGACGCGCTGGTCGAGCAGCTCGCGCAGCAGGATGATGCCTGCGGTGAGGCCGACGACCGCGAGGAAGCCGGCGGGGACAACGATGACACGCTTCGGGAACGAGAGCCGTTCGGGGAGGCGGGGCGGCTGGAAGACCGTGACCCGGCCCTGCTCGGCGACGCTGAGCACGCCCTCGACCTCGTCGAGCTCTTCTTCGGTGCGAGAGACGCGGTCCTGGGTCTGCTGGACGCGTCGCTTGAGGGCCTGGACTTCCTGGCCGATGCGTGCGATCTCGGTGAGGCGGTCCTGGGCTTCCTTGATCCGGTCCGTGAGCTCGCTCTCGAGGCTGCGGGCCTGGTTGAGTTGGACACGCAGGTTGCTGATGGCGGCGTCGAACGACTCTTCTTGCAGCTCGGCGGTGCGTGTGGCGATTTCTTCTTGGAGGCCGTCGATCTGCGCTTGCAGCGCCTTGATCGCCGGGTGTCCCGGCCCGAAGCCCAGTCGCTCTTCCGACCGCTTGCGTGCGTTTACATTTTGGAGCTGGCTCTCGAGCTGCTGGATGAGCGGGTTCTGGCGGACGCGCTGGCGGATGTCGTCGGGGATTTGCCGGCCGGCGGGGTTGTTCAGCGCGAGCAGGTATTCCTCTGTCTGCGTTTCGATGAACGAGATGGTTTCCTGCACGCCGGCGCGGTCTTTGACGGCGAGGTCGAGTTCTTCGCCGGCTTCGGTGAGCTTGGCGTCGACGGACTCGATGTTGTTATCGAGCAGCAGCCGGCTGACCGCGGCCTGATCGCGCTCGATGCTGCGCCGGAGCTCTTCGAGCCGGCGAGAGAGCTGGTCCTTGACGGGCTGCTGGTCGGTGCGTGTGCTTTCACGCATGAAGCGGCTGTAGGCCTGGGTCACGACATCGACGACGGTGTAGACGTCGTTCTTGCTCGAGTAGTCGAGCTTGAGCTCGATGTAGCTGGTGTTGGGCACGATGCGGGCGACCATTGCCTCTTGCAGCTCGGCGATCGCGTCGACGCGGATGAGACGGCCGTTCTTGTCGAGGAACTGTTCGCTCCACTTGGGGGCGCCGCTGACGAGCCTGGGGTCGGAGACCGCACGCTCGAGAACCTGGCTGGACAGGATGGCCTGGGCCTGGGAGGCCATGTAGCGTTCGAGCTCGTCCTTCTTGACGTTTGCGGTGTTGAGCGTTGCCACGGTGCTGCGCGGTGGGTCGACCTCGAAGAACGTCCGTGCTGTGTACTGCGGCGCGAACCGGCGGAGCAACTGGTTGGCGGCGACGCCCACGGCGACACCGATGACGCCCGCGGCGATGAGAATCAGGAAGTACTTCTTGAGCAGCTTGACCGGGTCGATGGTGACCTGCGACGCCGGCGCGGCGGCGGGCGGCGGCCGGCCCTGCATCGGGCGTGAGGGTCGGGTGCTCGGTGGTGGTGCGGTGCTCATGTGGTGTCGCCGGTCGTGTCGAGGTCGGTCTGAGTTTGCCCGCGTCTCAGCGTGCGTTTGCGATATCGTCGAGGATCTTGTTCAGCTTGGCCTGGGTTCGTTCGTCTGGGTCGTCGAGCGCTTCGATTATCCTCCGGGCCTCGTCGGCGGCATCTGCGGCGCCGGGCGGGTTGCCGGTGTCGAGCCTCGCCCGCGCGAGGTTGACGAGCACCGGCGCTCGGTCGGTATCGGTCGTTGCGAGCGTCAGAGCGCGTTCGAGCGGCGCGATTGCCTTCTCGGGCTCGCCGGCTTCGATGTAGACGGTGCCGAGCGTATCCAGGAACCCCCTGTTCTCGGGTGCGATCTCGACCGCCTTCTGCGCGAAGGGCAGCGCCTCGTTGGGCTCACCCAGCTCGACCGCGAGGATGAACGCGAGGTTGTTGTTCAACTCCGGATCGTCCGGGGAGAGCTCGAGCGCGGCCCGGATGTCGTCGGTCGACGCCTCGAACCGCTCGGCCTCGTAGTTGACCAGGCTGCTGAGTCGGAGTGTGGCGAGCCGGAGGTTGGGCTCGATCTCAGTCGCGAGCAGGCCGGCAAGCAGCTCGGCGGCTTCGGACTCGCCCGATTCGTCCTGTGATAGCAGCCGGGCCTGCATGAACGTGGCCCACGGGGACAGGGTCTCGCTGGCGTCGAGGCGGCGGAAGTACTCGACGGCGCGCTCACGCTCGAGCATGTTGACCATGCCGTTTGACCAGGTGAACAGCACCTGCGGGTTGTCGCGGTGCTCTCGGTAGATCTCGGTGAGCAGGCTCTCGGCGGCCGACCAGTTCTCGTCGGCGGTTTCCACGCGGGCGCGGATCAGCAGCACGCCCGGGCTCTCGCTGTCGAGGTCGGGGTGGCTGACGATCTGGCGGGCGCGGCGGACGTCGGGCCTCGGCAGCTCGAGCATGCTGCGGACGAGGAACTCGGCGATGGCCGGCTCCTTGGACTGGTCCCACGCGTCCTGGAGATACTGGACGGCGCGGGCGTGGCTGCCGGCGGACGCAAAGATCTGTCCCGCGTTGAAGAGGATGCGGAGATTGCCGGCCTGCCGCTCGAGTCCTTCGTCGATCACGTCGGCGGCGAGGTCTTCTCGGCCCATCTGAAGCAGCCGCTGCGCGGCGCTGACGCGCATCTGATCGTCGAGTGGGCGCGCGCGGGCGGTGGAGGCGATGTCGTTGGCGGCCGCAGAGTCTCGGCCGAGCCTGGTGTTGCAGATTGCGCGGAGGCGATACGCGTCGGAGTTGGTCGGGTCGAGCTCGATCGCCCGTGTGAGGTCGTCGACGGCGTCTTGCATCAGCGCTTGTTCGGCCATGAGCATGGACGCGCGGCGGATGTAGGGGAGCGGCTCGGTCGGGAACGCGCTGATCGTCTGATCGAGGCTGGTTCGCGCGATGTCTGTCTCGCCGCGGCCTCGCAGGACCTCGACTTCGAGCAGACGCATTGTGAGGGTCTCACGCTCGTCGTCGGCGAGCGCGTCGAGACGGGCCTGTGCGGCGTCCCACTCGCTCATCCGGGTGTAGGTCTCGATGAGGAGCCCGCGCGACTGCGCGGCGGCGGGGGACTCGGCGGCGGGGCCGTCGACGACGCTCTCGAGCACCTCGGCGGCCTCGGCGTAGCGGCGTGCGTTGAACAGCCGGCGCGAGAGCTGGACGTCGACGAGCGGGTTGTCTTCGGATTGGAGGCGTCGGCCCTGGCGGAGGGTCGTCAGCCCGTTATCGAGCTGGCCGTTGTCGATGAGGAACGATCCGAACGCGACGTAGGCCGCGGCGGTGTTGGCGCCCTCGGCATCGGAGATCAGGAACTGGTTGTACTGGTCGATGGCTGCGCGGAGATCGCCGCGCTGGAGGTGCCACACGGCATCGAGCCGTACGAGCGCGAGCGAGTCGTTCTCGCTGCGGGCCTCGTCGAGGCGTTCGCGGGCCTCGTCGAAGCGGCGCAGGTCGAGGCAGAGCTGGATGAGGGCGGCGGTGTTTGCGGCGTCGTCGGGCTGCGCTTCGCTGATCGAGACGCGCTCGTCGTACGCGACCTGCTTGCTGCCGACGGTGCCCTCGAGCAGGAGCCAGAGGTTCATGAAGTCGGGGTTGTTGCGGCCGATGTCGAGCGACTGGCGTGCGACATCGAGTGCCAGGGTTTCCTGGCCCGATCCGGCGAGCGAGCGGATGTAGTTGTTGGTGTATCCGATGTCGTTGGGTCGGATGTCCCGTGCGCGGCGGAAGCTCTCGGTCGCCGAGGTCTGGTCGCCGCGCAGTGTCTGGACGCGGCCGAGCAGGCTGAGCGTCTCGGCGTTGAGGCTGCCGCGTTCGACGGCCGCGGCGAGGGTGCGCTCGGCCTCTTCGAACCGGCCTTCGGCGATCTCGATCTTCGCGCGGAGCGTGAGCCCGTTCGCGCCGTCGATGTCTCGGCCTTGGGCTTGGGCGACGATGGCTCGGGCGTCGTCGATCTCGCCGAGCCGCAGCGCGTATTCGAACGCTGCGAGCAGCACGTCGGGGTTGTCGGGCGATTCGGCCTGGGCGGCCTCGAGGAAGGGCCGTGCCGCTTCGGTCTCGCCCTGGCCCAGCCTCATCGCGTGCTTGCGCAGGTTGCGCTGTGTCTCTGTCAGGTTGGGGATCGAGTCGATCACCCGGTCGGCGGCGTCGAGGTCGTCGCCGACCTCGGCCTGTCGCTTGATGATCTGAAGTGACGTGCTGTCGGGGTCGATGGCGAGGCCGGCTTCGGCGATCTCGCCGGCCCGTTCGATGTTGCCGGCGCGGGTGAGGGCGTTCGCGAGAACGATGTGCACGCGGATGTCGTCGGGTGTCGGGTTGTCGCGGAGGCTGGCCTCGAGCGTCTCGATGGCCTGCGGGATGTTTCCGGCGTCGGAGGCGCGCTGGGCCTCGATGATTGCGGCCTCGAACGGGTCCTCGACCTCGGCCTTGCCGAGCAGGGCGCCGAGCATGTCGAGACGGTCGTCGATCAGATCGAGGTCGGGACGCAGCTCGGAGGCGATGGTGAGCAGGCGCTCGGCCTCCTCGTAGTTGCGGAGGTTGAGCTGCACCTCGGCGAGTTCGAACATGGCGAGAACATCGCCGCCGTTGATCTCGAGCAGCCTTGAGAGCAGGCGGGCCTGCTCGCCCACGTTGTTGAGCCGTCGGGCGACCTGCGCGGCGAGCCTGAGACCCTCGGCGTCGAGCTCGTTGCTGGTCTCGTTGTATCGACGCACGAGGACGTCGGCGGTGCGGATCTCGCCCTCGGCGAAGGCGATCTTGGCGTTGAGCAGGATGAGGTTGGGCTCGTCCTCGGCGAGGACCTCGCTCGCGTTGTCGCGGCTGGTGCGGGCGAGGTCGAGGGCCTCGCTTGCGGATTCGAGCATGGCGGAGCGGGCATCGCTGCCGCGCTCAAGACGCTCGGCGTTGGCGGTGCGTAGGGCCCACTGCTCGTAGGCGGCCGAGCCGATGGCGACGCTCGCGTTCTGCTGGAGAACGATCAGCAGCTGGCCCTCTGGCGAGAGCGAGGGTCGTTGGAGGTCACGGATGGTTGTGTAGGCTTCGATGGCGTCTTCGTGGCGGCTGATCGAGCTGAGGAACGCGGCGCGGCTCTGGATCACGAGCACGTCGTCGGGGTGCTGCTCGAGGGTGCGGTCCCAGACGTCGACGGCGAGATCGCCGGCCCGCTCGGTGATGGTGCGTCGCAGGAGGCTCGTGAGCTCGGTGGCCGCGATGTGGCCGGTATGCCGCGGCTCGGCGGTGAGGTAGTCGTTGTAGATGCTTTCTGCTGTGTCGGCGAACGACGTCGCGGCTTCGACACGGGCCCTGCTGAGGTCGGCCCCGAAGAGCTGCTGCGCTTCGACGGCCTGGATGCTCGTCGCGAGCTTGATGTTGGTCTGGAAGACGCGGCCTCGGATGCTGTCGGGGTTGGCATCGACGAACGCGTCAACGGTGGAACCGAGCCGCTGCCAGATTTCCTGGGACTCGGCGATGCGGCTGTTGCGGCGCGCGTCTTCGGCGAGCGATGCGATGATCTGCACAAGGGCGGCGAGCGCGTCTTCGTCGCCCGGGTCGCCTGCGATCGCGGCTTCGAGGTCGGCCTGGAGGAGCTCGAGCTGGTCGTCGGCGAGCTGGGCCCCGCGGCTGAGGGCGGACGCGCCGACGATGCCGCGGTAGCGGCGGATCTGGCCCCGCTCGGCGGTCATCGAGTCGGGGAACGCGAGCAGCGTGCGCTCGACCTCGGCGGCGACGAAGTTGTAGTCCTCGATGCGGGCCCCGCCGGCGCGGATGCCGTAGGTGAGGTCATCGAGGTACTCGCGGTGGGCCGCGATGTCGGGCCCCTTGACCTCGGCCATCTCTCGCAGGATGCCCTGGTGCATACGGCGGTCGGCGACGTACTCGGCGTCTGTGTCGTGCTCGACGAGCTCGAGCGTGCGCTTCCAGCCCTCCAGCCAGTCGAGGCGGGTGCGGTCGTGGCCGACGGCGCGCTCCCAGCTTCGGGCGGATTCCTTGAACTGGCCCGCGGCTTCGAACTCGGCCGCGGCTGTGGCGTAGTCCTCGCCCGACTTGAGCACGACGGTCATCGCGGCAAATACGACCGCTGCCATGACCGCGACGAGCACGACGGACAGGATGATGACGAACTTGACGTTGACTCTGGCTGCCATTGGGTTCTCTTCTCGCTCCGGTGTCGTGTGTGCTTCGGAGAGCGGTCGTGTCTAGTTTGCGGCGGGGGCTGCTGCGTTCTCGGGCGGGTACCGTCCCGCCCTGACCTCCACCCAGTCCGGCACGCAGCGCATCAGATCGGGCAGGAGCTCGGAGAGCAGTTCTCCGGAGGTGCTGGCGAGGTCCTCTGCGGATTGGATGTTGCCGCGCTTGGACGCGTTGAACTGGACCTTGAGGTAATACGCATAGTCGTTGGTCAGGTCGAAGGAGAGGAGCCGGACCTGCTCGGCGCTGGTGGCGATGCCGCCGTTGGCGATAAAGAAGTAGCCGGCGTAGATCTCGCCCTGCCTCGGGATGTTGTAGCCGCTGGTGCGGATGCCGACGTCTTCGATGCCGACGGGGAGTCGGACGTTGGTTCCCGGCGCGGGGGACCATCGGTTGCTGGTGCGTGCGCTCAAGACCGGCTCGGTGCCCTCGGGGGCGAAGGGGTCGGGCCTCCAGCGCGATCCGTCGAGACCGAGCGGGATCACGGTGGACTCCGAGGTTTGTTGGAGTCCTCCGCCGACGAAGCAGCGCTCGGGGACGTGGGGCACGGTATCGATCTGGTCGGTGTAGTACGCGGCGTGGAACTCGACGAGGCGCGGCTGCTCTCCGTCAGCGGGGTTCTTCTCTTTGTAGACGCGTGTGACGTAGTTCAGCGTCCCCAGCACGTCGAGGACCTCGACAGGCTCGATGCGGTCTGGGCCGACGGCGATCCAGTTTTCGGTCTCGCGCGGGACGCTCGACAGTGTGCGGCCGTCAGGGGCGTAGATGGGGAGCTTCTCGAGGTGGATGCCGAGCGTTCGGATCGACCAGCCCATGCCGAGGCCGGCGAGGCTGAGCACGGCAAGCAGCATGAACGCCGTGGGCTTGGCGAGCTGCACGGGCTTCCGAGCCGCGGCGTTGGCTTTGGTCGGTTCGGGGAGATCGACGATCTTGTTGAGGGCCCAGACGATGGCGAGGAACAGGCCCAGGCCCGGGATGAGCAGCAGCGTGCCGATGAGGGTGTGGGCCTCGCCCTGCGCGAGGTCTGGGTCGCCCAGCGTGAGCAGGCCCAGCACAGCGACGCGGATGATGTTCATCACGAGTGCGACGGGCACGGCGAGCAAGAACACGGCGATGCGTTGCCACCAGAGCCGGCAGGAGAGCAGGGCGACAGCCGCGCCGAGCGCGATGAAGGCGACGACCATGCGCATGCCGCTGCAGGCCTGGGCGACGTTGAGCGGGAACTCCTCTCCGGACTTCTTGATGACGGTGAGGATGTTGCCTTCGACGTCGACCTGGAAGCCGCCGACGATGCCGCAGAGGCCCAGGACCACGAATGCGCCTTGGCTCGCGATGAGCTGGAGCGGCCAGGTGATCATCAGCATGATCCGTTCGGAGATCGTGACGCCGAAGGTGAGGAACGCGATGGGCAGGACGAGGTAGCGGGCGGTATCGGGCCCGAAGAGTGTGAGCGCGATGCCGAAGACGGTGAGGACGATCGCGAAGCCCTGGATCATGTGCGTGCCGGGGATCGGGGCATAGGAGTACTGGAGGTAGACGGCGATGCCGAGGATGACGGGCAGGATGCCGGGGAGGAAGACGCGGGGTGTGGTCTGTGCGATCAGCCGGCGTCGCTGCCAGGCGAGGTAGGCGGCGATCGCGGGGACGAAGAAGGCGTGTCCCCAGTCTTCGAGCTTTGCGAGGCTGAACTCGCCCTGCTTGAAGAACCAGCGGAAGAAGAGGCCGAAGAATGCAACGGTGGTGAGCGTGCCGATCGCGATGGTCGCGGGCGCGATGGAGGGCTGTGCTCGGTTGGCCTTGGCGGCCACGGCGTCCTGCTGGATTGGGACGGTGGTCATGGTGCCTGATGTCCTGTGCACGTGTGCACGGCCGTGCTCCCCGGATGATCATGGCCGCAGGAGGTGCACCCCGGCCGCAGGCTGTATCGGCACCACTACCGCCCGACACCACCGCAGAGAGGCGAAGGCATGCCGGTTGGCAGACGCGTTGGGACGGGTCCTACGTCCTTGGGACTCGGCCGGTTCGGAGACGCCGGCGTACTCCCCTCACGCCGGCTCGTCGATTGTTGCCGATCGGACCCTGAAAGTCAGGTTTGGATCGGTCGTAGGACTCGTTTAGCCGCCGATGTTCCGCGGCGGTGCACCGAAGATGTCGTTGCCGAAGTTGCGGTCCGCGAGCAGACCGAAGCCGTAGGAGACCCGGAGGCCGCCGCGGACGACGGCGAGCGGGAAGGCCCAGAAGTTGGTGCCGATGTTGATGTGGTCGTTGGGCTTTAGGAAGATATCCGGGTGGGTGCCCTCGGCGATCTTGCGCAGGTCGAGCCGGATCGTGGCCTGCCGGTCGGTGCCGATCATGCGGGTGAGATCGACTCGCTCTGGGATTGCGATGCCGCCCAGACCGCCTGCGGACGTGATGAGCCGGCTGAGGGTGAGCTGGGGGTCGAACGCGTAGGCCCCGGGGCGGGCGATCTGGCCGCCGACGTAGATGGTTCCGCCGCCGGGCGCGGGGACGCGGACGACGTCGCCGGGTCGGACCACGATGTTGACGTCGGCGCTGCCGAGCAGCAGGTCCTGGACGGGGATCGAGATGATGCGCTGGGTGACGACTTGTTGCGCACCGGCCGCGGCGTCCGTGAGCTCGGGAAGGCCGCCGGGCACACCGACGCCGCCGTCACGGATCTGGACCCACCGGCCGTCGAGGAAGATCCACTGGCTCGGGTTTGCATCGAAGACGTTCTCGGGCTGGACGAGATCGATCGCGGGGGCTCGGCCCTCGTCGGGCTGGCCGTCGTCTTCGGGCTGCGCGGCGAGGTTGAGTGTTCGGCTCCCGATCAGCGACGGGTTGCCCTCGTCGGCGTCTTGGTTGATCTCTTCGATGAGATCGAGCAGGCGCCCCGGCCTGTCGTCGATGTCCTGGGGGACGCCCGCGGCGTTGCCGGGGCCCGATGATCCCGGGCGGCCGGGGTCGCCGAACTCCCCGTCGAGGGCGATCTGGCGGATGACGAAGATCTCGGCGGTGGACTCGTCGGCGAGGCCGCCGGCGGCGGCGAGCGCGTCGAGCAGCCGGTAGCCGGGCTCCGGGATGAAGTAGGGCCCGGGCGCGCGGACGGCGCCGATGATGTTGAAGAGGTTCTGCCGCCGCTGGATGAAGCGGGAGGAGACGGTGGCGTTTCGGATGAGGTCCTGTGCTTCGAGGCCCTCGGCGACGACGTCGCGGACCTGGTCGCTTGTGAGGCCCAGGATGAAGAACTTGCCGATGCCCGGCAGGTCGATGGTGCCGTTGTCTTCGATGAGAGCCTCGAAGGGCGTGTTGATGCCGCTGGCCGGGTAGTCGAAGACGATGATGACCATCGCGTCGCCCGGGCTGGCGCGGTATTCGGTGACCTCGGGACGCAGGTCCTCGGGCTGCGGCTCTGTGAACTCGACGGCGGCATCGTCGCCGGGCTCGATGGCGGCGATGCGGCGGAGGATGGGGACCTCCACGGGTGTGCGTTCCCATCGGCCGACAACGGACGGGTCGAGGTAGGAATCGATGCCGCAGCCGGAGAGGGTGACGGCCGCCGCCGCGAGCAGGCCGAGGCCCGGGACGCTGGCGTTGGTGCGGGCGATCGCGGCGAGTTGTTTGATGATCTTCATCGTTGTGCGTTTCCGGTCGGTCTGGCGGGTCCATCAGCCTGTGGCCGGTTGTGTTCTCGGACGCGGCGTGCGTCGGCCGGGGCGAGTCTAGCGGCATTGCCGAGGATGGTCCGGCCCACCGCCGAGGGGATGATCGACCCGGCGGCTGATCGGCGTGAACGAAAGTACCGATGTTCTCGGTCGTGGACATCTGATGCGCAGGCTCGGCCGTAGCTAGTGGTGAGCGGAGGTGCGGCGGGCATGGAGGCGAGAGCCCGCGGCCCGCCCATGCCTCCCGATGGCGCCTCAATAGCTCGTGTGCAAGGAATAGGATTGGTCATGACGACTGTGTCACAGCCCGGGGGTCCGACGCCCGAAGCCATCGCCCGCACGCTGGCCCGCCATCCGAAGCCGGCCGGCGGCGACCCGATCCGCCGGGTCAAAAAGCCGCTGGTGAGCCTGTCGGGCATGGTGATCAACAATCAGAAAGAGCCCGAGCACCTGGCGACCAAGCGGAAGCCCAAGTGGCTCAAGGCCAAGGTGCCGGGTGGGCCGGGCTACGAGCGGCTGCGGGCGATCATGGACGAGCACAAGCTGCACACGGTCTGCGAGGAGGCCGGCTGCCCGAACATGGGCGAGTGCTGGTCGCGGGGTGTCTCGACCATCATGATCCTAGGCGACACCTGCACGCGCGCGTGCGGGTTCTGCAACGTGAAGACGGGTCGGCCCACCGAGCTTGATAAAGATGAGCCCCGGCGGGTCGCCGAGTCGCTGGCGCTGATGGGCCTGAAGCACGTGGTGATCACGAGCGTGAACCGCGACGAGCTGCGCGACGGCGGGGCGGGCATCTGGGCCGAGACGATCATCCGCAGCAAGGAATCGTGCCCGGACATGTCGATCGAGGTGCTGATCCCGGACTTTATGGGTCACGCGGATCAGCTGCAGATGGTGATCGACGCGAAGCCGCACATCATTAATCACAACATCGAGTGCGTGGGTCGGATGTACCCGGCGGTGCGTCCGAGCGCGAAGCTCGATCGCTCGTTCGAGCTGCTGCGCCGCGTGAAGGAGCAGGGCGGCGTCGCGAAGACCGGCATCATGGTCGGCATCGGCGAGAAGGACGAGGAAGTGCTCGAGCTGATGGATGATCTGGTTGAAGCCACCAGCAAGCACGCGGGGCCCGAGCCGGGCGACCCGTGCGACATCCTGACGATCGGCCAGTACCTGCAGCCGACGCGGAACCAC
>JBCBMF010000061.1:0-14039 GCA_039822905.1 Planctomycetota bacterium
CCACTTGGCCTTGTCGGCGTAGCCCTTGTCCCACCAGTCGAAGAGCTCGCGTTTGTTGATGATGTCGAAGATGGCTGCGTCTCCGGTGCAGGGGAAGACGCAGGCTATTCAAACAGCGGCGTGCAGCGGCGGACCTCGGCGATGGTTTCGGTGGCGATGGCGAAGGAGCCGCCGGGCGACATGCACGCGCCGCCGAACGCGCCGTCTTTGCGGAGGGCGTAGAGAGAGAGGCCGAAGTTGGGTTGGCCTTGCTCGTTGAGCAGGCGCCTCTGCTTGGTTCGGCGGGCGACGGAGCGGAGGGCTTCGAGGCAGGCCTCGGTGGGCGGGAGGCCGCGGGCCATGTGGTCGACGACCTGGTAGGCGGTGCAGGAGTGGATGGCGGCCTCGCCTCGGCCTGTTGCGCCGGCGGCGCCGGTGTCGTTGTCGCAGTACATGCCTGCGCCGATGATGGGGGAGTCGCCGACTCTGCCGGTGATCTTCCAGGAGAGGCCCGAGGTGGTTGTGCAGGCGGAGAGGTCGCTGTTGGCGTTGACGGCCGAGCAGTGGACGGTGCCGGTGGTGAAGTCGTAGGCGTCGGTGTCGACCGGTAGCCTGCCCTCTCCCGACCTCGCTGTCGCTCGGCCACCCTCTCCCCTCGAGGGGAGAGAGAGCGAGGCTGTGCCGTGGCCTTGGTCGTTGAAGTTCCAGTCGAGTTCGTCGTCGTTCAGCCAGTCGTCGCGCTTGGTGCTGTTGCGTTTCCAGCGGAGCCAGGCTTCGCGGGCGCGGTCGGTGAGCAGGTTTTCTTCTTTGAAGCCCATGCGGAGGGCGAAGCGTTTGGCGCCCTCGCCGACGATCATGGCGTGGTCGGTTCGGCGGAGGACCTCGAGGGCGACGGCGGCGGGGTTCTTGATGTTCTCGATGCAGGCGACGGCGCCGGCTTTGTGGGTTGGGCCGTGGAGGACGGAGGCGTCGAGCTGGACGACGCCGTCTTCGTTGGGGAGGCCGCCGAGGCCGACGGACATGTCGTTGGGGTCGTCTTCGATGAGTCGGACGCCCTCGACGATGGCCTCGGCGGTGTCGCGGTCTTGCTGGATGAGTTCGAAGGCGCGCTGGACGGCCGCGAGGCCGTTGCCCGAGGCGATGACGGCGGGGCCTCGGTGGTCGTCGCCGGGTTCGCGGCGGTGTGGTCGGACGGTTGTGGCTGCACCCGCTGATGCGGCGAGTGTGGTGAGTGCGCCGGCGGCGAGGAAGTCGCGTCGTTTGAGTGTGCTCATGCGAGCATTGTTGCGGATGTTGGCGGGTTGTGCGCGGTCAGTCGGCGGGTGCGGTGATGGTTCGGCTGTCGTTGGTGTAGAGCTTCTGGCCTGTGAGCAGGGTGTTGTGGAAGAGCATCCAGCCGGTGACCTCGTGGAGGGGGGTGCCGGTGTTGGAGCTTGTGGTCGTGCCGTTGCCTGTGAAGAGCTGGAGCCGGCCCTTGCCGAGTTCGTCGCGGGTGTACAGGCCGTCTTCGTAGGTGCCGACGGTGAGTTCGGAGACTGCGGAGCCGCCGTTGGGTGAGTCCTGGCCCGATGCCATGGCGCGGAGCTTCATGTCGCCGGTTTCGAAGTACTCGATGTACTGGCCGACGATCGCGCCGTCTTTGTGATTCATGGCGGCCTTGATGCTGCCGGTGTCGTAGAAGGTGACGGCGGGGCCCTGAAGGGTGCCGTCGACGACGCAGGCGATGAGGCTGGGGTTTCCGGAGTCGTGTGTGGTTGCGAGATAGCCGGTGAGAACTTGTTCTGGTGCGTCGTCGGTGGCGGCGGTGAGGTAGAGGCCGTTGCGGAAGGTGATGGTGTTGGCGGGGGTGGCGTTGCCGGCGTCGAAGGCGGCGCGGAGGCGGTCGGCGTCCTCGCCTGGTGAGCCGTCGGTGAGGTCCATGCCTGCCTGGGCGGCGGTGAGGACGACCTCGGGGCTGATGGTGGCGTCGGGCGCTGGCTGTTTGGGGCCTGCGACGAAGAGGTAGACGCCGATGCCGGCTGCGGCTGCGATCGCGCCGACGCCGGTGAGCAGGCGGAGTGCGTCGGTGGAGATCATGGCCTGGCCGTCGTTTCCGGAGTCATGTGTCGTCATAAACCGAGTGTACTCGGCGATGGTGGGTTGTTGGGGAGCGGGGTTGGTAGATTGCGTTGGAATGGGCGGCGAGACGCCGCCCCTCCTGTTCGTTTCTGTTGAGGATTGGAGGGGCTTAGTAGCCGGGCGCGTGGGCGGCGAGAAGGGCTGGGAGGTCGGCGATGCGGGCGAGGAAGGGGGCGTTGCCGTCGTTGAAGATGACGCCGGCGGCTGCGTTCGCGAGTGCGAGGTCGGCGAGGAGCTCGACGGCGTCGACCATGTTGAGGTCGAGGATGTCGGCCTCTTCGCCCTGTTCGGCAAGGAAGCGTTCGGCGCGGTGGCGGTCGGTGAAGGCGGCGACGAAGGGCTCGCCGTCGATGTCGGCGGTGAGGGGGCCGAAGGCGTGGCCCTCGGGCATGGATTGCGTCTTTCCGACGATGTGCCAGTTGTCGAGCTCGAAGACGGCGTCCCAGAGCGCGTGCATGGCGTCGGGGTCGGACTGGGTGTTGGCCTGGCGGCTGAGACGGTCGAAGCGGTCGGGGCCGGGCGGTGCGGTCATGTGTGAACGGTACGCCTAGGGTGCGTTCCACACGAATGACCCCGTACGAGGAGCAATCGATGAGCGACGTGCAGATCAACGACATCACTGTGGGCGACGGCATGGAGTGCCCGGAGGGGGCGACCGTCAACGTGCATTACAAGGGCACTCTGATGGACGGCACGCAGTTTGATTCGTCGTACGACCGGGGCGAGTCGATCGAGTTCCCGCTGAACAACCTGATCCAGGGGTGGCGGGAGGGGATACCCGGGATGAAGGTGGGGGGCAAGCGGGAGCTGATCATCCCGTGGCAGAAGGCGTACGGCGAGCGCGGTTCACCTCCCAGCATCCCGCCGCGGGCGGATCTGAAGTTCGAGATCGAGCTGCTCGGCGTGAAGTGATTCGGGCTGGCGGTTTCGCCTGAAGCGGGGGCTTCGCCGGGCCGATAGCTCTGGCATGGGGAAGGCCGCGCGCCCAGAGATTCCGAGGAAGTCTGAGCGGTTCCTGACGTCGGCGTTGATGTGCCCGACCGGGGATGTTCTCGACGTCTCGCGCGAGGGCTTCCGGCTCGGCTCGAGCAAGAAGTTTCAGTTTAAGCCCGGCGAGGTCCGGCAGGTGGTGCTTCGGGCCGGCAAGCAGCAGGTGCGGGTCGACGCGCGGATGCAGTGGGTGAAGCGGGCCTCGCTGTTTCCGATTCGCTACGAGGCGGGGTTCCGGATCGTTGATCAGCGGCCGGGCGTCGGCGCGGCTGTGCTGCAGATGGGGCAGTTCGGGTGCGCTGTTTCGGACTCGGTCGATGCCGGCACGCCTGAAGAGGCGCAGCGGCAGGCGGAGGGGCGCGAGCCTCAGCCTGCGCAGGCTGGGGCGACCGCGGCTGCGGCGATCGAGGATCTGTATCTGATGTTGGGCATCGAGCCCGACGCGGACGCCGCGGCCATCAAGTCGGCGTACCGGAAACTGGCACACAAGCACCACCCGGATCACTCGGATGCGCCGGATGCCGAGGCGATGTTTGATCGGATCGCCAAAGCGTATTCGGTGCTGAGCGATCCGCAGCGTCGTGCGTGGTACGACAAGATGCGGTCGGGGGAGATGGTCGCGTAGCGCAGGCTAGTTCTGCCGCATGCTGTCGAGGAGGCGGACGAAGGCCTCGCGGTTGTTGTCGATCTGGTCGTCCGGGCCGGTCATTTTGATGAACGTGCTTCGGTCCGGTGTCTCGATGACGGCGCCGATGAGGCCGTAGCTCTCGCGGCGGGTTGGCGTGCCCATCATGCCGCCTTCGAGGTAGGCGCCGAAGGCCTCGACGACGGTGGCGTCGTAGCCGGCGGCGGTGCGTTCGTACTCTTCTTCAGCGCCGGTGGGTTGGCCGAACTGATCGACGATCTGGCCGAGCCAGCGGTCGATGTTGGCTTGTGTTGAGCCGCCGAATTGGGAGACGGTGACGAGAACGTCGCCGGTCTCGAACTGGGCGAGGCGCATGTTGTTCGACGGGGTGACGGTGGTCCAGCCTTCGGGGGCGGTCATGGCGATGCCGGGGACGGTGATGAGGTCGCCGCCGCCCGAGGCCTGCGCGGCGGCGGTGCCGATCGCGGCGTCTCGGCCCTTGATGTTGTCGGCGAGGTTTCGGCCCATTTCGGCGGTGCGGCCGAGCTGGGACTGGGCCTCGCCCTGGTACTGTGAGCCGGAGTTCGAGGAGCCCGACTCTTCGCAGGCTGCGAGCGCGAGCGGGGTGATGAGGGCGAGGCTGGCGATGGTGGCGCGGGTGTTCATGGGTGTCATCCCTTTGGCTGAGTCTGCGGGGGCGATGCGATCTTCTTCTTGCGGGTTTTCTTCTTGCGGGCGGGGAGCTGGTCTCGGATGGTCTCGAGCTTGCCGAAGCAGAGGAGCTTGTCGCCGACGATGAGCTCGGTGTCGCCGCGCGGGCTGGAGATAACCTCGCCGGTTGTGCGGGTGACGGTGAGGACGACGACTTCCTGGTCGCGCAGCTTGGTGTCTTTGAGCTGCTTGCCGACGAGTTCGGATTTGTCGGCGAGGGTGAATTCGGCGACGCCGAAGCCGCGGGCGATGGTGAGGCGCTGGCGGATGTCGATCTCTGGGAAGTCGATGCGTTCCTTGATGTAGTCGATGACGGCGCCGGCGACGTCGATGCCTGTTGCGGTCTCGATGCCCTCGAAGCCTGGGCTGGAGTTCACTTCCATGACCTGCGGGCCGTCTTTGCCCTCGAGCATGTCGACGCCGGCCATGCGGAGGCCCATGATCTGGGCTGCGCGGAGCGCGGTCTTCTCGTACTCGGGCGGGAGCTCGATGGGCTCGGCGACACCGCCGCGGTGCACGTTGCTGCGGAACTCCTGGCCCTGCGCGACGCGTCGCATGGCGGCGACAACGCGGTCGCCGACGACAAGGGCGCGGATGTCCCTGCCCTTGCTCTCGGCGACGAACTTCTGGATCAGGACGTTCTGCTTCGCTGATTGCAGGGTTTCGATGATGGCCTCGGCGACCTTGTTCGAGTCGGCGAGGATGACGCCGACGCCCTGCGTGCCTTCGAGCAGCTTGATGATGACCGGTGCGCCGCCGACGCGTTCGATGGCGGGCATGACGTCTTTGCGGTCGCGTGCGAAGGCGGTGGCGGGGATACCGATGTCGTGGCGGGAGAAGATCTGGAGGCTCTTGAGCTTGTCGCGGCTGTTGGCGATGGCGAGGTTGCCGTTGATGCAATAGGCGTCCATCTGCTGGAACTGGCGGACGACGGCGCAGCCGAAGTAGGTGATGGATGCGCCGATGCGTGGGATGACGGCGTCGTAGTGGGAGAGCTGCTTGCCGTTGTAGTAGAGGTCGGGCTCGCCGTGCTCGAGGGACATGGAGAACTTGAGTGTGTCGAGGACCTTGGGCTTGAACCCTCGGTTGGTGGCGGCCTCGACGAGGCGCTTGGTTGAGTAGGCGCGGGGCGCGCGGCTCAGGATGGCCAGTTTCATGGGTTGCCTGCTTTCGGCGTCGCGCGGTTCTTGTATCGCTTTGGTGGGTCGGTGAGGAGGTATTCGCGCGACGAGTCGACGAGGATGCCCTCTGCGAGGGCGCGGCGGCCCAGCAGGACGCGGAAGCGCATGTCGGATCGGCTGACGAGGGTGAACTCTGCGGTGAACGACACCGGACCCATGACGAGGGTGGTGGCGACGACGTAGCGGGTGTCGAGCTGGCCGTTGGAGGATTTGACGCCGGTGGTGCGGACGAGGTCGGCCTCGATGGTTCGGACGCGGTGCGGCGGCCTGTTTCGCAGGACGAGGTCGAAGCGGACGCGGGGTGTGCCGTCGGCTGAGGGTGCGAGCTCCGTGATGTTCTCGGCGTGGACGGCGGAGGTCTTAGCGCCGGTGTCGAGCTTGGCTCGCACGGCCTTCACCCCCCAATCGGGGAAGGCGACGATCTCGTGCCAGCCGGCGGTGTGAGGTGTTGGATCTATTGGCATGCCGGGGATGCTAGCGGGAAGCGGGGTTGGCGTGGGAAGTCTGCGAAATCGCTGTCTCGATCTTGCCAGCGCCAGCCTCGATGCCGACAGGAGGGGGAGAGAGACGGGCTGGAAGCCCGTCCCACCGAGCGGCGGAGGTGCGGAGAAGCGACGCTAGACTCGGGCGGCTTTCGCATTTGGGAGATGTGCAGATGAAGGGGATCATTCTCGCGGGCGGTCTTGGCTCGCGGCTTCGGCCGCTGACGCTGGTGACCAACAAGCACCTGCTGCCGGTGTACGACCGGCCGATGATCTACTACCCGATCGAGTGCCTCCGGAACGCTGGCATGGACGAGGTGTTGATCGTCACCGGCGGCGAGCACGCGGGGGACTTTCTCAAGCTGCTCAAGAACGGCAAGGACCTTGGCCTGAAGACGCTGGCTTATGCGTATCAGGAGGGCGAGGGCGGCATCGCGGATGCTCTCAAGCTGGCCGAGGACTTCGCGGACGGCGAGAAGATCTGCGTGGTGCTGGGTGACAACATCATCGAGAAGAACATCCGCAAGGCGGCGGGAGACTTCTTCACGCAGCGGACGGGCGCGAAGCTGCTCTTGAAGGAAGTGCCGGACCCGGAGCGGTTCGGTGTGTGCCGGCTTGAGGGCGACAAGGTCGTTGAGGTGATCGAGAAGCCGAGCGATCCGCCGAGCAATCTGGCGGTGACTGGGATCTATTTCTACGACAACACGGTGTTCGAGATCTGCCAGACGCTGACGCCGAGCGGGCGTGGCGAGCTTGAGATTACGGATGTGAACAACGCGTACCTTGAGCGTGGCGATCTGACGTATGAGGTGCTCGACGGCTGGTGGACGGACGCGGGGACGCACGAGAGTCTGTACCGGGCGTCGACGTTCGTGGCCGAGGGTGGCGCGAACAAGATGGATGTCTGAGTCGGCCCGTCCGGGCCGAGGGGGCGTGATGCGGTTGCAGCGTGTTGTGCGTGTTGATGGGACGGTCGAGGAGGGGTATCGGCGTGCGCTGGCCGAGGGCGAGCCGGTGTTTGTGCCGACGCAGTACTTCGCCGACGACCGCGGCTTCAGCCTGATGAATCAGCTGCAGGGTGTGCTGAGCCCGAAGGGGCAGGTGAACTACTCGACGCAGTACCCGGGCGTGATCAAGGCGTGGCATCGTCACAAGAAGCAGACTGATTTTTGGATGTGCCTGCGGGGGCATCTGAAGGTTGGCGTGTGGCGCGAGACGGACAACGAGGCGTGGGTGCAGGTGATCGGCGAGAAGCAGCCGGGGACGGTGATCATCCCGCCGACGCTGTGGCACGGGGCGGCGACGGTGGGCGATGAGCCGGCTGGGCTGCTGTACTACGTGACCGAGACGTACAACGCGGCGGAGCCGGACGAGGAGCGGGCGGCGCACGATGCGCTCGAGGCGTTCCCGTGGACGGTGCAGCACGGATGAGCGGGCTTGCTGGGCCGGTGCTGGTGATCGGTGGCGACGGCATGCTTGGTCGTGCGGTGTGCGCGTCGCTGCACGGGGCGGGTGTGTCGATTGCGAGGCCGACTGTGGAGCAGCTCGACCTGACGAGCCGGGGCTCGATCGGCGGCGCGGTGACGGCTGGGCCTTGGAAGACCGTGATCAACTGCGCGGCGTACACGGATGTTGATGGCGCGGAGAATGACGAGAAGTCGGCGCGTGCGGTGAACGCGGACGGGCCGGCGATGCTGGCTGAGGCGTGCAGCGGGTCGGGCGCGCGGCTGGTGCACATCTCGACGGACTATGTGTTCAGCGGCAAGGCGGATCGGCCGTACAAGGTTGATGACCCGGTGCTGCCGGGCAGCGTGTATGGGAAGACCAAGCTCGCGGGCGAAGAAGCGGTCGTGAATGCGAGCCGTCGGAACATCGTGGTGCGGACGAGTTGGTTGTATGCGCCGTGGGCGAAGAACTTTGTGCGCACGATGGCGATGCTGACGCGGGAGAAGGACTCGCTGAAGGTTGTTGACGATCAGCGTGGGACGCCGACGAGCGCGGAGCATCTGGCGGGTGTGATCGTGTCGCTGTTGCGGGGCGAGGCTCGTGGTGTATTTCATGGGACCGACGGCGGGGAGTGCACGTGGTTTGAGTTTGCGTGTGCGATTCGCGACGGGCTTGGTCATGCGTGCGATGTTCAGCCCTGTACGACGGATGAGTTCCCGCGGCCTGCGTCGCGGCCGGCGTACAGCGTGTTGGATGTGAGCGCGACGGAAGAGGTTGTGGGGCCGATGCCGGGGTGGCGGGCGAATCTGTCGAAGGTGTTGCCGCGGCTTGAGGCGTATTGAGTGCTCGGGTGCCCTCGTTTGCGCGAGGGGCTCGTTGAAGGCAGACGAAGCAGACGAGGTTGCGTGATGCATGTTCTGGTGACGGGTGGTGCGGGGTTCATCGGGACGAGCTTTGTGCGGATGCTGCTGCGCGACCGGCCCGGCTATCGCGTCACGAACTTTGATGCGTTGACGTATTCGGGGAACCTTGAGAACTTGTCCGAGGTTGAGGGCGACGAGCGGTACACGTTTGTGAAGGGCGACGTGCGAGACGCGGCGTTGCTGGATGAGGTGCTGCCGGGCGTTGATGCGGTTGTGCACATGGCGGCGGAGAGCCATGTGGATCGGTCGATCATGGACTCGGGGCCGTTTGTTGACAGCAACACGCGGGGGACCCAGGTGCTGCTCGATGCGTGGCGTAGCGCGCACGGCACGGGGAAGCGGTTTGTGTACGTTTCGACGGATGAGGTCTACGGCACACTGCCGCTGGATGACAAGAACGCGCTGTTCACCGAAGAGACGCCGCTGCAGACCAACTCGCCCTACTCGGCGAGCAAGGCGGGCGGGGATCTGATGGTGCGGGCGTATCACCACACGCACGGGATGGACGTGGTGACGACGCGGTGCTCGAACAACTTTGGGCCGTGGCAGTTCCCGGAGAAGGTGATCCCGCTGTTTGTGACCAACCTGCTCGATGGGAAGAAGGTGCCGTTGTACGGCGATGGTCGGAACGTGCGAGACTGGCTGCACGTTGAGGACCACTGCGAGGCGGTGCTGACGGTGCTTGAGAAGGGGCGGAGCGGAGAGGTCTACAACGTCGGCGGGAACAACGAGCGGAGCAACCTTGAGCTAACGCACTCGATCCTGTCAATCATGGGTCACGGCGAGGAGATGATCGAGTACGTGAAGGACCGCCCGGGTCACGATCTGCGGTACGCGATTGATGCGAGCAAGATCAAGGACGAGCTTGGCTGGGAGCCGACGCGGTCGGCGTGGCCGGGTGCGCTTGAAGATACCATTCGTTGGTATAGCGAAAACCGCTCCTGGTGGGAGCGGGTTCGCAGCGGTGCGTACCAATCGTATTACGAGACGCAGTACGGTTGATCTTGCTTTGAGTGACTAGCTGTCGCGGCGGCGGCGGCCGGTGGCGAGGCCCAGCCCGCCGAGGCCGGCGAGTGCCATGCCCGCTGCCTGCGGTGTGGGGACGATGCTGAGCAGGACGGCGGCGTCGTTGTAGTCGCGGTCGGCGTGCCAGCGCGGCAGGTCTTCGAAGAAGAGCGCGAAGCCGGTGAGCTTGTCGTTGTCGTAGAGGGCGTAGGTGACCATGTGGTCCTTGCGGTCTCGGTTGTGGCTTTTCTTGCTGCTCCAGAGGTCGCCGCCGTTCTGCTTGTCGTTCTGGATCGCCCAGGTGAAGTCGCCGTCGATCGCGAAGGTGGCGGATGCGTCGTCGTTGTCGGTGCGGAGGATGGGGTTGAAGGCGCGGTCCTGGATGTAGCCGAAGGTGTGGCGGTAGCCGGCTTCGCGGCCGATGATCGACGCGGTGAACTCGCCGCCTGACCAGATTTGGTCTGAGCTGTCGGAGATGCGGCTTGCGTAGATGCTGCTTCCGGCGAGGTCGCGGCTGCCGCGACCTGTGGCGGCGAAGCTCTGTCCGAGTGCGCCGCTGAGAAGCTCGGCGTGGGAGAGCTCAGACTTCGGGGGCGACTTGACCGTCGTGTACTGCGCGGCGGTTGTGCCGGCGGCGGCGAGGGTGGCTGCGAGCATAAGTGCGGGGGTGCAACGCGTTGGGGTTTTCATCGTGTCCGTCCTTGTCTGTTGATGTCTGCCGTCGTGGCAATGACACGGGTATCCCGGTCGCCTTCAAGATGAACGCAACGGCGGGATCGACAAGGGGAGGTCCCTGAAGCGGGTGTGAAGCTGGATTGGTTGTGCGGCGAGCGCGGGCGCGGCCGAGAACGTGTGCGTTCTGCGCGGCTTCCTCGTCGTGAGGTGTCGTTCAGTGCCGGTATTCGGACGCAGCGTGCCGGCGGCGGCGGGTTGACACGACCGAGAGCGTGCCGAGCGAGCCGAGGCCGAGCAGCGCGGATGTCGGCGACGGTACCAGGACCGCTTGGGCAGACAGATCGTTGAAGGGTGGGCTTTGGGTGTGTTCGATGCTGTGGTCGCTGAACAGTGCGGCCGAGTCGAGGGGTGAGAATGCCGCCAGGATCGCACCGAACGGCTCGCTGTTGGCAGGTGCGGGCGGCCATCGTGTTGCGGCGATCGTGAGTTCGAACCGAGAAGCGATCTGTGAGGTGATCGCGCTCGGCCCGATGAGCCGCTCGTAGTTGTTGTGCTGCGAGGCGTAGCCCAGATCGGCACGGAAGAGAGCGGCGGGTGCGGCGTCGAGCGAGGTCCACCGGTGGGGCGTTGACGGGCGGGGGTCGGCGACCGTGCTGGCGTAGAAGATGGATGCGGGCATCTCGTGGATGATGTGGCCCCGCGATACCGGGGCCCCTGCGGGCCCTGCATCAACGACCGCGGCGGCGCCGCAGCATGCCAGAACGAACCAGAGCATTTCGAACTCTCCCGAACCCCGAAGAACATCGGTGTTCAGCGGGAGCTTATGGGGAGCTTGGTGAGCGGATCAAGGTTCGGGATGCATGCGAAATAGAAACTTGTGTTGTTCCTAATGAAAAGCCGTCTCACGGATGTGAGACGGCTCTTGGACGGTAATCCGAATAGATCGCGTGGCTGTGATCAGCGGCGACGCCGGCCGGCGGCGAGGCCGATGCCACCGAGGCCTGCAAGGCCCAGCATGGCGGCTTGCGGCGTGGGTGCGAGCGTCAGCAGGACGCTGAAGTCGTTGTAGTCCCAGTCGCTGCCGTTACCGCCGAAGTCCTCGAAGAAGAGAACGGCCGCGATGAACTCGTTCTGATCGTTGTAGATGGCGTAGGAGACCATGTGGTCGCGGCCTTCATTGGCGTCGCTGTCGCTGGAGAAGGTTGCGCCGTTACTGGCCTGCATGGCCCACTCGAAGTCGGCCTTCGGGTGGAAGTCCATACCAGCGTCGGCGGTCGACGAAACGAGCCGCGTGAAGTCGCCGGCGTCGTTGATGTAGCCGAAGTCGTGCGAGAGCGACGAGAATCCGCCAAGCGACACGGCGTCGTACGAGCCGCCGGCGAAGACAGCGTCGCTGCCGGTAGCAAGCGAGGTGAGATTGGGTGCCATGCCGCTGCCGGAATCGGCGACGCGGAGGGCGGTAAAGCTGCCGTTGGTGAAGCCGGTGTCGGTCAGCGTGTTGCTGCTGGACATGTTGAAGTTGACGCCTTCCACCGTACCGAGACTGGTGAAGGTGCCGCCGAAGGCATCAGCGAGCATCTGGGCGTGCGTTGCCTCGCCAGGCCATGGCTCGTTGACGACGGTCAGCGTCTGGCCGAGGGTGGGAACAGCGAGAGTCGCTGCGAGAAGGGACATAAGTGACTTGGTCGTATCCATGACAGGCCTCTCTACTCTTTATCGGAACCGAATTCAGGCGGCTTGGCGTGGGCCACTTGGAATCCGGTCGTCGCAACGCACGATGTTCACCGGACTTGTAGCGATGATGTCACGGTCGCCGATGGCTGTCAACTGGATAGCCTGCCACTTTGTGAGAAACCACGTATCCGGACGCAAAAGCTGGTCCGGGAAGTGCACGATTCTGATGTCGCGACATCTTGTTTGGATAATGAACTGGTTATGGTCGCTTTTTCGAAGACCCTGATCGGGTGTCGTTTCTGAATATCGAGCGCGTGGGCTCGCGGTGTTGGTCGTGTTATCGCGCGAGATCGTTGTCCAAATCGGAGCCGTCGGCCCGTGTCGTTGGGTCGATGGCTCGGCGGACCTCGGCTGCTCTGCGGTCGAGCAGGACGTGGCGGGCGGCGTCGCGTCGGAGCAGCGAGTCTCGAATAACCCGGCGGGCGTCGCCGGTGCGGCCCTGAGCGATGAGGGCCTCGGCGAGGCCGATGCGGGGCGAGGGCTCGGCCACGTTGACGCCGATGGCCTGGCGGAAGGTCTGCTCAGCCGTCTCGGGGTCGCCGGCGTAGAGCTGGGCCCGTCCCAGGGCGTCGAGCGCGAGGCTGCTCGACGGGGCGCGTTCGGTGGCCTGCTGGGCGGCGGCGAGCGCCTCGTCGGTGTCGCCGGCGGATTCGATGATCGCTGCGGTCAGTAGTGCGTATGCCGTCGGTTCGCTTGGCTCGGTCGCGGTGATCGAGCGGGCGATGTCGGCGGCGACGGCGGGGTTGCCGGCGAAGCGGTGCGCTTGGACGAGCAGCATCGCGGCCGCGCTGGCTTGGCTTTGGTCTTCGGCGGAGTGGTAGACGGTTCGTGCTGCGTCGCTGGCGGCGACGGCGCGATCGATGTCTTCGGTGTTGCCGGTGCGGTCAGCGAGATCGACCGCGGCTTGTGCGACGCGGAGCGACAGCTCTGGCTGGCCGTTGGCGAGCGGTGCGGCGTCGTCGAGCCAGTCTCGCGCTTTGTCGGGTACGTCGTGGAAGGCAATGAGGTCCCGGGCGGTTTCGATCTGGTGGCTCAGCCACCGGGCGTCGGTGTCGCGGCGACGCTGGAAGAGCTCGGATGCGGTGTCGGCGCGGCCTGAGGTGATGAGCGACGCGGCGTAGATGCGGAAGAGCACGGGCGGCACGGTTGGGTCCCGCTCGATGCGGTCGGCCCAGCGCTCGAGCTGCGCGGCGGCCTCGTCGATTCGGCCGAGCCGGACAAGCAGCGCGGCGGCGGTGGTGTCGGCCTCGTATGTGTCGGGCTGCGAGCGGGCCTGCCACTCGCGTGCTGCGCCGAGGGCCCGGGTCGCGGGCTCGAGCCCGACCATGACGCCGACGGCGAGACGCGCCGGACGCGGATCGGTCGGCATGAGGCGCATGGCGGCGGCGGCGGTTTCGGCGGCTTCGTCGATTCGGCCGAGCTGGCGGAGCGCGTCGGTGAGCAGGGCCCACGCGGGGTAGTACGTGGGCGAGACGGTGGTGACCCAGCGCATGTCCTCGAGGAAGCGGGTCGTGTCGTCGGGGTTCTCGATCTGGCGCTTGAGGGCGGCGACGGTTCGGGTTGCTGCGTCGACGTTCTCGCCGATGCTTGAGATCGCGGCGTTGTCGAGTTCGATCGCGGCGCGGAGGGTGGCGAGCGCGGCGTCGTCGGGCGCGGTGGTGATCGCCTGCTCGATGAGCGATAGCGCTTCGTCGGTGCGGCCCGCGGAGGCGAGCGACTGGGCGGCGCGTGTCGCGTCGACGGTTTGGCCCGAGAGTCGGTAGGCGTCGGTGAGTCTGGCGACGGCGCGGTCGCGCTGTTGTGCGGCGCTGAGGATCGCGGCCTCGGCTCGCGCGAAGGAGGGCGAGTCGCTGGCGGGGCGGTTGCGTTCGAGCAGTTCGAAGGCGCGTGCGACCTCGCCGAGTCGGACGAGGAGATCGCCGGCAACGGCGAGCACTGGCGGCTCGAGGTTGGCCATTGCTTCGAGCTTGTCGATGCGGTCGGTGAGGGCGTCTGTCTCGCCGGCGCGTGCGGCGATGGTCGCGGCGAGGGCGATGTCTCTGGGTCGGCCGGAGGCTGCGAGCGCGGTCGCGTCTTCGTTGGCGTCGTTGAGCAGGCCGATGGTGGCGAGCAGCGCGATGCGTTCGCGGTGAAGCGGGGGGTCGATCGGGTTGATCTGCGCGACCGAGCG
>JBCBMF010000062.1:0-13860 GCA_039822905.1 Planctomycetota bacterium
TTCGATCCGTTAGTCGCTGATGACCTTCGCGACTGTGCGGGCCACGCGGTCCGGAACGAGCATGCTTTCGTAGCCCGAGCCCGACGCCCTCGCTCGCGGCGAAGCCATCGCCCGAGCCCTCATCGTTGACGACGATTCCTCGGCCTACGAAAGCATGCTCGTTCCGGACCGCGTGGCCCGCACAGTCGCGAAGGTCATCAGCGACTAACGGATCGAAACATCATTCGGCGTGCGAACGCGACGCGAGCTGCGCTAACACCTCCGCGGCCCGCCCCGAGTCGATCGCCTCCTGAGCCATGGGCACGCCCCGCTCGACCGAGTCGCACACGCCCGCAACGAACAGCGCAGCCGCGGCGTTCACAACCACCATGTCCCGCGGCCCGCCGGCCTCACCAGCAAGCACCCGCCGGATTACTTTGGCCGACTCCGCGACATCGTCCACAACAAGCCGCTCGTGCGAAACGCTCGCAAGTCCAAGCCTCGCGGGCTCAATCTCCATGCGCTCAATCGTGTTCCCGTCGACAACCGCAGCGTCCGTCACGCCCGCGAGCCCGATCTCATCGAGCCCCTCGCGCGAATGCATCACAATCGCCCGATCTGTACCGAGCCGCGCGAGCGCACCCGAAACAAGGTCAACGAGGTGCGGCGCATACACGCCAATCAGCTGCCGCTTCGCACCCGCGGGATTGGTCAGCGGGCCCAGTACGTTGAAGATCGTCGGTACACCCAGCGATTTCCGCGGCCCGATCACATGCCGCATCGCCGGGTGATGATGGATCGCAAAGCAGAAGCACACGCCCACCTCGCGAAGGCACGCCGCCTGCGTCTCGACAGACGCATCGACGTTCACGCCAAGCGCGCCAAGCACCTCCGCCGAGCCACGCCCCGTTCGGCTCCGATTCCCGTGCTTGGCCACCCGCACACGCCCGTCGGCCGCCGCTGCGGCGACGATCGCCGCGGCCGTTGACACATTGAACGTCTTCGGCGCCCCGCCCGTGCCGCAAGTGTCGATCAGCCGCTGGTCTCCGGTGGGTTCAAACGGCACCCGCTCGACCTTTGCCCGCATGACACGGGCGCCGCCGACAACCTCGTCGACCGTCGGCCCGCCATGCTGAAGCAGCGCGAGCAATGCCCCGATCTGGGCGTCGTCGAGTTCGCCGGCCATCAGGCGGGCAAAGATCGCCTCGGTTGCACCCTCTCCAAGCCGACCGCCACGGATCAATGTATCGATTTCGTTCACATCCAAAGCCTACCCAGCCCGAACCGATGGCGTGCTGAGCCGATATACACTCTTAGCGATGGCGAGCAATCTCCAAACTCACGCGCCGCCCGAAGTCCTCCGCTGCGTCCGCGCGTCGAGGGCCGTACTGGTTCGCGCGGCAATCTCAGCGTCACTCGTGCGTTCCCTTCCGTTCGCAGGTGCAGCGGCCCTGGTCGCAGCGGTAGGGTGGTACCTCCTTGGCTCGCCCGTCGGCTCATTGCCTGCATGGGTCCCGCCGCTCGTCGTCGCGAGCACGTTCGTCACGCTCGCGGCCGCGTTCGTCATCCGCCGATCGCGTCGGCTGCCCTCGATGCTGACCGCCGCGGTCGAGCTCGATCAATCCGCAAAGACCCAATCCGCTCTCGCCTCATCGCTGGAGTTCTCGACCAACCAGCCCGGCCCGTTCGAGAAGTGGGCCCTTATGAACGCCGCGACAGAGGCGAGCCGAAGCGATCTGCGGATGCCCAAGCCGCATCGCGGCGATCGAGTGCTCCGCAATGTGGGCATCGGCGGCGCTCAGCTGCTCGCCGCGATCGCGATCGTTTCGTTGGTCCCGCCACGCTCGTGGGCGTCCCCGGCCGGGGCATCCGTCGGGCTTGACGCCGACCCCGAGCGCATCGCAGAGGTGCAAGAAACCATCGAGAACGCTCGCGTCGAGATCGCAGAGGCCGCTGACGACCTCGGAATCGAAGCCGACAACGAGTTCTTCGACACGCTCGAAGCCGAGCTCGAAAGCGGCATGCGGGATCCCGACGCGGTCATCGCGAGCGCGGCCGAACAGCTCGACCAGCTCGCGGACCAGGCCGAGACCGAAGCGGACCGCGCCGAGCGTGCCCGCGACGACGCCGCGGAGCGTCTCGCCGAGCTTGCGCCGGAAGACTTCACCGCCGCGAGGAACCTGGCGGAGTCTCTCGCCGCCGGAGACTTCAACCAAGCCGCACAGGACGCGGACGCCCTTCAATCACAGCTCGACGACGGCGCGACGCGGGACGATCTCAGGCGTCTCGCCGACCAGCTCGATCGAGCAGCCGACTCCAATCCGCAGCAGGACGATCCGGCGACCGCCGACGCGGCCGACCCCAGCGAGAGCGAAACGGACCCGCTGGACGAGCAGCTCCGCGAACTCGCCGATGAGCTGCGAGAAAAGGCAAACGATGAACCGCGCCGCGAGGCCTCGCCGCCGAGTGAGCAACCCGCGGAGCAGCCCGAGCCGCCGACGGCTGAGGAAAGCGAGCCGTCACTCGAAAGCGAGCCATCACCGCCCTCTCATCAGCAGATGGAGGATCAGCAGCCCGAGCAGCCGCAGGACCCGAGTCAGCCGGAACGCGACGAACAGCAAGACGGCACCCCGCCCAGCGGCGAAGGCGAGCAATCGCCCGACGACCAGCCTCAGCCAGACCCTCAACAACAGAACCAGCCGCAAGATGATCGGTCGTCGGAGGAGCGCAACGACGAGCAGAGCAACCAGAACCAGCAACAGCAGCCCGGCGACCAACAAGAGCAAGAGCCCCAACCTGGCGAGCAGCCGGGGCAGCAGCAACAGCAAGACTCCCGCCCCGGCGATCAGACGCCAGATCAGCCGACCCCCGACGAGCAGACTCAGCAGCAGCCTACGAACGAAAGGCCCGCAGAGGACCAGCCCACGCCCGACCAGCCCGGCAGCCCCATGCCGGATCAGCCCACCGAGACCAGCCAGCCGCCGCAGCCCGACGCCAACGCTCCCGAGCGGTCGGCCCAGCCGAATCCCGATGAGCAGCCGCCCGGCGACGGTGCACCCGATCCCAACTCGCCCGGGCAGCCCACGCCGGGTGAGCCGCAGGCCCCATCAGGCGACGGGCCCACCGCACTAACCCCCGGCGATCAGGCCCCGGATCAGCCCGCTCAGCAGCCGGGCAACCAAGCGCCCGATCGCCCGGGTGGGCCGTCGCAAGACCCGAGCGCCGAACCGAGCACCCTCGAACGGCTCGCGCAAGAGCAGCGGAGAGCCGACGAGCTGCGACAGTTCGCCGACCAGCTCCGTGACCGAGCCGACCGGATGCTCGAAGATGAACCGGCCGATGAGCGCAGCCCCGCCGCGCCGCAGCCCCCTCAGCTGGCCGACGCCGAAGAAGCGCCGGCCGATCCGTGGTCCGCGCCGACCGAGCTCATCGACGCCCGCGACCGCGACGCCGATCCCGAGACACGCGAACGCGTCATCAGCGAGTGGTTCAAGGATCCCGAAGGCCGCCCCCTCGACGCCGCGGCACCATCGGACGCCCGCGAGACCATCCGCCGGGCCGCTCGCGATGCCGAACGCGCGGTGGAGCAACAGACCGTCCCGCGACGCTATGAAGATCTCGTCCGCCGAGTCTTCGAGCGGTACGCCCGCCGCGCCGAAGCACCCACGGACGCAACCGACGCAACCGACGCAACCGACGCAACCGACGCAACCGACGCGAGCGATGACGACTGATGCCGACGCTCGCCGATCCCGCATGGCTCTCGCTGATCCTGCTTGCGATCCCGCTCGGGTGGCTGCTGCTGCGGTTCGCCCGCACCATGCCGAGGCTCCGCCGATGGGTTGCAACAACCATCCGCGCCCTGCTGCTCGCGTCACTCGCCTTGCTGCTCGCGGGCGCGAGCTCTGTCCGTGAGACCAACCGGCTCGCCGTCGTACTCGTCGTTGATGTCTCCGAGTCTGTCGATCGATACGCGACCGCCGGCATCGATGATCAGGGCCGCCCGATCCCCATGCGCGCAGAGATGGACCGGCTGGTCCGCCAGCTCGACCAGGCCAGAGGCCCGGATGACCTCTTCGGTATCGTTGCCTTCGCCGAGCGACCCATCGCAATCGCGACACCGACCACGGCCCGCATCGCCGACCGAGTGATCGAGCCGATCCCCTCCGACGGCACCGACATCGCCGGTGCAATCGACTTCGCCCGCAGCCTCATCCCGCCCGACGCGACCGGCCGCATCCTGCTCGTCACCGACGGCAACGAGACGACCGGCAACGCCGCACAGGCCGCCGAACGCTCCGCAACTGGGCCGACCCCGGTCCGCATCGATGCACTCCCGGTCGAGTACCGCGTCGCCGGCGAGACCATCGTCGAAGCCGTCGTCCCGCCCGCCCGTGCGCCCACCGACTCGAACGTCCCGGTCCGAGTCGAGATCGCGACCACACAGGGCACCGCCGGCACCCTCCGCCTCTTCCGCGATGGTGCCGAGGTCGACCTCGAGCCCGGCTCGCCCGAGACAGGCCGACGCATCGAGCTGCCGCCCGGTCGGCACGTGGTCCTGCTCGAATCGCCTGTGGGCTCCGGTCGGCTGTCCCGCTTCCGCGCCGTCTTCGAGCCGGACGCACGCTCATCTGGCAACTTCGCCGGCGATGCGCAGCTCGATAACAACGCCGCCGAAGCCTTCACGATCAGCCCCGGTATGGGTCAGGTTCTCGTCGTCACCCCCTCAGGCGAGGGCGACGACGGCACAGCAAACATCGCCGCCGCCCTCGACGGCGCAGCACGCGAGGTTCAGACCACCGACGCCAGCGCCGTGCCGGCTGACCTGCTCGAACTCCAGGACTACGACCTGGTCATCCTCAACAACGTCCCGGCCGACGAGGTCTCCCCGCGCGCGCAACAGGCCCTCGCCGCCCACGTGATCGACGCCGGCGCTGGTCTGGTCATGGTCGGAGGCCGCGCGAGCTTCGGTGCGGGCGGCTGGGCAGGCACGCCGCTCGAACCGATCCTCCCCGTGCACCTCGACCTCGGCGAGCGCCTCGTCGAACGCCGCACCGCCATCGTCTTCGTGCTCGACAGCTCCGGCTCGATGAGCGCAAACGTCGGCGGATCGTTCAGCTCTCAGCAAGAAATCGCAAACGGCGCAGCCGCGGCCGCAGCCGCGACGCTCGGCCCGACCGATCTCGTCGGCATTGTTACATTCTCGAGCGGCGCGCGGTGGGTCGTTCCTCTGGCCGACAACGACGACCCGGCGAAGACGTCGAACGCGATCAACGCGATCAGTTCAGGCGGCGGCACGAACCTCCCGCCCGCGCTCACTCTCGCCCGGGACGCCCTGGCACCGGTCGAAGCCGCGGTCAAGCATGTGATCATCCTTTCTGATGGCCGGAGCGTCGGCGCCGAAGCGCTCCCGGCGATCGCCGAGGCCATGGCAGCCGACGGCATCAACGTCTCGACGATCTCCGTCGGCGACCAAGCCGACCTCGACACCATGTTTGCCGTCGCGGAGAACGGCGGGGGGGTGCACTACCCGGTCACGAACCCCAACGTTCTGCCGCGCGTGTTTGTCCGCGCCGTTCGGCTCATCCGCGACCCGCTGATCAAAGAAGGCGAGATCCCGCTGCGTCGGCTCACCACCACGACGCCGCTGCTCGATCCCGCCGAGTCCGTGCCGGGCATCACAGGTCTCGTGCTCACGCGGTTCCGCGAAGACCCGACCGTCGTGAACGTGCTCTCGACGGGCGAAGACGAGCCGGTGCTCGCGCACTGGAACGCCGGCCTCGGGCGTGTCGCCGCGTTCACAGCCGATGCCCGCGACTGGTCGCGCAGCTGGATCGCCGCCGGCGTTTTCGACAGCATGTGGTCGCGCATCGCGCAGTCGATCGCCCGGCCCGCGGACGCGAGCGACGTCGAGCTCTCGACGGTCATCGCCGACGGCCGCCTCGAAGCCCGCCTCACCGCCGCCGATGATCGCGGCAACCCGCTGGACGCTCTCACCGTGAGCGCGAATCTCTACACGCCCTCGGGCGAAGCCGTGCCCGTCATGCTCGACCAGATCGCGCCGGGCGAGTACGCAGCGTCGATCCCCGCCCCGCAGGCCGGCAACTACATCGCCGTCGTCCGCCCGACCGGCGCCGACGGCCCGATGCTCCCGGCTCTCGGCGGCACAACGCAGACAAGCTCGCTCGAACACCGGCTCCTGGAGAGCGATCGCCAGCGCGTCGAGCAGATCGCAGCGGCCGCCGAAGGCTCGGTCCTCACAACGGAGACGTTCGTGCCGGCCGAGTTGTTCGACCGCTCGACCATCGAGCCCCGCCGAGCCGAGACCCCGCTGCGCGACGAGCTGCTCATCGTCGCTCTCGCGCTTCTATTGCTCGATGTCGCCGCCCGCCGCGTCGCCTGGGACCGCTTCCTCGGAGAGCGCACCGCGCTGTCGTCCGCGTCAACATCGCCCGAAACAGACCTCTCATCCCTCCGCGCCGCTGCGAAACGGGCGAAGAGAGAGCAATCCGCGGCACTCTCTGATGCCGACGCCGCAGCAGTCGCCCGCGATGCCCGCCAGCGCCGCGCCGAGGCCCGCAAGGCGAAGGCCGCACCGCCGAAGGCCGACCCTGCCCCGCCGCAAGCGCCAAAGCCAACCAAGCCCAAGGTCGTCGAAGATGCTCCCAGCAGCGAAGACCAAGGACTGCTCGCCGCCAAGCGCCGTGCTCGCGAGCGGTTCAATAACGATGACTAGGCGCGTGCGTCACAACAGTTTGCCGAACAGCCCGAGCCCTGCCGCGTCAACGACTCGCGTGCGTTGGATCGTTCCCGGCAGCAGCCTCGCGTCATCGGTCGGGACATCGAAGAAGACGATCTGATCGCCGTCGGTTCGGCCCGACATCTGCACGGTCTCGGTTTCGATGCGATCGAGCAGCGCCGTCGCCGAGTCCTCACGAGACACGCCGCCGATCGTGAGCTGGACACCACCCGCGGCCTCGCGAGCGTGCTTCTGCGTCAGACCGCTCGCCTTGAGCGCCTTCTGGCTCGGCCCCTCGACGAGTACATCAAACTCGCGCCCGATCTGTGCCCGCCCGATCTCCTCGCCGATCCGTGCCTGCACCGACAAGAGATGGTTGTTCCGCCGACGCTTCACATCATCCGGCACATCATCTGCGAGCTTCCCATATGCAACCGTGCCGGGCCTCGGCGAGTACTTGAAGATAAAGCAATTCTTGTACCGCGCCCGCTCCAACAGCTCGACCGTCTGCTCGTAGTCCGCCTCGGTCTCGGTCGGAAAGCCGACGATGATGTCGCCCGACAGCATCAGCGGCCGACCGATCTCGGGCTGATCAAGATAGCTCTTGCACCGCTCGATGAACTCGTCGTACTCCGCGACGGTGTAGCCGCGGTTCATCATCTTCAGCATCCGGTCGCTGCCGGTCTGCGCGGGCACGTGCACGTATCGGCAGATGCGCTCGCAGTCCCGAATCACCTCGAGCACGTCATCGCCGAAGTCCCGCGGGTAGCTGGTCACAAACCGAAGCCGCTTGATCCCCGGTACCTCTTCGTGGATCCGGTACAGCAGGTCGGCGAACGTCGTAACCCCATCTCCTGAGAGCGGGTCGCGCCGATGCCCGCCGCGAAACGTCCGGCCCTTCTGCGGCTGGAGCACGCCGCCGACCGTCTCCGCGGAATCGTGCTCGTACCGATAGTGGTTTACCGTCTGCCCGAGCAGCGTGACTTCCACAACGCCCTTGTCGGCCAGCGCCTTGCACTCATCGAGGATGTGCTCCGGCGGCCGATGGATCTCCGCGCCGCGTGTGAACGGGACCACGCAGTACGTGCAGTACTTGTTGCACCCACGCGTGATCCGCACGTACGCGCTCCGCCGCTCGCTGCCGACCGGATCGATCGGCGACACCGCACGCGAGAGGTCCAGATGCTCGAGCGAGTCCGAGGCCGCTGCCAGCGTCGAGCTGCGCCGGCTCGCGTTGCCCTGCAGCGCCGACGACTTCGCGGAGACCTCCGCGTCGAGGCTCTCGCGGGTCCGCACAGCGTTGTCGAGCAGCCCCGGCAGCTTGTCGAGCTCGCCCGGGCCGCACATCACGTCGACAACCGGCATCCGATCCATCAGGCCCGCGCCGTCACGCTCGGCCATGCACCCGAGCACACCAACAACCATTCCAGGCCGAGACTTCTTGGTAGTCTTCAAATCGCCGAGCCGGCTCCACACCTTCTGCTCGGCCTGCTGACGCACCGAGCACGTGTTGTACAGCACAACATCCGCGTTGCCGGCGTCACCTGTAAACGTGTAGCCAAGCGATGCAAGCCGACCCGCGACAAGCTCGGAGTCCAGCTCGTTCATCTGGCAGCCGAACGTCTCCAAGTACACCCGGCGGCCGCTCACGACGCGAGCTTCCCGCACGCATCGCACACCCCGCGCAGCGTGATGTCGTGAGACCGCAACTCAAAGCCGGCCGGCACCATGCCGCTCAGATCTCCCGGACACCCGGTGATGTCAAACACCTTCCCGCACGAGTCGCACTGGAAGTGGTGGTGGTGGGGCAGCCCGCTCGGCTCGAAACGGCTCGGTTCATTCGGCAGATCGACCTTGTTCAGCAGCCCCTCGTCCACCGCCGCGTTCAGCACGCGATACACCGTTGCCTGACCCACGCCGGTATCACGCAGCAACTGCCGCACCTCATCGGCCGACAACGGCCGCCCTTCAGTGGTGATCGCATCCAGAATCCGTGCCGCGTGTTTCGATCGGGTACTCATAGCGTAAATCGTATACGAGAAGCAACCAAAACAAGGCGACACCCGCCCCGGGAACTACATTCCGGAACGGGTGTCGCGAGAGGAACTGATTCAGGACACAGCGGCCCCAACAGCCGCCGCGTCTCAGCCGACCGCGATCAGCGGCGGCGGCGGGTCGCGACCAGGCCGCCGAGACCCAGCAGAGCCGCGGTGCCCGGCGTCGGGATCCGCGTGAACGTCACCGTGATGTCGTCCGTCGGTGCCAGGGGCGTCACGCCATCGTCACGGATATCGATCAGGCGGAAAGTAAGGTCGTAGGTCAGCACGTTCTCGTCGAAGTCCGGGCTGGTCGTGTCGACCGTCCACCACGGGTGATCGTCGAAGCCCTGAGTCACCGCGCCGGTGCCGTCACGAAGAACCTCACCCAACTCGATGTTGGTGCCCGGGGCAACGATGTTGTCGAACGTCAGGTCGTACACGGTAAACGCGGGGCTCGCCGAGATCAGCTCGAACGCAACAACGGTGCCGTCGGGAACGACGAACAGGCCCTCATCGACCTCGTCCTCCTCGAAGTTGGCGAAGCCCGGCTCATCGCTGAACCAGCCGGTGAAGTCGCCGTTCGCACCACCGTTGGTCGCGAAATCGGAGATCACCTCGATCGAACCGAAGTTGAACTCCACCTTCAGCTGGCCCACGCCGTCCCACGCCACGCCAAAGTCTGTCTCAAAGTCCGCCGAAGCGGTCGAGGCAGCGCCGGCCGCGATCGCAACACTCAATGCACGAATCTTCATCTGTCTTACTCCTCTCCAAAATTTGCGGCGTCCGCCGCACAATGTCTCGCTCGTCATTCTATTCCCGAGCGACAATTCTCAGGAATCCATTCTCACCCCTCGCCTGCAAATTTCTGGCTGTGCCCACCGGCACACGCCAGAAAGTCCCTTCTCTTCGCGGTTATCAGTCGCAGCCCTGGTTGAAGTTCAGGATCCACGCGTTGAAGTCGCCCGGGTTGCACTGGCCGTCGCCGTTCTGATCACACGTGGACGAGCCTGTGTTGAAGGCGAGGATCCAGGCGTTGAAGTCAGCCGGCGTCAATGCGCCATCGCCGTTCGTGTCTGCTGCGCAGACCACGGTCGCACACGCCCCAATCTGCGTCCGCACGAAGTCGAGCGCAGCTCCAACCTCCGACGGATCCGCATTGTTGTCAAGCACCAGCCAGAATGGATCACTCGGCAGCAGGCTGCCGTCGTCGATCTGCATCTCCAGCTCGGCGAGGAAGACGCCCTGGCTCTCGGGCCCATCCGCCGGCGATCCGTCCAACTCGAGACGGAACGTGAAGTGGTTGTGGTACTCGCCGTTGCTGTTGACGCCGACAAATGGCCCAACGATCGGCGACGGCGGATCGCTCGGCGGCGTTCTCACGCCGAAGAGCGGACCGAAGCTCATCCGCAGCGTCTCAGCCGGGATCGTGTCGAAGCCCGAGCCGTCCCACTCACGCAACGCAGCGCGGTGAGCGTAGGCGATCGCCGAACTCGGCGGGAATGTGTTAAAGAGCGTATCGAACCCGGGGTCCGGCGTTCGAGCAAAGTCTTCGAGCTCAACACCGAACGCACACTCGGTCCAGATGAAATCGCCGGTCAAATCATCGATAGTGCCGTCGCTCACAGCGAGACGGTCCACGTCGACACCGAGCACGATGTCACCCTCGTGGATACCGGGCTGGGCAACCGCCGCCGTCGAACCACACGCAAAGGCCGCAACACAAGCCACCTTCAAACGCGCAATACTCATCAGTTCGCTACCTCCGGGTAGAACAAGTTCTTTGTAAAGTTTTCGTATACTTCCCCGAACGCCTTCGTCGAGACATGACCGTCCAGGAATCCGTATCCGGCCCGTGCCTCAGGCGTTTCCGCGTCGCCAGAGTACGACGCGATCTCGACCTGCGTAGACGCTACACGCCACGGCTGATCGCCCTCCTCGCCGCCCCAGTCGAACGGGTGCACGTGATCGCTCGTTGCGTATTGCGGCCGACCTCCGCTGGTGGCGTCGTCTTCGACCATCAGCACCCACTGAATCGTCGATGACGAGAATTGAATGCGATTCAAATTGCGGTAAGGTCGCACCGACCAAAGCCTTCCATCTATAACGGCGTCGAATTCGTAGCCCTTGCTGGTAAGAAAGTCACTGAGCCCGTAGCTCGTCCATCGGGTCGGAGGGACGGACGCAAAGTACGCATCCCGCGCCGCCTGTCGCCCATCAACCGAGGATTCCCGCTGATCGATATCCGTAAGGGCGCCCAGGATGTCTGTCAGCGACGGACCTTCGCTCTCTCCGCCCTGATCGATCGGCCAGTACGGACTCTGATCCTTCGGCGACTTCATGATCAATGAGCCGCCATCGAAATACGGAGCGAGCTGAACAATCCACGAAGACGCCGGCTGACCGATCTGTCCGTGGTCAATTGCCGCATCGACGAGTGCACCATCATTGTCATTTGCGTACATAACCTGGGCTGTAGCGAGCTGCCGCATGTTCGTCATGCACACCAGTGCCCGCCCGCTCTCACGTGCCCGGCCGAGTGCCGGCAGCAGGATGCCGATCATCAGCGCGATGATCGCGATCACCACGAGCAACTCGATCAACGTGAAGCCGCGTCGAGTTCGCGAGCTACTCAGCGTGTCATGCAAGGTCCATCGCATCGACAGGGTCTCCGGCAGAAGAGTCCGGTATTGAGAATCCATTATCTCTTCGCACGCCCCTCGCGTCAAGTTTCCCGTTTTCGCAGCTAAACTGCGTTTCTTATGGCTCGTGGCATCTCCCTCGCAAACAAGTGCCTAATTCTCTTCGGCATCGCGATCATTCTGATCGTGACAACGGCTCTCGCCGTGCCATGGATCCGGATGAACAGCATCGTCGCCGAGTCGCAGCTCGAGCTCTCGCGGCAGCTCGTCGCCGTCTGGTCCGACCAGCCCGCGTCGCCCCGCATGGCCGGCACCGCGGCCGACTCCATCCCGGCCCGCCGTCTCTCGCTCGACGAATGGGCGCAGGCCGCCGAGACAGACGACTTCCTCGCCACCGCGTTGGAGGCGTTCCGCTCCGCCAGGCCGCCTCCGGATCTTCAGCGCGGCGGGTGGCAGGGCGCGGGCAGACGCTACCAGTACGCGAAGCCTGTGCTCGGCGTGACCAGCCCCGAGCGCGAAACGCTCGCCGGCGTGATCTTGCTCGATCGCGTCTCGACCGACGCCGCCCGCCTGCTTGCCCTCAACGCGTTCTACCACTTCGCGGCGGGCGTGCTCGTCTTCGCCCTCGCCGTCCTCGTGTTCTACCTCATTACGAACCGGCTCATCCTCGAGCCGGTGCGGGGCCTCCGCATCACAGCCGAGCGTGTCGGCGAGGGCGAGCTCAACGCAAGAGCCGACATCCGCACCGGAGACGAGTTCGAGCAGCTCGGCGGGGCGTTCAACACGATGCTCACGCACGTACAAAAATCCCAAGAACAGCTCCGCTCGATCAACACCGCCCTCGATCTCAAGGTCGGCGAGCTCGCAACAGCAAACATCGCGCTCTATGAGTCCGCTCGTCTCAAAGGCGAGTTCGTCGCCAACGTCAGCCACGAGCTGCGCACGCCGCTGAACTCGGTCATCGGCTTCACCGAGCTGCTGCTCGAGATCGCCAACGCCGAGGCCGCCGCTGGGGACGACTCGACCCGCCAGCAAAAGCGCGCCCGCTACCTCGAGAACATCCTCGGCTCGTCTCGGCATCTTCTCGAGATGATCGATTCACTTCTAGAGATGGCGCGCATCGAAGCGGGCCGAGCCGAGGTCAAGCCCGAACGCGTCGACGTCGCCGCCCTCTGCGAATCGCTCATCGGCCTCACCGAGCCGCTCGCACGCCGAAAGGACATCTCGCTCGCGACCGAGATCGCCGACGACCTGCCGCCCGTCGAAACCGACCGCACCAAGCTCCAGCAGATCCTGTTCAACTTTCTGTCCAACGCGATCAAGTTCACCGACCGCAACGCCGGCCGCGCCGGCCCGGCCGTCACGCTCCGAGCCGAGTGCCTGCCGCCCGCGCCCGACACATCCACGCCGCGTCTGCGCCTAAGCGTCATCGACGCCGGGCCCGGCATCGACCCGAACGATCAGTCCCGGATCTTCGATAAGTTCCAGCAGTCCGACGCCGGCCTGACCCGCGAGCACGAAGGAACAGGCCTGGGCCTCGCGATCAGCAAAGAGCTCGCAAACCTCATCCAGGGCGAGATCCAGCTCATCTCGGACCTCGGCGCGGGCTCAATGTTCAGCCTCATCATCCCCGAGTCGCTCGACCCTGATCGGCTCAGCGAGGCAACCCTGCGCCAGGGCTTCCGCGTCGAACGAACCCCGGCGAAGGGCTCGGACGGGGCCTCGCGGGTCACGACCAGCTGACTGCACTCTCGTGATGCCGAACCGTGCTCCGGCGTGGCCAGCGACGAAGCTCCACCGCGACGACGTCGACGCGTACACCTCGTGCCGATCGTGATCGCGCGCCGAATCGGCGATGAACAACCTCCGCGACCTGCCGCAGCTTCCGCCGCTTCGCCCGCCCGACCTGCGATTCGGGCCGGCGCGATCCGACGGACGCCGTCCGGGCTTTCACCTCAACGACAACGATCGACGCCCCATCGGGCGAGAGGCAGACAAGATCCGCCTCGCCGACACCGACATGCACGTTTCGCCCCAGCACACGAAAGCCGCATCGCCTGAGGTAGCTCGCCGCGACACGCTCGCCCCGGCGCCCCACGCGTGACGTCGGCCTGAAGCGACCCGCCACTGCTACACGCCCGACGCCACGAGCCGAGCCTCCGCGATCCGCATCAGCTCGTTTGCCAGCTCGAGCTGCCGCTGATCCCCAAACCCGGCGTCCTCGATGAGCTTTCGGAACAGCCGCTCTCGAGCCTCGCTCTTCCGGCGAAACTCGATCTCGGCCCGCAGCTCAAGCTGGAGCATTCCGTCCTCGAGATCGCGCTGCTCGGGCGACTCGATGCGATCGAGCGAGACGAAGCCCTGCCGGCCGCCCCGATACTCGATCGGCCCGGCCCAGCCGCCCGCTTCGAGTGTGACCAACGCCGTATTCAACGCCGGGAAGCCCACAAGCGTGGCATCGGCG
>JBCBMF010000063.1:0-13614 GCA_039822905.1 Planctomycetota bacterium
CGAGCCGGTCCCCGATGACGATCGCAGCGTCTGCGCCGGTCGCTAGAAATAGATCGTCATCGTCGGCGGCACCGGGCGGCGGCGGCGTGCGGGCCCACGAATCGACGACGGCGATCACAGGCCGCGGTCCTCGGCGTGGACGGTGACCGCGTGCTCGTAAAAGAGCTGCGCGGCGGCGAGCCCGGCTTTCTTGGCGATGTCGATCTCGGCGGCGGTCCGGGCACCGGCAGCGTTCGCGACGGTGCCCCGCCGGATTGTGTCCGTTACGGTCACCGAGCGCCCCGTTGGTGACGCGGGATAGTCGAACACGTTCGCTTCGGCATCGACAACACGTACGCGGAGCGTCACGGACGCCTGCGTATCGCCCGTGGGTGAGGGGCGCTGGAAGCGGTCGACCGTGATCCACACGACAACGTCGGCATCCAGTGCTCGTCCGACCTCCGTGACGGACATCTGCCCGGCGGACGTGTCCGAGTCGGCCACGCGGATCGCGGCTTGCCCTTCGATCAGGTCCTCGACGACGCCTTTGCGAAGCATCGCGTCCTGTACAGCATTCAGAATTTCAAGCCGCAGCGCACGGCGGGGGATCTGGCTACGCGGGTCGTCGACGAACACTACCGTCGGGCGCTTGTCGTTCAGCTTGTGCTCGGCTTCGAACGTCTCGGGCCCTGAAACCAGCAGAAAGATCGGCGCGAGGATGTTGCATCCGCCGAGCGGCGCGAAGAGGGCGGCGACAAGGCACGCGGCGAGCGCTTTATTAGTAGGCGAGTTCATTGGGAATTTCAGCGTCGTAGAACGGCCACGTTGCACGGTTGACGAAGCGTGTCATCAGAACCGACGCGACCTCCTGCTGCGAGAAGTCTTCCGGGCCGAACCCGCCCGCGTCGGGGAAGGTCACATTGACGAAGAACTCGAACGCGATGTCGTCCGGCGAGAAGCCGTCGGCCTCAATGACCGCGATGGTCGCTGCGGCGACGCCGTCGTACAGGAACCGGTTTCCCGGGTCGTTGAGGCGGAACTCCTGGACGTCGACGACGACCAAGCGATCGACGCCGAGATCATCGGCGACCTCGCTGAACGCCATCGCAGACCAGCCCGGATTCTCGTACTGGTAGCGGAGCATGGCCTGCGCGGGCACGTAGCCCGTCGCTTTGGTCTCCGCCTTAAGACGTTCCGAAACTTGGTTGGTGATCTGCGGCACGATGCCGGGGAAGTCGGCGTGCAGCCCTCGGTCGCCCGAGACGAGCACGGCGAAGCTCTGGCCATCGAGGCCGGCGTACTCCGCGGGAACCATGGTTGACTGCGTCTTCTGGAACTCGTTGTACGCGAAGAAAGGGAACGCGACGATCTCGCATCCCGATTGCATGCCGACGAGCGTGAGCACCACCAACGCGGCACAGCGTCGAGTCACGCCGCCCCGTCCCAGACAATCAGCTTGTAGACCCATGCTGCGCCTCCGAGTGTTGCCGCGATGACGAGCGTCCGCGTCGTCAGCAGCCGGGCGAGGTGCTCGCCGAGGCGGGACCCGGTGACGGCGACGAACAGCCCGAGCCAGAACGCCGCCGCGGTCCCAACCGAGAGAAGCATACCCATCGGCTGGGTGACCAAGGACTGCCAAAGGTTGCCGTCCGCCGCGTGCGTGAAAGCCGTCGTCATGCCGCAGGTCATGCAGGGCGAGTTGAACGAGAGCGCCCAGCCGCACGCGGGCAGGCCGAGCTGCTCGTGCGTGCCGTGGCCGGCGTCGTCCGCCTTGAGAAGCGAGGCCGTGACCAGCAGGGTCGCGCACGCCGCCGCCACACCGGCCGCGACCAGCCTCGCTCGCAGACCCATTCGGAGATCAGTCAAACTTGAACACACCCTTGCGGAATCCGTACAAGTATGCGATCACGGTGGTGAACATGAAGAAGAGAATCCGCACTAGCCACTCGGCGGCCCCCGGTGCCTGGAAATCGATGTTCGGGAACGTCACTGCCCACGGGTAGAGGAACACGATCTCGACGTCGAAGACGAGGAAGACCATGGCGATGAGGTAGAACCGCACGTTGAAGCGCTTGCGGGCGGTGCCCACCGGGTTCATGCCGCTCTCGTATGGGATGCCCTTGACGGCACCCTCACGCCTCGGCCCGAGCACGGTCGTGCCCACGATGTTCGCTACTGCGAAAGTGATCGCCATCAGGATGATGATGGCCAGCGGCAGATAGCTGCCCAAGTCGGTCGCTGCGAGCGTCGGCATGCTGCGATCGTAGCCCATGTCGCGGGTATCGGCGTCGGATACCCATCATCTGGAACGGCCTGCCAGCTTGGCAGGCGGGCATCCGGGGTACGGCGCACCGTGTCACGCGCACCGCGGCCTGTGTGCGCTCCTGGCTCGTGAAGTGCCCCGATCGCCGCTGGCACAGGCTTTGCCAACTGGCCTGCACCGATAGGTCTATCCCAACGCACCCGGCCCGAGGCAGTCGCCCGGCCCCAAGCGGAGAGAAGCGTTCCATGGCAGCCAAAGAGCTCACCTTCGATACGGATGCACGCCAGGCCCTGCTCGCCGGCGTCGAGAAACTCGCCAAAGCCGTCAAGAGCACCCTCGGCCCCCGCGGCCGAACCGCGGTGCTCGACAAGTCCTGGGGCGGGCCCAAGGTCACCAAGGACGGCGTGACCGTCGCCGACGACATCGAGCTCGCCGATAAGGCGGAGAACATGGGAGCCCTGCTCGTCAAGCAGGCCGCCAGCAAGACATCCGATGACGCAGGCGACGGCACCACGACCGCCACCGTTCTCGCCGAGGCTCTCTTCCGCCAGGGCCTGAAGTACATCGCCGCCGGCGTCGACGCCAACGCGCTCGTCCGTGGCATGAAGAAGGGCGTCGAGGCCGTGGCCGCCGAGATCGACTCGATGGCGACCCCGATCAGCACCACCAAGGATGTGCAGAACGTTGCGACGATCTCAGGCAACAACGACGCCGAGGTCGGCAAGCTCATGGCCCAGGCCTTCGACAAGGTCGGCCAGGACGGCGTCATCACCATCGAAGAGGGCAAGAGCCTCGACTCGATCGTCAAGGTCGTCGAGGGCATGCAGTTCGACCGCGGCTTCCTCAGCCCGAACTTCGTGACCAACGCCGACGAAATGAAGGTCGAGCTCGAGAAGTGCCTCATCCTCGTGCACGAGGACAAGATCGACAGCATCACCAAGCTCGTGCCGCTGCTCGAGAAGGTGATGGAGGCCAAGAAGCCCCTGCTGATCATCGCCGAGGACGTCACGGGCGAGGCGCTCAGCACGCTCGTGATCAACAAGCTCCGCGGCACGCTCCAGATCTGCGCCGTCAAGGCCCCGGGCTACGGCGACCGCCGGAAGGCCATGCTCCAGGACATCGCCGTGCTCACCGGCGCCGACCCGATCATGAAGGACCTCGGCACCGAGCTCGACACCGTCGAGATCGGCCAGCTGGGCCTTGCCAAGAAGATCACGGTCGACAACGACAACACGACGATCGTGCAGGGCGCCGGCGACGCGAAGGACATCGACTCGCGGGTTGACCAGATCCGCCGCGAGATCGACAACGCCACCAGCGACTACGACCGCGAGAAGCTCGAGGAGCGGCTCGCCAAGCTGACCAAGGGCGTCGCGACGATCGAGATCGGCGCGGCTTCCGAAGCCGAGCTGAAGGAGAAGAAGGACCGCGTCGAGGACGCCAAGCACGCGACGCGGGCTGCGCTCGACGAGGGCATCGTCCCCGGCGGCGGCACCAGCTACATCCGCGCCCGCTCGGCGATCGAGAAGATCAAGGAGTGGAAGGCCGTCTTCGGCAAGGCCGACGACGTGACCGCCGACGACATCGGCCACGCGAAGTACGACTTCGCCGCGGGCCTGAATGTCGTGTACAACACGCTCGAGGTCCCGCTCCGCACCATCGCCGACAACGCCGGCGCGAAGGGCTCGGTCATCGCCGCCAAGGTCGAGGAGCACGAGGGCTCGATGGGCTACAACGCGCTCACGGACACCTTCGAGGACCTGATCAAAGCTGGCGTCATCACGCCGGCCAAGGTCGACCGCCTCGCCCTGCAGAACGCCGCGAGCGTCGCGACCGTGCTGCTGACCGCCGACTGCATCGTGACCAGCAAGCCCGAGCCGGAGGAGGCAGCTCCCGCGGGTGCCGGCGCCGGCATGGACCCGATGGGTGGCATGGGCGGAATGGGAGGCATGGGTGGTATGGGCGGCATGCCTGGCATGGGCGGGATGGGGTTCTAAATGGAGCCCGTTAAGCATCCGTGGTGCATCGAACTGCGATCGCCTGATTCCAACGAGATCGTCGGTCGTGTTCACTTTGACATCGTCGGCGAGAAGCTGAGCAATGCCCCTGGATTTCGATATGTCGGAACTGTCCACGCGAGAGATGGTTCAAGAACGAATAGTACTTGGATCAGACGTAAGTTTGAGTGGGAAGGCGGCATCAGTCCCGACCGTATCCATGATGGGAAGCCGACTCGCGATCGAATGATCGAAGCTTTCTGTAGTGAATTTGATGTAGATGACCTTGAAGTCGTGGCCGCGTCCGAAGTCGGTCCTGACCGAGTTTCCGGAGGATAAATCAATGGCAGTCAAACCACTCGAAGACCGCGTCCTCGTCAAGCCGCAGGACCCGGAGACCATGACCGCGTCGGGCCTCTACCTGCCCGAGTCGAGCAAGGAGAAGCCGATCCAGGGCACGGTCGTGGCCGTGGGTCCCGGCAAGCGGCTCGACAACGGCACCACCGCGCAGCTCCAGGTCAAGAAGGGCGACACCGTTGTCTACAGCAAGTACGCGGGCAGCGAGGTGGAGATCAAGGGCGAGACGCACCTGATCGTCCGCGAGAGCGAGCTGCTCGGCGTGATCGGCTAAGCGGAAAGGCACCGAGCGATCGTGTTCACCACCGTCCGTGACAGCTTGCGGCGCTTCGCGCCCGAACGGCTTCAGGCCCGGGGCCTCTCGCGCGCCATGCGCGATGCCTCGGGCGTGCAGGAGCCCTGGCGGATGCGGACGCTCGTCGACGGCAAGGAGACCGAGTACCGGTTCTTCTTCGTATGCGGCTTCGGCAAGTCGGGCACGAACTGGGTGAACAACCTGCTCAACCTGCATCCCCAAGTGAGGTGCGACGGCGAGTACTTCTTGAACACTTTCGGCTGGGCGCTCGACCAGTTCACGAGCGCGCCGCACCAGAAGGGCCACGGCGAGCCCTACCGCACCATCGCGACCGATGCCGTGCACGATCTCGTCCGCAAGGTGCTGCTCTGCAACCTACGCGAGAACCCGAACGCGACCGTGCTCGGCGACCGCTCGCCGCGCGGGCTGGCCGAGGTCCTGCCGGGTGCTCCGACGATGTGGCTCGTGCGAGATGGGCGTGATGTGGTGGTGAGCTACACGTACCACTACCTTCGCCTCAAGCCCGGCTTCAACATCAAGCACTGGAGCGAGGGCATCCGCGACTTCTTCATGCCCTACGCCGAGCGGTACAACGCGAGCCCGCCCGAATCGTGCTTCGAGACGGCACGCGACTTGCTCGCGCAGAAGCGATGGGTTGGGTTCGTTGCGAACCAGTGGGCCAAGCGGCTCCGGGATGATCTTGATGCGAAAGAGCGGTACGAGTCGCCGCTGCTCGAGCTTCGGTACGAACGGCTGCACGCCGACACGGCCGGTGAGTTGAAGCGGATGTTCGAGTTCCTCGCGCTCGACGCGTCGCAGGCCGCGCCGATCGACTCGGGCGGCAACACGAAGGCCGGCTTTGAGACCGAACGCCCCGACCAGTTCTACCGCAAGGGGGCGGTGGGGGATTGGAAGAATTACGACACGCCCGCCTTTCGCGAGGCGTTCGATGAGTACGCAGGAGACGCCGCCGCTCGCGCGGGCTACGGCGAATGGACAACCGCGGCCTAGTTTCATGGTGGGACGGGCGTCTCGCCCGTCTGGAGAAAGAAGGAACGGTAGAGACGGGCTGGAAGCCCATCGCACCGAGAGCAAGTAGATCCGCCGAGCACGACAGTGCCGGCAGCAGCAAAGACACACCGCCGAGACACATCGGCGACGATCAGACGGAGAGCACCAATGGGTCAGAAGCAGCTGATGTTCGACGATTCCGCCCTTGCCGAGCTGAAGAAAGGCGTCGATCGCCTCGCCGACGCGGTCAAGGTCACCATGGGCCCGAGCGGCCGGCACGTTGTGATCGACAAGTCCTTCGGCGGCCCCTCGGTCACGAAGGACGGCGTGAGCGTCGCCAAGGAAGTCGAGCTGCCCGAGCCCTTCCAGAGCATGGGCGCGAAGATGGTGCACCAGGTCGCCAAGAAGACCGCCGACAAGGCGGGCGACGGCACCACCGCGGCCACCGTGCTCGCCCAGGCAATCTTCACGGAGGGTATGCGGTTCGTGACCTCGGGCGCAAACCCGGTTCACCTGCAGCGCGGAATCAACGCCGCCGCCGAAGCCGCCGCCGACGCGATCGATGCGCTCGCCACCCCCTGCAAGGGCAAGGCCGACTACAAGAAGATCGCGACCGTGTCGGCCAACCACGATGCCGAGATCGGCGAGCTGATCGCCGAGGCCATCAACAAGGTCGGCCACGAGGGCGTGGTCGAGGTCGAGGACGGCAAGTCCGCCGAGACGACGCTCGACTTCGTCGAGGGCATGCAGTTCGACAAGGGCTACCTGTCGCCGTACTTCCTCACCGATCCGAAGACAGCCGAGTGCGTGCTCGAGGACTGCCTGATCCTCATCCACGAGAAGAAGATCGGCAACATGGCCGACCTGCTTCCGCTGCTCAACAAGATCGCCGGCGGCAGCAAGCCGCTGCTCATCATCGCCGAGGACGTCGAGAACGAGGCGCTGGCAGCGCTCGTCATCAACCGTCTGCGTGGCACGCTCAAGGTCGCGGCCGTCAAGGCCCCGGGCTTCGGCGACCGCCGCAAGCAGATGCTGGGCGACATCGCCGCCCTCACCGGCGGCACGTTCTTCTCCGAGGACCTGGGCCGCTCGCTCGAGTCGGTCGAGCTGAGCGAGCTCGGCAAGGCCAAGAAGATCGTCGTCACCAAGGACGACACCACGATTATCCAGGGCGCCGGCAAGAAGGCCGACGTGCAGGCCCGCGTCTCGCAGATCGAGGCCCAGCGTGAGAAGTCGACCAGCGACTACGACCGCGAGAAGCTGGCCGAGCGGCTCGCCAAGCTCACCGGCGGCGTCGCGATCATCAACGTTGGCGGAGCGACCGAGGTCGCGATGAAAGAGCGCAAGGACATGGTCGACGATGCGCTGCACGCCACGCGTGCAGCGGCCAAGGAGGGCTACGTCCCGGGCGGCGGCGTCGCGCTGCTCCGGGCCCAGGAGGCCATCATGGCCGGCGCCAAAAAGGCCAAGGGCGACGAGAAGTTCGGCTTCGAGATCGTGGCCCGCGCCGTCGAGGCCCCGCTCCGCCAGATCGCCGAGAACGCCGGCTTCGACGGCGACCTTGCGGTCGAGACCGTCAAGGACGAGGAAGGCGACACGGGCCTCAACGCCGCGACGGGCGATTACGTCGACCTCGTCAAGGCCGGCATCATCGATCCGGCGCTGGTCGCCAAGCAGGCCCTGATCAACGCCGCCTCGGTCTCGGGCCTGATGCTCACGACCGATGTGCTGGTGACTGACCTCAAGGAGGATGCCGAGGAGGTCGCCGGCGCGACGGCTTAATCGAGTTGAGATGAGTTTCATGAGCCGTTCGGGGAAGCCCGGGCGGCTCGCTTCATGACTGATACCCAGCCCTTTCTCGAAGCCCTTCTCCCCGACCACGACCGGGACATGGCCGAAGCCATGCTCGAGTTCCATGCGGGAGGGACAGTCTCCCATTACGCAACAAGCGTCATGCCCGTCACGCGCGGCCTCATCGCGCAAATCGACGACATCTACGCGCGATGGAAGCTCCACGGCCTCGCCGAGAAGCATGTCGAACAGATCGTCGACATCGACTTCAAGGACGAAGGTGAAGTCAGCGAGGTCGAGGTGCTCAAGCGAGGCGCGTGGGAACTGACCGGAGAGGACAGCTGATCGGCATGCCCACCACCCGCGACTACTACGAGATCCTCGGCGTCGAGAAGTCCGCCGATGCCGACGAGATCAAGCGGGCGTACCGCCGGCTGGCGATGAAGCATCACCCGGACCGGAACCCGGGTGATGCCGAGGCGGAGGCCGCGTTCAAGGAGGCGGCCGAGGCGTACGAGGTCCTGTCCGACGACCAGAAGCGGCAGGTCTACGACCAGTACGGCCACGACGGGCTCCGCGGGCGGGGCGCGGCGACGCACGACTTCAGCCGCATGAACGTCGACGACATCTTCTCGATGTTCAACGACATCTTCGGAGGCGGCGGCGGCTTCGGAGGACAGGCACGCGGACGCGGTGGCCGACGCGTCGCGCGGGGGTACGACCTCGAGACCGAGATCCAGATCGAGCTGAAGGACTGCCTCACCGGCACCGAGACCGACGTCGAGTTCACAAGGCTCGACGTGTGCGACACCTGCACGGGCAGCGGCGCGAAGCCCGGCTCGACGCCCGAGCAATGCGCGACCTGCGGCGGCCAAGGAAAAGTACAGCAGGCCGGGCTCGGCGGCATGTTCCGCATGGTGACCGCCTGCCCGAACTGCCGGGGCCGGGGCACGATCGTCAAGGACAAGTGCGAGAGCTGCCACGGCAAGGGCCGGGTGAGCAAGAAGCGGTCGCTCGGGGTGAAAGTTCCCGCGGGCATCAGCGATGGCCAGGTCATTCGCGTGCAGGCCGAGGGCGAGCCACCCGCGCCCGAGCAGTCGCCCAGCGGCGAGGGCGTTCGCGGCGACCTGCATGTCGTTGTCCGCGTCGCAGACCACGAGCTGTACGAGCGCGAGGGCGATCACCTGCTCTTGGAGATGCCGATCGGCTTCTCGCAGGCGGCGCTCGGCGCGAAGATCGACGTGCCGACGCTCGAAGGCAAGCACGAACTGAATGTGCCCAGCGGCACGCAGCCCGGCGCGATCTTCCGCGTATCGGGAGAAGGTTTGCCGAACCTGCGGAGCGGCCGGCGCGGCGACCTCGTGATGATCACCAAGATCGAGATCCCGAAGAAGCTGACCAAGCAGCAGGAGAAGCTGCTCCGCGAGTTCGCCGAGACCGAGGACAAGAGCGTGCTGCCCGAATCGCACGGCTTCCTCAACCGCGTCCGCGATTTCCTGGGTGGATGAGTCACAACCATGAGCAACGACACCGAACACCAGCACGACGATTCGCTCGACAACGACGGCTTCGACGAGAAGGACTTGCCGCAGGAGTGGGATCTGGACATCGACCCGGATGACGGGCGTGTCGCCGAGCTCGAGGCCAAGCTGGAAGACGCCGAGGCCCGCGCGTTGCGATCGCTTGCCGACTTCCAAAACTTCCAGCGTCGCGCCGCGAACAACGAGATCGAGGCACGAAAGCAGGGTGTGACAGCGGTCGTGACGGGTTTGCTGCCCGTGCTCGACAACTTCGAGCTGGCGCTGCAGCAAAAGGACGCGGGCGGCACGGCCGAGCAGATCCTCGGCGGCGTCGAAATGGTCAAGGCCGAGCTGCTGCGGGCGCTCGAGATGCAGGGCGTGACACCCATCAAGCCCGAAGCCGGTGACGAGTTGAACCCCGGCGAGCACGAAGCCGTGAGCCAGATGCCGATGGAAGGCGTCGAGCCCGGCCGGATTGCGCAGGTGTTTCAGGTCGGCTACATGCTGGGAGAACGCGTGCTCAGGCCCGCCAAGGTCCTGGTCGCGAGCGAAGCCCCGGCAGATGCTGCGGACGACGAGGGATGACCGCGCCGATCGGGCTCGGCACTGATCTCGTCGAAGTACAGCGAATCGCCGACTCGATCCGGAAGCACGGCGAACGATTTCTTTCGCGTTGCTTTGCGGACGTAGAGCGGGCGGAGGCAATCCGCTCCGGCGAAGAACGATCGCATGAACGCTTCGCGGCTCGGTTTGCAGCGAAAGAAGCCGTGCTGAAGGCCCTCGGTACCGGCTGGGCCGGTGGGATCGCCTGGACCGACATCAAGATCACGTCAAACGAGGCGGGCGCTCCGTCGATCGCTCTCTCGGGGCGAGCAGCGGAAGTCGCGGATCATCGCGGTGTCCGATGGTGGCTCTGCTCGATGACGCATACCGAGACGTTCGCGTCGGCAACAGTCATCGCGTTCGGCTAGCCGTCGGCGTCTTCGGCCTCGAGCCTCGGTTCAAGCACACGCGCGTACCAGTCGTGCCAAGCCGCGGCGTCGTAGCCCAGATGGCCGGTTGGCTCCCCGGACGCGGTTGTGGTCATGTCGACGAGGATCTGGTGCACATCGGTGCGGTACTCGTAGACGACGGCATCGATCACACGGAGGACCGTGCCGCTCGAGACGACGCCGATCGTCGGCTGGAAACCAACGGCATTCGCGGCAACAACAGGCGTGAGGTCGGCGACGAAGGCCTGCTGCGTGCCGACGACGATCTGTGCGAGTGCGCCCGTCCGAACGCCCTGGCCGCCGCTGTTTCGGGGCTGGGCTTGCGCTTGCGCGAGGAGGGGTACGGCTCGCAGCAAGCCGAACCGCTGCACCAAGCCAGCCGCTCGGTTGATCGGGCCGTCATCGCCAGATTTCAGACCTGCCGCGATGACCCGTTGCGCCCCGTCGCTCGGTTCGCCGTCACCGACAAGACCTTGCAGCGTGGCGTTGGCGTGTGCGCGATGCGAGTCGCCGTCCTCGAAGACCGCGACCCAGGCGACGACGGTCTGTGCGTGCACCCCGGCGTTCTCGGCGAAGAACTGCGTGAGATCATTGCGAACGTTGGTTGGCTGCCGCTCAAACAGCTCGATTAGGAGCGGGTAGATCCGGTCGTCGTTCGCGAAGCGCTGAAATTCTTCCCAGCCGCGTTGATGAGAGATCTCGCTGCGGGTGCGTTTGAAGAACTGCGAGAAGATCTTCCGGACATCGCGTTCAACCTCGGCAACGGGACCGACCGCGATCGTTGCGGGGGTTTCCGCCGGTTCAGCAGGGGGCTCGCCCTGGGCCAGGCAGACGCCAGCGCCCTGCACACACGCCATCACACCACAACAGACGAAGGCTGCTTTGTTCATACGGCGCTCCCGGCGGACATGTGCATCGCCTGAAGCGACTGACGCATGACTCCGCCCGCGGTTCCGTCAGTTTGTGCGCACAATCGCTGTGTCGGTATTGAGCCGGGATGCAACATCGACCGCCGCCGAGCGAGTGCCGAACGACCCGGCTCGGACGGCGTAGAGCGTGCGTCCGCCGCGTTGGACGGACTCGACGCGTGGAGCATCGAGGCCCGTTGTGCGCGTGAGACGGGTCACGGCTTGTGCGTGCCGCTGCGCTCGTGCTTGGGTCGAGAAAGAGCCGAACTGAATCTCGTAGTCGCCGAGTGCCGCCGCCGCGTTGGCGGCAATGGGGCGCGAGGCAGCCGACCCCGGACGGCTGTCCCGCGACTGCGCGGCGTAGCGAGCGGCCCAGTCGCTGTCACTTCCGGTGAGCAGATCGGCCGCGATCTCAAGGAGCCGCGAAGACTCGGCCGCGTTTCCTCGCGACTGTTCGATGAGCCCGAGCGTCGCTGCGGCCCGGCCACGGATGGGATCGTCCGATGACCGCAGCAGCGGACGCAGCAGCGCCATCGAACGCTCTGTTTCGCCGAGCTCGGCCCGCGCCATACCTTCGATCAGTCTGGCTCGCTCGTCGCGGCGAGGGGTCTGCGACGCGAGCCGGGCCGCATCGCGATAGTCGCCGTTCCGGAAGGCTCGCTCGTGGTCCGGCGGCGACGCGATGGTCCGCTCGTGCGCTCTGTTTTGGCTTTCAAACCGATGACCATTTGGCGAGGTACACCCGGTGAGGATTGCCGATACCAGGAGCATGACCAGGGTCAGGGCGATGCCGGACAACGTGCGAAAGTTCTCCATAGAAACGCGATCGGCACCGCGGCGGCGGGAGCAATAATCTAGCGATCGGCGAGAAGCACGCCGGTCGGGCTCGGTTCGCAAGGAGGCAAGCACGCCATGAGTGTTCATTGGCCGATTCTCCGCTCTCTCGTCACGAGGGCACGGCAGTGCGTGATCACGGACGACGCCCGATCGTATCGCGGTGCCGAGGTGCTCGTTGCGGCGTTGCACACCGCGGCCGAGATCGAGCGGGTGTCGTCGGCCCCACGCGTCGGGCTGCTGCTGCCGACGAGCGGTGCGTTTCCCATCGCGGCGCTCGCCTCCTGGATGGTCGGCAAAGCGATCGTCCCGCTCAATTACCTGCTCAAGCGAGCGGAACTCGCATACGTGATCGAGCACAGCGGCGTCGACACCGTGATCACGGTCCAGCCGATGCTCGACCATCTGGGCTACGAGCCGGAGGGCGTGGGTCTCCTGCGGCTCGACCGCATCAACTTTAAGTCGATGCCGGAGCTGCGGTGGCCGGCCACCGCGTCGGATGACGAACTCGCGATGTTGCTCTACACCTCGGGCACCACAGGTCTGCCGAAAGGGGTGATGCTGACACACGGCAACCTGTCGGCGAACATCCGGCAGGGCATCGGCGGCATGGGCATCAGCAAGCGGGATGTGTTTCTCGGCGTCCTCCCACAGTTCCACAGCTTCGGTGTGACGCAGCTCACGCTCACGCCGCTTACGGTCGGTGGCGGGGTGGTCTACACCGCGCGATTCAACGCGAAGAAAATCCTGCAGCTGATGCGCGAGCACGGCGCGACCGCGTTCGTGGGAATCCCCTCCATGTACAACGCGCTCGCGATGAGCAAGGACGCATCGCCTGAAGACGTCGCGCACATGCGGCTTTTGGTCTCGGGCGGTGAGCCGCTGCCCGATGCTGTACTCGAACGCTTCGAAGAGAAGTTCGGCAAGACAATCTGCGAGGGGTACGGCATGACCGAGATGTCGCCCGCGACGCACTGCTGCACGCCCGGTCGGCGCAAGCGGTATTCCGTCGGACCGCCGCTGCCCGGCGTCGAGCAACGCATTGCCGACCCGGAAACAGAGGCCGTGCTCGGGCCCAACGCCGAGGGCGAGATCCGCATGCGAGGCCCGAACATCATGCGGGGCTACTACCGGGATCCGGAGGCGACAGCGAAGGCCATCGACGCCGACGGCTTCATGCGGACCGGTGACATCGGGAGGATCGATGACGACGGATTCCTGTTCATCACGGGTCGGCTGAAAGAGATGATCATCGTCGGCGGCGAGAACGTGTTCCCCCGTGAGGTGGAGGAGGTGCTCATCAAGCACGACGCTGTTTCGGCAGCCGGCGTGTGCGGCGTCCACGACTCGATCCGCGGCGAGGTCGTGATCGCGTTTGTCGAGCTCGAACAGGGCAAGTCGGTGACAACCGATGAGCTTCGCTCGTGGTGCCGCGAGCATCTAGCCGGCTACAAGTGCCCTCGCGAGGTCCACATCGTCGAAGCACTGCCGCGGAACCCCACCGGCAAGATCATGCGGCGAGAGCTCCACACGCTGCTGCCGCAACGCGACGAGATCACTGCGGACTAGACTGGCCTTCCGCAAGCAAACCAGGGGAATCCGATGGAGCTTTACGTTGATACCGCGAATCTCGACGAGATCAGGAAAGCCGCCGATCTCGGTGTGCT
>JBCBMF010000064.1:0-13601 GCA_039822905.1 Planctomycetota bacterium
AAGATCTGCATCACACGTTCGAGCTCGTTGCCATCCCGGCACCGGCTTCGGCCATGCTGCTCGGCCTCGGCGGCCTGACCGCCGCGCGTCGCCGCCGCTAAGGCAGCGTACCAAACATCAGACGTCTCGCGAAGGCAGCCCCGTCAGCGTTGACGGGGCTGTTTTTTACCGTGGTTGAAGGGGCCGATCGCCGCGAGCCTGGCGTGCCGCATTCAGCGCCGCCATCGCCGAGGGCTCCTTCGCGATCAGCTTGATCAGCTGGCTTGTGGTGCACTGGAGCCGCAGCGACGCCCGCTTGAGGTCGAGCCCGCCGGCGTAAACGACGTCCAACGCCTCCGCGAGCATGGCTGGGAGGTCGCGGTGTCGCTCGTTGAGCGCGATCCTGCCGCCGCGCACGCGCGAACGCCACATGGGCGAGCCGATCTCGCCGATCGGCACCGGCGCTCGGCAAGCGATCGCGAGCGCCACCCTGAGCCGCCGGATCGCGCTGCGCTTGTTCACCTCCGGGCTCCGGCGCTCGCCGGCCTGCCCCGACACGCCCGTGGCGTCGTGCGTCACGGTCACGTGCGTCTCGACCTTGTTGCGGTGCTGCCCACCCGGGCCGGTCGCGCGGTTGCGCGTGATCGTGCACTGGTCTAGCAGAGCCTCGGCATCCAGGGACGCGGGGTGCGGATCTGGAACGAAGATCGGCTGGATGAGTTCGCGCCCGCTCAGCATGCGGTGGTTGGCATCGCGCGGAGCGTGAGATCGTTGGGGCCCCGCGTCGCCAGCAGCTGCGCACCAAGGCCCGCGATCATCGCGGCGTTGTCGACGCAGTAGCGCAGCTCGGGCAGGATGAGCCGGAGGTCGTGCGCGCTCGCAAACTCCTGAAGCTCTCGGCGGAGCCGAGAATTCGCGCTCACGCCGCCGCCCACGATCAGCGCCCGCGGCGGGTCGCCCGCCCACTGCTTGATCGTCCGCCCGAGCTTGAGAACAACAGCCCGGCACGCGGCCCGCTGGAAAGACGCCGCAAGATTCCGTTGGCGCTCGGGCGACAGATCGCCGGCTTCATTCGGGAAGACGCCGTCTCTCCCAGGCACGCCGCGGACAGCGTAGAGCAGCGCGGTCTTGAGGCCGCTGAAACTGAAGTCGAGCGACTTCTTGCCGAGCCGGCTCACCGGCAGCTCGACCGCACGATCATCCGCGTGCGGCTCTGATGCGAGCGCGTCGATCCGCGGCCCGCCGGGGTGCGGCAGGCCCAGGATCGCGGCGGCCTTGTCGTACGCCTCGCCGACCGCGTCATCGATTGTCGCGCCGAGCCGAACGAGATCGGTCGGGGTTTCCGCTCGATAGATCGAGCTGTGTCCGCCGCTGACAACGAGGCCGACCGCGGGGAAGAGGTCGTCGATACGCGCGTCCGTGTCGAGCAGGCCGGCCCACAGGTGCGCGTGCACGTGATCAACGCCGACGAGCGGCTTGCCGAGGGACCACGAGAGCGCTTTGGCCGCCGAGACGCCGACGAGCAGCGCGCCGATCAGCCCCGGGCGGTGGCCGACGGCGATCGCATCGATGTCTGCGAGCGAGACATGGGCTTCCGCTATTGCCTGCCGGACGATCGGCGTGATCCGCTCGGCGTGCGCGCGGCTGGCGAGCTCGGGCACGACGCCGCCGTACTCGGCGTGGATGTCGTGCTGGCTGGCAACGACGGAGCTTCGCACGCGCCGGCCGTCTTCAACGACGGCGGCGGCGGTCTCGTCGCAGCTGCTTTCGATCCCGAGCACGAGCATGGCGAATCGTATGCCGTTGCTACGATTGCCCTTGCGAACACAAGCCACGAGGAGGGCTGCTTGGCCGAGCGGGAACAGCTGAAGATCGAGTCGGAGCGTGCGGTGCTGGCGGCGGTGCGGCTGCCGGGTGACACGTATGACGAGCGCGACCCGTTCGGCGAGCTGTCGAGCCTTGCCGAGCAGGCCGGCGCGGTCGTGGTCGGCGAGCTCGAGCAGCACCGGCAGAAGCCGGAGTCCGGCACGTACATCGGCTCGGGCAAGCTCGACGAGCTGAAGAACCTGTGCCAGATGGTCGAGGCGTCGACCGTCATCTTCGACCACGAGCTGAGCCCGAAGCAGATCGCGGCGATCGAGCGGCACGTCGAACGCAAGGTCCTCGACCGCAGCGAGGTGATCCTCGACATCTTCGCCAGCCGGGCGACGACGCACGAGGCGAAGCTGCAAGTGGAAATCGCCCAGCTGGAGTACACGTATCCGAGGCTCCGCGCGATGTGGTCCCACCTCGAGCGGATCGTCGGCGGTTCGCCCGGCGGCGTGGGCACGCGCGGACCGGGCGAGCAGCAGCTGGAGATCGACCGGCGGCTCGTGCAGCGGCGCAAGTCCATGCTGACGCGTGAGCTCAAGGAGATCCAAAGCCGGAAGCGTCGCAGCGTCATGTCGCGGAATCAGGAGCACCTGACGGTCGGGCTCGTGGGCTATACGAATGCCGGCAAGAGCACGCTGTTCAACACGCTGACGCGCGGCGGCGCGTACGCGGACGACCGCGTCTTCGCGACACTCATGACACGCACGCGCGAGTGGGACCTCGGCGGCGGCACTACCGCGATGCTGAGCGATACCGTGGGCTTTGTGCGCGATCTGCCGCACAACCTGGTCGCGTCGTTCCGCGCGACACTCGAAGAGGCAACGCACGCGGACCTTCTCCTGGTCGTTCTCGATGTAAGCGATCCGTCGGCGGATCTTCAGTACCGCGAGGTGATGCGGACGCTCGACGAGCTTTTCGAAGAGGTGCGGGCCGCCGAGGACCGCGAGGCGAAGCGGGGCGCGGGCAGCGAAGGGGCGGCGTTTGTCGAGCCCGAGCGGCTCGTGCTGCTCAACAAGGTCGACCGGCTGAAGGACAACCGCGAGCTGTTGGTCTGGCAGCGTCGGCTGCCGGAGGCGCTCCCGATCTCTGCGATCGGTGGTGAGGGCAGCGGGCTCGATGCGTTGCGCGACCGGCTGCGCGCGGCCGTGCTCGGCATGCCGACGGAGGTCACGGTGCGCGTGCCGCTGCGGGAGTCGCGCGCGATCAGCGTGCTCGAATCGCGTGGCGAGGTGATGGATCGGGAGTACTCGGACGACGGCGACGCCGTTCTGCGCGTTTGTATCGGCGGCCGGTTGCTGAAGCAGCTTCGTGCGTCGACGCCCGGCTTACGAATCGTTGAAGGCGACACGCCTCAGCAGACCGCGATGGGCTGGAAGCAGCCCGGGGAAAGCGGCACTCCGTAAGGCACACAAAAAAACCCAGCGTTCAGCACCGTGCCGAACGCCAGGTCTCGTGGGGGTCGTGTTTCGCGGCTCCGCTCAGCGTCGCCGAGAACAGGTTCGCACACGCGATCGACGGGTTGCGTCCACGTCGCACAAAATTCGGTTTGGCGCTCGGGCGCGAGCGTGAGAGTGACGAGCGGTGCGTTGCGACAGCCGGATCAGGTCGCGGCTGGCAGCCCGAGCTGCTCGATGACCATCTGCAGATCACTCCAGACCTTGCCCCGGTTCTCAGCGGTGTACGACCGCAGCAGATATGCCGGGTGGTATGTCGGCATCACAGGGATAGTCGTTCCGCTCGGCAGCTCGAGCGCATGGAAGCGAGCGCGGAGCTTGGCCATGGAATCGCTGACGCCCAGCAGGCACTTCGCGGCCGGCAGACCCAGGGCGACGATGACCTCGGGCCGAACGATCTCGATCTGCTCGATGAGGAAGGGCTTGCTCGCCTCGATTTCATCGGGCGTGGGCGTCGCGTTGTTCGGCGGGCGGACCTTCAGAACGTTGGCGATGTAGACCGTTTCCCGGGACAGCCCCATGGCGGTGATCATCTTGTTGAGCAGCTGGCCCGCTCGGCCCACAAATGGCACGCCCTGCTTGTCCTCGTCGGCGCCGGGTGCTTCGCCGACAAACATGAGCCGGGCGTCGGGGTCGCCGTCGTGAAAGACGACGTTGGTGAAGTCACTGATGAATGGAGCGTGCGGGGCCTCGGCGTCGTACCGCTCTCGGAGTTCAGCGAGCAGCTGTGCCTTATCGCCTGAACCGGCCGGTGTCCTCGGAGTTGGCTGCGTCGCACGAGCAGCGCCCGCGAACCTCGCCGAGACCGGGACGACATCGGCACCGAGCAGTGCCGCGGTCTCGGCGTGCTGGCGGATGAGCCGGCGGGCGTGGTCCGGGTCGAGCGTCATTCGGTTCAGCCGTCGCCGTTGAGCCGATCATCGATCGCGTCACGGACGCCGTCGGCGGCATCCTCGACCGCTTCACCCGCGTCATCGACAGCCTCTCCGACGGCGTCGATGCCCTCTTCGATCGCCTCGCCGGTGGACTCGACAGCGTTGTCGGCCTGCTCAACCAACCCGTCGCGCGGGGCACGCTCGCCTTCGCGGACGGTTGTGCCATCGTTGCTGCCGCCGAGCTTGCCGACGTCGCCGCCGGTGGCGGTAATGACCACACCGACGAGCGCGCCCACGACGAAGCCGACGATCAGACCCGGGATGAACGCCTTGACGAAGCTGCCGGACGGCTCTGATTGCTCGGCCATGCTGTTGTGTCCTTTGCACGCTGTGAATCGGCCTGTCTGGTCGTGAACGAGACGAGCCGTGTTCGTGTCGACGGTCTCGCCGCTGCGGACCGGATAGTACCGCTAGGCGGTGTCGGGACCACCCTGGGAGGCGTTGGGCTTGGACCGGGCTTTACCGAGTCTTCGCATTTGCCGGGTCCACGCGCCGTAGTCCAAGATGGCGGCCCGTACCTCCCTCGAAGCCGGTCGGCCCGTGCCGAACGCCGTCTCATTCCGCCAGGACCAGTAGCGGCCACGCAGGCGGAACCGTGTGGCGAGCCCGACCGCGGCAAGCCCGATCAGACCGCTGACCATCCCGCCGCGCCGGCTCACCCTCGCTGCTCGCCGGCGGGTGTCGGTGACCGTGTGAACCAGGCGCACGTCTGCTCGAGCCCTTCGTCGAGCCCGAAGATGGGTTTGTAGCCGAGCAGCGATGCCGCCCGTTCGATCGACGCGAGGCTGTCGCGGACATCGCCGGTGCGTGCGTCGCGGTGCTCGGCGGGCGGGGCATCGGGCGCGAGCCTGGCCGCCATCCGCTCCGCAAGATCGTTCACGGTGAACGATGCACCCGCCCCGATGTTGATCGGCTGGCCCGTCAGCTGGGCGGGGCTGAACGCGGCGAGGCACGTCGCGTGCACGGCGTTGGCAACATAGGTGAAGTCGCGGCTCTGCTCGCCGTCGCCGAAGATCATGGGCGGCTTGCCCGCAAGCAGACGCGCGGCGAAGGCGGCGACGACCGCCGCGTACGCCGAGTCGGCGCGCTGGCGCGGGCCGAACACGTTGAAGTACCGGAGACACACGGTGCTCAGCCCGAAAGACGCCGACCACGCCCGGCAGAACTCCTCGGCCGCGAGCTTGCTCGCCGCGTACGGGCTCAGCGGCTGCACGGGGAACGACTCCTCGCAGGGCAACCTGTCGGGGTTGCCGTAGGCGCTGCTGGACCCGGCGAAGACGACACGCCGAGCGCCGTGACGCCTCGCGGCCTCCAGCACGCGCATCGTGCCCGTGGCGTTCACCGCGACGGCACGCTCTGGCTCCTCAAGCGATCGGGGCACCGAGCCCATCGCCGCCAGGTGGATCACAACGTCGGCCCCGGCGATCGCATCATCGATCGCGCGCTCGTCGAGGATCGAGCCGTAGACGAACCGCACACGATCGGCGTGGAGTTCGACATCGTCCGCGATCGCATCGAGCGAGCTGTTCGAGAGATCATCGATCACGCGGACCGAAGCGCCCGCCGCGACGAGCGTGTTGACGACGTGCCCGCCGATGAAGCCGGCACCGCCCGTGACGCACACGGTTGAACCGCCGGCCGCCTGCCGGATGGCCTCGAATGTCTCGGCTGGGAGCTGCACCGCTTGACAGTGTACACCAAGGAGGTGCGGCAAAGAACGAGCCCCAGGCGGCTGGCCCGGGGCTCGTCGGTTGTTCAGATCGCGGGCCGCGTGCTTACGGGCAGCCGGCGTTGAAGTTCAGGACCCAGGCGTTGAAGTCCCCCGGGTTGCAGAGCCCGTCGCCGTTCTGGTCGCACTCCGGGGTCTGGTTGTTGAAGGCGAGCACCCAGGCGTTGAAGTCGCCGGGGTCGGCGACGCCGTTGCCGTTGACGTCGGCGAGGCAGTCGCTGGTCGCCGGGTTCACCGTCAGCGTCGCGGCCGAAGAGATAATCGTGTCGCAGTCGTTGGTGACCGCGACGGTGTATGAGCCGGCGTCAGCGGGTGTGGCGCTTGCGATTGAGAAGGTGCTCGAGGTCGCTCCACTTATCGGCGAGCCGTCGCGACGCCACTGGAAGCTGGCCGCGTCGGTCGCCGAGACCGAGAAGCTCACCGGGTCGCCCTCGTCAACGGTCTGCGAGTTCGGCTGGTTCGTGATCGCCGGATCCGGGTTGACCAGCAGCAGTGCGAGATCGCTATCGACCGTGCCGCCGTCGCCCGAGACTTCGCAGAAGTAGAAGTTGAACGTATCGGCGGTCGAGAGGTTGTTGAGCGTGAGCGTGGGCGAGGTGCCGCCGGGCACCGGGGTGAAGGAGAGGCCGTCGCCGAAGAACCACTGGAAGCTGAGGTCCTCGCCGGTCGCGCCGACGGTGAAGACCGCGGTCTCGCCCTCGCACACGGTCTGGTTGACCGGCTGCTGCGTGACGATTGTTGGATCAACGCTCGAAACGTCGTAGCCGATCGCATCAAACAGATCGATGTCGGCCTGCGAGAAGTAGCCGCGGGAGAGGAACGTCTGGCCGCCGCTGAACGCGGGGTCCATGATGCCGATGTTGGCGCCCTGCTCTCGGAAGTGGCTGGACTGGAACGGCGTGCCGTCGGACATGCGGTACTCGACGGAGATGAGGTCGCTGTTGGCGTTGTCGGTGTTGAACTGGTCCGCGGTGCGCGGGGTCGTCTGGAACTCCGCGAGCGTGTCCGGATTGAAATCGTTGGCGCCGTCGAGCCGGGTGAACCGCCAGATATCGAGCACCTCGATATCGTTGTTGCGGAAGTCGGTTCCCGAGACGAAGCCCAAAGCGTGCCCGACCTCGTGGATCAGCACGTCGTTGAAGCTGAACGCGCCGCCCGGCACACCGTTGCTCGGATCAAAGTCGAAGGTGAAGTTCGTGCTGATCGTGATGTTGGCGTCGGTCCCGCTGAGCGAGCCGATCGTGGCCTTGAAGTTGGACCGCGAGAAGAACACGCGGGTCTCGTTCGTGACGCTGCTCGATCCCTCGTTGTACCGGACCGGGATCGTCGTCCCCGACGGGAGGAACGCGAGCGTTGCGTCGTCGCCGTCGTTGTCGGCCTGAAGTCCGTCGCGCGCATCGGGCCAGTTGACGTTCACGTAGTTCACGCTCGCGCCGCCCAGAATGCCCGGCGGGAGCGACTGAAACGACAAGCTCACCACACACGTCGACGGATCGGTGAACTGAGACTCGATGGCCTGCTCGACTTCAACGATCGCCGCCGCGGCCCCAGACGGGATGTTGCCCGACACGTTGAAGATCACGTTGAAACCGCCCCGGGCAAAGCCCGTGTCGATCACGGTGTACGGCAGCTCGTTCGCCTGCGCAGCGGCGACGATCACCTCGTGGTCGAGCATCATCTGGCGGAGATCGTCCTGCGTCAGACCCCACGTGCTCGAGCCGTGGATATAGCTCCACCGCGTCTCGGCCTCAAGGACCATCTGCTCGCCGGTCGCGTAGACCTCGGCGACAGCGTCCGGGTTCTGAACGGTGATGTGGAGGTGATCGGGGTGCGCGTGGGCATAGCCGCAAAGCAATGCCGTGCACGCTGCAAGTGCGCGCTTCTTCATTGTCTTCTCCTGGTGCTGCACCCGCCGAGACTCATCGGAACAGCAGAACGTGTGAACAACTACCAACCAAGGCGCGGCAAGACCGCGAGACTCGGCCAATACGAGGGTACACGACGCACGGTTGGTTGCGATTCTCAATTATCTCGAAGCCGGGCAGATTCGAGCGAACGCACGCGTGCGCGGAACCGCAGCGTCCCAAAATCCATCGCGAAATCGACTTCGGTCACACGCACCCCGTGTTGATACGCAGGACGCAGGCATTGAAGTCGCTCGGGTTGCACAGCCCGTCGCCGTTCTGGTCGCAGGATGGGGTCTAGCTGTTGAACGCACGAATCCAGGCATTGAAGTCTCCTGGGGTGACCGCACCGTCGCCGTTCGCATCGGCGAGACTGTCGGAAGCGCGCACAACGGGGTCGCACGTCATGCCGACGCCGGCGCAGACGGTGTTCAATTCACCGGGCGTGCCGAGCATCGTGCCGGAAAGGACGATCGTCGCGTCGCAGCAGTTTGGGAGATCATCGTTGCAGATCGGCGAGAGGGATTGCGACGGGTCAAGCGACAGGCTCACCCCAGACCGAACATCACTGCCGTCGTACTCGAACGCGTCCACGAGCTCGCCGTCGCGCTCGATGATGATCGAGTCGCCGCCGTTGTTGATCGAGACCGAGCCGGAATACTCGTAGCCGACCGGCACACCACCGTTGATCAGCGGGTCGGCATCGCGGCCCAGAACGGCGAAGCTCTGAGGCGGAACGAGCACCGGAGCAACCGCGGTGATCGTGTGCGGTGCCCCAGTTTCATTGCGGATCGTCAGCCCACGGAGGTCCACGGGATCGAGACAGGGGTTGAACACCTCAAACCTTTCGGCAGCTGCGTCCGACACCTCGTCGAGATTCACAAAGACCTCAGTGATGAGAATCGGCTGCGCAGACACGACACCGCTCAGTACTCCGATCGCCAGAGTGACGAGGGCTGGCTTGCCATTTCTTCGCGGAAGCATGAAAGGAGCCCCGTCTTGTCACCGGGGGCTACACGACCGGATCGGCCGTGATCAGATGAGATACGCGTCTACGGGCAGCCGGCGCAGAAATCCATGATCTATGCGTTGAAGTCGCTCGGCGCGCAATCGCCGTCGCCGTTGGTACAGCAATCAGCCTTCCGGCTTCCAGCCGCTCTTAAACTCGTTCAGCGCCTTCTCGAGCTGGCCAACGAGCTCGTCGTCGAGCGCCTTCTTCTCGGCGATAGCGTCGCGCACCGGCTTGCCAACCGTCTGGAAGTACGCCAGCATGTCCTTCTCGAAATGCGGCACCTGGCCGATCTCGACCTGATCGAGGAACCCCTTCGTGCCCGCGTAGATCGAGATCACCTGATCAACAACCTCCTGCGGCACGTACTGCGGCTGCTTGAGCAGTTCGACCATGCGGGCACCGCGATCGAGCTGGGCCTGGGTCGCCTTGTCGAGCTCCGTGCCGAGCTGGGCGAAGGCCTCGAGCTCGCGGTAGGCGGCCAGGTCGAGACGCAGCGAGCCGGCGATCTTCTTCATCGCCTTGATCTGCGCGTTGCCGCCCACGCGGCTAACCGAGATACCGACGTTGATCGCGGGCCGAACACCGGAGAAGAACAGTTCCGGCTCGAGGTAGATCTGGCCGTCGGTGATCGAGATTACGTTGGTGGGAATGTACGCCGAGACGTCACCTTCCTGCGTCTCGATGACGGGCAGTGCGGTCAGCGAGCCGCCTCCGTTGTCATCGCTGAGCTTGGTCGCGCGCTCGAGCAGGCGGCTGTGCAGGTAGAACACGTCGCCCGGGTACGCCTCGCGACCCGGCGGGCGGCGGAGCAGCAGCGACAGCTGGCGGTACGCCACGGCCTGCTTGCTGAGGTCGTCGTACACCAGCAGCGCGTGCTTGGGCATGGGCTTGCCGTCGGCGAGCTTCTGGCCGGCCTCTTTGCCCGACCACATGAAGTACTCGCCCATCGCGCAGCCCGAGTACGGCGCGACGTACTGCATCGGGGCGGGATCAGAACTCGCCGCGTTGACGACGATGGTGTAGTCCATCGCGCCGTTCTCTTTCAGCGTCTCAACGACGCCGGCCACGGTCGATTCCTTCTGGCCCACCGCGACGTAGATGCAGACTACGGCCTCATCCGTGCCCCAGTACTGCTTCTGGTTGATGATCGCGTCGACGGCTACGGCGGTCTTGCCCGTTTTGCGGTCGCCGATGATCAGCTCGCGCTGGCCGCGACCGATCGGGATCATCGCGTCGATGGCCTTGATGCCCGTCTGCAGCGGCTCGGTGACGGGCTGACGCTCGGCGATGCCCGGCGCGATGATGTCGACCTTGCGTGTGATGTCGTTGTTGATCGCGGCGCCGTCGTCCAGCGGCTTGCCGAGCGGGTCAACAACGCGGCCCAGCATCTGCTCGCCGACCGGGACCTCAAGCAGGCGGCTGGTGCTCTTGACCAGGTCGCCTTCCTTCACCGCGAGGTAGTCGCCGTAGATCACCGCGCCGACCGTGTCGGTCTCGAGGTTCATGACCTGGCCCATGACCGAGCCTTCGGAGGTTTCGAACGAGACGAGCTCGCCGGCCATCGCGTTCGAGAGGCCGTAGACACGGGCGATACCGTCGCCGACCTCGACGACGCGTCCGACCTCGGACACCTCGAGATCAGCGGAGTACTGCTCGATTTCCTGCTTGATGATGCTGGCGATCTCGTCGGTCTTGATCTTCACGAGTCGGGCTCCGTTTGGTTGGCTGAAGCCCCCGTTGCCGACGCCACCGCCGCCGGGGCCTGGGGGTCATAAAGGTAGGACGACAACCCGGCGTTGGCGAGCCCCGCCGGCGAGGGGCACCCCAATCCAGTGGGCATGGGGCACACACGCTTAGCTTGATCATCGGACCGTGGTCCGCGACCGCTGCGGCTCATGTAACGGTTCCACCCGCCGATATCGGTGAGTAGCTGAGGGGCCGGGAGCACCAGTTGAATCACGGGCAGGACTCAAACACGAAGTCGGATTCCCACGCGGAGGTTCGTCCCATCTGGGGCGGCTTCATGGGGACACCCGGCGGGAACACCGCGGGCGCGGTGCGCGAGCCCGTCCGGGCTAGCCGATCGACGCCGGTCAGCGCGCCAGTTCACTCGGCATCTCGTCCCGCGCCGCGCGTCGGCACCCTGGAAGTGCCGGAGTCGGATCAACCTCCGACCGCGTCGATGCTGCTCGGGCTCAACAGCCGGGCCGTCGCAACATTCGCGGGCTTCGCAGCCGTCGGAGCGTTCGTGCTCATCGTGTTCCTCGGCAGCACCATCGGCGTCGGGCCGTCAGCCGCGACCGCAACGCAGCAGCCGGGACGGATCGCCGAACCCGGCCCCTCCTCGAACGACGCGGTGACGTGGTCGGGCGGGCCGGCGCAGACCTCGCTCTCTGTTGCGGAGTACGGCGAGCAGGTCGCCATCGCCACGCTCACATCCAGCTTGCACCAGGTCAGCACCGAGTCGGTGACGTTCTACGCGGATCCTGATCGATCCGGCAACGCACTCCAGCAGTTCTCGCAGGTCTTTGGCGAAGCGATCGCCACAGGCCGGAACCCGCTGCGCGACGACCGCGGACCCATGCCTTCACCGACGCAGACGCTCGACCCCGCTCACGATACGAGATCCGAACCATGACGCATGCCGAGCACACATCGCGCTACGCCGTGCTCTACGTCGACGACTTCGAGCCCGAACGGCTGCTGCTCACGCACCGACTGCGCGAGACGTGCATCGGTCTGACCGCGGTGCCGGGTGTCGACGACGCCATCGACGCGCTCAACCGCCGTCCGTTCGACGCGGTGATTTCCGATCTGCACCTCGAGGGCTCGCGCTCGGGCGAGGACCTGCTGAGAGTCATCCGTACGGGCGGCCTGCACGACGGACCGATCGTGATCTTGACCGGCGAGTCAGACGTCGACCGTCTCGCGCCGCTGCTCACGCTTGGTGCGTCGGCCGTTCTCAACAAACCGGTCGATGCGGGCGCACTGCCGGACATCGTGGCGTCGCTGGTCTCGGGCCGGCCCATCGAGGGCGGCCATGGCTTCGACATCGGCCATCTCTTCCGCAAGCTGCCGGTGTGCATGGAGGATCTAATACGCGCCGCCGAACGCCGCGACAGCGAGACGGCGCAGCGCGTCTGCCGCGATCTGGCAAGCACGGCATCGGGCTACGGGCTGACCGCGATCGGGCGCCAGGCCGAGCAGGCCGTCGGGCTTATCGGCTCGGGCATGGCCGCGCCGGGCTCGCGCGAGGCGATCGACCGCGTGATCGCATCGATCCGCGGCATCCTCGAAGCCGCCTGATCAAGCCGCGACTGCTTTCAATTGCATGCGTTGTTGCGGTTCAGGATCCACGCATTGAAATCGGCCGTGCTCACCACGCCGTCGAAGTTCTGGTCGGCCCGCGGGTCACCGTCACGGAACGCCGTCACCCACGCGGCGAGGTCGTCCTCGTCGCGATCGCCGTCACCATCGAGATCAGCGGGGTCGTCAACGACCACACGCGGCGAGGGCATCAGCCGCACCGATCGGCCGTCGACCTCGGCGGTCACGATCAGCTCGGCCTCGCCGCGCTGTCCGGTTCCGAGCAGCACCGCCTCGAACACACCGTTAGCCGCCTGCGTGACCGATGCAACGTTAACAAGCGTGCTTCCATCACCCACCGCGACCGAAACGCCCGTCGCGGACGCCGGCAGACCATCGCGGTCACGCAGCTCGATGCGCAGCGTTGTCGGGCAGCCCGGGATCGAAGACGCGAAGCGCCCGTTGAGACGCGCTGACGAACGCACCACATCCGGCACGCCCTCAAGGTCAGCCGCCCACGCGGCAAACAGGCCTTCCAGCTGATCAACCGGGTCCGGGTCCTGCCTCGCGCTGAACGCGATGTTGAACTCCATGAAGAAGTCGCCGTCGCCGCAGCCCTGCGTCAGCGGGAAAGCGCCGGCGACGTTGTCAACGAACCGGACCGATCGGCCAACCTGCGCGAGCACGGCGAGGTCCTCGTCGCCGTCGCCATCGAGATCGCGAGGGAGCGCCCGCACGGGCTGCTGAAAGAGCGCGAGCTTCTCGCCGTAGAGCAACGGCCCGCCCGGGAACAACGGCTCCAGCACCACCGACCCCGTCAGCCCGAGCACAAACGCCCGCGGGCCTGCGCCGAGATCGATCACCGAGATATCGCGCACGTTGCTCGGCATCGGCAGTAGCGTCTCGCTCGCACCCGCCGCCGGGTCAACGACTTGCAGGTTCGCCGAGCCGAGCCCAGCGGCGAGCAACTCCACGGCGCCGTCGCTGTCGATGTCCGCAAGCTCGATCACTGACGGGAACGGCACGCCGAGCGCGACCGGGGCTTGCGACTCGAACCCGCGACCCGGTTGCTGCCGGAGCACCCACGCGGTCGCGTCGCCCCGGCACACGACGGCAACATCGTGCAACCCGTCGCCGTCAACGTCGGCAACTGCCGCCATGTCGGGTGTCTCACCAACCGGTATCGGCGTATCCGTGACGAAACCGGTATCGGTGTTCCACACGACGACGACCGCATCACTCGCCGAGTCAACTACAACGATGTCCCTCCGACCGTCGGCGTCGAGGTCGGCGATCTCAACATCGTGCCCGGTGTCCAGCAGCTGCACCGGCGAGCGGAACCCGCTCGGCTCGGACGGATCCGCCTCGATCAGCCACGTGGCATCGTTCAGCGGTGAGCACCCAACGATG
>JBCBMF010000065.1:0-13527 GCA_039822905.1 Planctomycetota bacterium
CCACCACTGCCAGGCCGAGCAGCTCCTGCCCGACAAGTGCCCCGACTGCGGCGAGAAACTCCAGCTCCTCGGCCTGGCAGTGGTGGCATCGGACGTAGCCGCTTCGGCGGAGCTGGGAATCTTTGTGCAGGACGAGCTTGGCATCGCAGTGGTCGCACATCTGCTGCCAGCCGCAACTTGTTTTGACACACGAGACCATGCCGGCGAAGCCTCGGCGGTTGAGGAGGAACACGATCTGGCCGCCTTCTGCGAGCGTTGATCGTACGGCTTTTGCGAGCGTTGGACCCACGACGAGCTCGCGCGGTGCTTTACCGGTCTGTTCCGCGTGGACCTTCCGCTCCGCGACCATGTCGACGACGCGCACGGTTGGCATGGCCGCGCCGGAGACGCGGCGCGGGAGTTCTAGCAGGGTCGATCGGCCGGCTCGGGCGGCGTGCCAGGACTCGAGGCTGGGCGTTGCGGAGCCGAGCAAGACCGGGCAGCCATTCTGGTGTGCTCGTTTGATGGCGACGTCGCGTGCGTGGTAGCGGGGGAGCTGGTCTTGCTTGTACGAGCCGTCGTGCTCTTCGTCGACGATGACGAGGCCGAGGTTGTCGACGGGTGCGAAGACGGCCGAGCGGGCACCGACGACGACCGGGCAATCGCCCGATGCGACGCGGGACCACGCGCGGTTGCGCTGTGCGGCGGTGAGCCCTGAGTGCAGCACGGCGACGCGGCCTGCGCCGAGCCGGCTCTGCACGCGGCCCGCGGTCTGGGGCGTGAGCGCGATCTCGGGGACGAGCATGACGGCGGTCTGTCCGCGCTGGAGCACGGCGTCGAGCAGCCTGAGGTAGACCTCGGTCTTGCCGGATCCGGTGACACCGAACAGCAGGTGGCGCTGGTACGTGCCAAGGGTTTGGGTGACGCGGTCGATCGCGGCGGCCTGCTCGGGCGTGGGCTCTGGTGCGGCGGCAGTTTCGAAGATCGCGTCGGACTCGTCGGAGCGGGCTCGGACGGTCGTGGTGGTGTGTTCGGCGAGCAGGCCGGCCTTGATCAGGCGGTTGATCGCCGCGACGGAGCGCTGCCCCAGCACGTCGGCGAGGTCGCGGGCGGTCGTGGGGAAGGTGTCGGCGGGGAGCTTCGCGATGGCGGCCCAGGCGTCGCGGGCGGTGGGGGAGAGCTTTGCGTCGACGGGCTCGGCGGGGTCTTGCGAGGGCGCGATCAGAACCTGCGGGCGGCGGCCGATGTCTTGCTTGACGGCGGCGGGGATCATGGAGGCGAGGGTCATGCCGAGTGGGCAGACGTAGTAGCGGCTCAGCCATCGGGCGAGGTCGACGAGCTCGGGGGTGAGGGGTGTGCCGAGGGTGCGCGCGAGCGGCTTGACCTTGGCGGCGTCGTAGCCGTCGAGCAGGTCGTTGGAGCCTCGGTCGATGACGATGCCGCGCGTCGGGGTGTTGCCCCGGCCGAGCGGTGCTTCGACGGCTTGGCCGACGGCGATCGTGTCGTCGTGGGCGCGGTAGGTGAGGGTGGCGTCGGCGGCGCCGCGGTCGAGGCCTCGTTCGAGCGCGACGCGGACGTACACGGCGTCGTCCGGGTGTGTCGCCGCGTCGGTGCCGAAGAGCTGTTCTTCCACGGTGGAGACTAGACTCTGTTCCGATGCGCGACACCACTCACGATCGGGTTCCGGGCCGGCTTGCACTGGCCGACGGGACGCTGCTGACAGGCCGGGCGTTCGGCGCGACGGGGCGAGGGATCGTCTCGGTGGCCGAGGTTGTCTTCAACACGTCGATGACCGGCTATCAGGAGGCGATGACGGACCCGAGCTATGCGGGGCAGATCCTGACGCTGACGGCGCCGCTGGTCGGCAACACCGGGGTGAACACCGAGGACGTCGAGTCGGGCGGTGTCCAGATCGCCGGGCTGGTTGTGCGAGAGCTCGCACGGCGGCACTCGAGCTACCGGGCGGCGTCAGACCTTTCGGCCTATCTCGCCGCGGCGGGCGTGCTCGGCATCGAGCGGATCGATACGCGTGCGTTGACGCGGTTGCTGCGATCGGGCGGGGTCATGGCGGGGTTGCTGACAGATGATGGTGCGATCAGCGATGAAAAGCTGGTTGAGCGTGCCAAGGTCGCGCCGGACATGGCGGGCCAGAACCTCGTGACGGAGCTTGGGTGTTCTACGCCTGCCGAGTGGTCGGAGCGCCTGGGCGCGTGGTCGGACTCTGATGCCGCGTCCGGCGATGGGCCGGTGGTGCTTGCTGTTGACTGCGGGGCGAAACGGAACATTCTCCGGCATCTCACATCGCGCGGCTGCCGGGTCGAGGTTATCCCGCACGGGTTCGACGCGCAGGGCGTGATCGATCGGTTCCGGGTGGGCACGGCGCACGGGCTGTTTGTGTCGAACGGGCCGGGCGACCCGTCGGCGGTAGCGAACACGATCGGATCGCTTCGCGTCTTGTTATCGGCGGATGCGCCGGCGATGCCGATCTTCGGGATCTGCCTCGGCCACCAGCTGCTGGCGTTGGCAAGCGGGGCAAAGACGTACAAGCTTCCGTTCGGGCATCGCGGGTCGAACCAGCCGGTGCTGAATCGCCGCTCCGGGCGTGTGGAGATCACGAGCCAGAACCACGGCTTTGCGGTCGACCCGGCGAGCTTGGATCCGTCGGTGGCCGAGGGGACGCACACGCACCTCAATGATGGGACGTTGGCGGGCTTTCGGCGTGTCGATCGGCCGGTCTTCGCGGTTCAGCACCACCCTGAAGCGTCACCGGGGCCCCACGACTCAGCGTATCTCTTCGACGAGTTCGTCTCGCTGTGTGCGGGGGCAGCTCGGAAGGGGCCCGGGGCCGGTGTGGCGGCGGTTTGACCGGTTTGGATTCAGACCGTCAGACTTTGGGGTTGCATCTTTATGACGAGCGGGTATATTGGCGGTTGGTAGACGCCCAAGGGCGGTGCCGGCGAGATGTTCGGCCGGCCGGCGTTGGGCGGGTGAGAGAGGAGTTCGAGGGCGTTCTGCCCCGATGTGCTTGGCGGCTTTGCCGGGCGAATGAAGTTTGTTCTGTGCATGCGGGCGGCTGCTGCGCGTGCATTAGGGTTGTGGTTTCAGTCAATTCCAGAGGAGTCTCCGAATGAAGACCAAGATGATTCTCGCTTGCGCTGGTATGGCCGCGTGTGCCGCTCAGGCACAGGTCGACCGTCCCGCGCTGCAGTCGGCCGAGAAGGCCGGCGTGATTTTCCCGGACACCGTGCAGCCGATCCTCGGCATCACGATGGACGGCGAGCTCGTTCTCGGCGAAGAGCGCCAGTACGTCCGCAACACGGACGGCGTTGCTGCTCGCGGCGCGCCGGTCGTGACGCGGCTGTACAACGCTGCCGGTCTTGGTGCCGATACCGACGGCGATGGCACCGAGGACCCGGTCTGTGGTGACCTCTGCGGCGGCCTGAGCTTCCCGGCCAGCCGTTGGTTCTTCGGCCCGACGTTCGCCACCCAGGCTGTCGCCGACGACTTCGAGTACGACGCCAGCCTCGCCGCCGGCGCCGACACGTTCTCGGGCTTCAGCACGCTCGTGAACTGGCTCTCCTGCGGCGGCGCGGGCGACACCGGTACCGAGCCGGCCATCCTCATCTTCACGATGTACGACTCGGTCGATCTGACCGCCGATCTCGACGGCATCAGCGACGGCTTCGACACCGATGGCGACGGCATCAACGATTCGCCCTACGAGCGTACCGACACCGATGGCGACGGTCTTCTGGACCAGTTCTCCGGCGGCGTGATCGTGACCTTCGCGAACATCGATACCGACGGCGACACCAGCAACGGCGGCGAGATCCTCGACGCCGACACCACCGGCTACTACGTCCTCTTCGCCGAAGAGCTGACCGACACCGACGGCGATGGCGTCGTTGGCGACCCCGGAGCCACCGACTTCGGCGGCTTCCCGGTCGGCGATCGCGACGGCGACGGCAACCCGGACGGCACGTTCGAGATGTTCATCGCCGGTAGCGAGGGTCCGGACACCGATGGTGACGGCGACGGCGACTCGGGCGACATCTTCAACCAGTTCTTCGCTCCGACCTCGGTCGTCGCGCAGGTCATGATCTGGGGCCCGCCCTCCAGCGACAACTCGTCGCCGGTCTGCACCCCGGGTGACGCCACCAACGAGGTCACCTCGAACATCGCCTGGGCACAGGGCCTGAACCCCTGCCCCGTCGGCTCGCCCAACGAGGGCGGCGGCTTCTCGGATGGCGCTCTTGACGGCGGCATCGTCAACAACACCTGGGACCCGTCGATCGATGTGACCGACTTCGCCGCGGTCGTGGCCTGCCCCGATCCGGTCGGCTACGCCGTTTCGATCTCGGGTGAGGGCACCGGCGACGGTGGTGGTGACGTTCCGTGTGCCGACACCAACCTGAACGGTGTGGTCGATCCGGGTGACTTCAACGCGTGGATCCTGCAGTTCAACACGCAGGGCCCGGGCTGTGATCAGAACGGCGACGGCGCCTGCGATCCGGGCGACTTCAACGCCTGGATCCTCAACTTCAACAGCGGCGCCCCGTGCCCGTGATGAAGTTCGGCTGAGGGCCGCGGCGATCATCTGATCGTTGTAGGGACAACCTGAAGCACTCGCGTCGGCCCCGTCTTGTGCGGGGCCGGCGTCTTTTTACATGGTTCGAAAAGTTGAGATGTATACCGCATGCGGCTGAAACACGTCCAATACCGGAGCGAACGGAATTGAAGGTGGGCGCGTTCTGCGCTCGAAGGCGTCGGTACACATCTCATCTTGCGGCCGAAGTGTTCCGTGTCTTGACCGCTGGGTGAGCCTCGCCGGCGTCTCGGCCTCGTGTCATGGTGAGGGCCTCTTGTTGCGGGAAGATCCCGCGGAGGGAAATGCAATGAAGCGGAACATGAACGATGGACGCGCGATGGTGTTTGCCGTGAGCGGGCTCGCGGTTGGGCTCGCGGGGGCGACCGCGACCGGCCAGGCGTTCGAGTTGACCGGTGGGACGATGGACGGCGCGACGACGCTGCGCCCGAACGCCGTGCAGGCCATCCTTGGCGTTCGAATGGACGGAAGCCTCGTGCTCGGCGATCGGGTTGTCGTGAGCGGTGCGGGTGCCTCGGCGCGGGCCCGCGGTCTTGTCCCGGAAGTCGTGTACGACTCGTTGATCACCGCCGACACCGACGGAGACGGTGTAGACGATTTCGTCTGCGGCGATCTGTGCGGCGGGCTGAGTTTCCCATCGAGCCGGTTCCTTCTGGGGGACACCACACTCGCGTATGTCGATGATGTTGAATTTTCGGCTGCGGCCGCGGAGGGTTCATCGACGTTCGATGGCTTTCGAACGCTCGTGAATCTGACGTGTGATCCGGCGCCCCTCGAGCCGCTGATCCTCATCGCGTCTGTGTACGACTCGCCGATCACGGGGTTCGACACCGATGGCGACGGTCAGGTTGACAGCCCGTACTCGCGGACCGATGCCGACGGCGACGGGCTGGTCGACGAGTTCTCCGCGGGTGTTGTGATCACGTTTGCGAACATCGATACCGACGGTGACCCGTCGAACGGCAACGAAGCGCTGTTGTTCACGCCCGGATTCAACTTCTTGTTTGCAGACCTTTTGTCTGATACCGACGGCGACGGCATCAGCGGTGATCCTGGCGCGATCGATTTCGGTAGCTTCCCGACCGGTGATCGTGATGGTGACGGGAACCCGGACGGGGCGTTCGAGCTGTTCTTTGCGGGTCGGGAGGGGCCTGACACCGACGGCGACGGCTTCCCCGATTCGGGCTCGATCTTCAACGCGTTCGAGGCGAGCAATCTTGGGCCGGGGCTGGTGTTGTGGGGCACGCCAGACACCGATACATCCGGATGCGCGGCGAGCTTTGGGATCACGGCCGGGTCTTCGGGCGGGTCGCTGTGGCTGCAGAACCAGGAGGCGGACGTGTGCACGCCGGATTCCGCGATGGCGGGGAACGTGTGGGATCCGACGACGGACTTCACGGATCTCACAGCTGTGGCTGCGTGCCCGAGTGCGTTGACACCCAGTGTGCAGTTCTTTGGTTTGAGCACGGGCGATCCGACTCCGTGTGCTGACTCCAACGGGAACGGTGTTGTTGATCCCGGCGACTTCAACGCGTGGGTCATCCAGTTCAACACGCAGGGACCGGGCTGCGATCAGAACGGCGACGGCCAGTGCACGCCGGCCGACTTCAACGCCTGGGTGCTGAACTTCAATTCGGGCTCAGCCTGCCCGTAAGGCGTTGACACTGGTGTCGATGGCAGCGATGCCGTTGATGCGGTGCACGACTCGATCGAAGGAATCGGCCTCGCTAACGCGGGGCCGGTTTCGTTTTTGAGTGAGGTCCGAAAATCGTCGCAATCGCCGACGTTTCTTGCAACATCAACTGATCTCGGACGAATCAAACCACTATGAACGCGTTCTGCGTTCGGGTTCGTTTGTGATGTCGTACCTAGCAAGCCGGGCCTCTCTTGGTTCGGGTCGGCTCGCTTGGTCGTGTGCGGCGATCTCGTGATGGGTGTGACCCGTTCGAGGGGCGAGCCGTACTCGCGGAGGGAGCAATTGTGATTCGGAAGACGAGCAGGGCGCATTCGGCGGTGCTGGCGGCGTGCGGAGCGGCGGTGGGTCTGAGCTCGGCCGCTGCGGCTGGGCAGGCGAGCGAGCTGTTTCCGGTGTCGATGAAGGGTGCGATCACCATCGCGCCGGCTGCTGTGCAGCCGATCGTTGGCGTGCGGACGGACGGCCGACTCGTGCTCGGCGAACGAGTCGAACTCGCGGGGGTGTCGTCGCCGATCGGACGCGGGCCGTTTGCCCCGACGACTGTGTACGACTCGTACGGCATCGGCAACGACACCGATGGTGACGGCGTTGGCGATCCGGTGTGCGGTGATCTGTGCGGGGGATTGAGCCTGCCGTCGAGCCGGTTCTCGTTCGGGCCGACGTTCGGATGGCAGGCGTTCGTGGATGACGTCAAGCTCAATGCATCGACTGTGATCAGATCGCCGAGCTTGACGGGCTTTCGCCTGCCGTTGACGTTTCTTTCGTGCGACAGCAGCTCGACGCTCGAGCCGCTGGTCATCATCTTCACGGCGTATGAGACCCCCGACGTCGCGGGTTACGACACCGACGGCGACGGCCAGGACGACAGTCCCTATCCGCGGACCGACACCGATAGCGACGGCTTGATCGACCAGTTCACCGGCGGGGCAATCGTGACGTTCGTGAACACGGATACAGACGGTGATGGCACCTTTGACGTGCTGCTGCCCGGGCGGTACGACCTGGCCGCGACGAACCTGACCGATACCGATGGCGATGGTCTGCCCGGCAACATTGATCTTGGCGGGTTCCCCGAGACGGACTTTGATGGCGACGGTCGCCTCGATGGCGCGATCGAGGTGTTCCTGACGCAGGGCGAAGGACCGGATACAGACGGCGATGGTGACGGCAACGGACCGATCTATGGCGCGTTTGTTGCGAGCACAGTTGCGTCGCCGTTCGTGTGGGGGACGCGTGACGCGGATACCACCGGCTGCGCGGCGGCGAATGGTGTTGCGGAGAGCGGCACAAGCCCTGTGTTTTGGGGCCAGGGATTCAACGGCTGCCCGCCTGGTGCGATCAGCGAAGGTTCGGGGTTCTCTGACGGCGCTTCCGACGGCGGCATCGTGAACAACTTCTGGGATCCGACGATCGATGTGGATGACTTCAGCGGAATCGCGGCGTGTCCCGACCCGTTGGCTCCGGCGATTCTTGTCGAGGGCCAAGAGATCCTCAGCTGCATCATCTCAGGCTGCGCTGATGTCAATGGCGATTGCTTCATCACCCCCGCCGACTTCAACGCCTGGGTTGTGACGTACAACAACGGTGGTTTCAGGTGCGATCAGAACGGGGATCGCGAGTGCACACCGGCCGACTTCAACGCGTGGGTGCTGAATTTCAACTCTGGTGCTCCTTGCCCGTGAGTCCTAGGAATCTCCGCTGACGTTATCAGCGGCGTCCATTGTCTCCTCAGTCGCCGATTCGTCCGCGGCCTCTTCGAGCGGCGTGTGAATCACACCCGACCGAACGGGGTCCGCGGGCGACGGCGCGCGCTCGTAGAGGCCGGAGGGGCTGACGCGTGCGCCGGATGAGCTCACGATAAGGCTTGTGACGATGCCTGTCGCGGCGTAGAACGGCTGGGCGAACACCTCGGCGACCTGCCAGCGGGTCGAGGAGTTTCCCCCGGTTTCGAGGGCTGATGTCGCCGTCGGGAACTCGCCGCGCTGACGGGCAGTCTCACTGGTCAATGCCAGGCGATCGAAGCCGTGTGCTTCGTGGCGGGTGCCGTCGATGGGCACGGTGTAGACAAGCGGTTCGAAGTTGCTTCGATCGAGGCCGAGCGCGGTGGGTCGGTCGTCCGCGGGCGGGACGGGCGGCAGAGGGTTGCCGTTCTCATCGAGGCTGATTTCGATGACCTCGGGTGGGAAGGAGGCGAGCGGGATGCTGTCGCTGATCGTCAGCCGTTGGTTCTTGTTGTCGGCGCAGCCAACGGTCGTGACCAGGCCGAGTCCGAATGCGAGTGCGAGTGAGGTTGAGGCTGCAACGCGGTTGTTCGTCATGCGGTCAGTGTAGTTCGTTGTCATCGTCGGCGGCCGCGTCGCGAAGGGCCTGCTCGACGGCGTATCGGGCGTCGTCGCTGTTGAAGCCTCTGCGGAGCAGGAAGGCGAACAATCGTCTCTTCGCAGCGTTCGGGTCGGCGGGCTGGCGCTGGCGGCTCGCCCGCTTGGTTGCCACTTCGACAGCTGCCTCGCGCTCGTCGAGGTCTTCGGTTGCCCGGCCGGCGGCCTTTGATGCGTCGGCCGCGCTGATGCCGCGGCGGCGGAGCTTGGTTTCGATCGCGCGGCGGGACGTGCCGGCTCGTGCGGCGAGCGTCGTTGCCGCGGCCTCGGCGAGCTCGGCATCGTTGATGATGCCGGCGTTCTCAAGGGCGTCGGCGGCGGCTGCGGCATGGCGATCGGCGTGCCCGGCCATGCGGAGCCGTCGGATCAGATCCGCCCGTGCACGTGGTCTTGCGGCGACGAGCCTGAGGGCGTGCTTGCGTGCAGCGAGCTTCGCGGCGGCGTCGAAGAGCTGACCGGCGAGATCCGTGGTCCATTCGGCGCCAGCGGCGACTTCCAGTTGTTCGAGGTCGCTCGCGTCGATCTTCGCGACGCTCTTGTTGCCGACTATTACGGACACGGTGGTGCCGTCGGTGCCGATCGATCGCAGCCGGGTGACCACGTCGCCTCGGTCGGGCGCGACCAGTTCGGCCGGGTCCGGCGCGAGCGTGCGCGATCCCTTCTTCGGGCGGGTGCGCATCAGCCGCCGACTCGGAGGCTTTCGAGGTAGCCACCGATCTCGCCGAGGGCTTTCTGGTCGCCGGTCTCGCGGGCGATCCCCAGGCCGGTCTCGAGCGTGGCGATCGCTTCGTCGGCGTTGCCCGCGGCTTCGAGCGTCTTGGCCTTGTGGAAGTACGCGTAGCAGTACGAGGGATCGATCGCCAGGCACCGATCGAAACTCGCGACGGCCTTGTCATGCTCTTGCACCTTGGCATACTCGAGCGCCAGGGCGTAGTGCATGAACGCGTCGTCCGGGTCGTTGGCGAGGATCCCCTCAAGCTGCTCGATCGTCGGCATGACCGAAGGGTATCCGTCGCGGCTGTATACAGCGACCGCTACGATGCGTTTCACCCGCGCGGGGCGGGGATGAGATCATCGGGAGACTTTGCATGTCGCACGGCGTTTCGAGGGTGGGCGTGATCGGTGGGGGGCAGATGGGCGGCGGCATCGCGCAGATCGCGGCCGTCAGCGGGTTCGAGACGGTCGTCTGCGACCTGTCGGCCGACCAGATCGCCTCGTGCGAGAAGACCCACGACAAGCTGCTCGCGCGGGCCGTCGAGAAGGGCAAGATGACCGAGTCCGATGCGAGCGCCGCGAAGGGCCGGCTGACATATGTCGCCGAGACGAGCAAGCTCACCGGCAGCGACATCGTGGTTGAGGCCGTGGTCGAGAACGCGGAGGTGAAGCGATCGATCTTCGCCGAGCTAGCGAAGCAGTTCACGGGCGATGAGATCCTGGCGACGAACACGAGTTCGATCAGCATCACCGAGATCGCAGCAGCAACGAATTGTGCCGAACGCGTCATCGGCATGCACTTCTTCTACCCGGTGCCGGTGATGAAGCTGGTAGAGGTGATCAACGGGCTCGCGACGAGCGACTCGGTGACGCAGCGAACGATCGCGCTGGCCGAGGCGATGGGCAAGACGGCGCTGCCGGCGAATGATCGCGCGGGGTTCGTGAGCAACCGCGTGCTGATGCCGATGATCAACGAGGCGTTCTACGCGTGGATGGAGGGTGTGGCCGAGCCCAAGGACATCGACGGCATCATGAAGCTCGGGTGCAACCATCCGATGGGGCCGTTGGAACTGGCTGACTTTATTGGGCTCGATACCTGTGCACACATCATGAACGTGCTTGCGGATGGGCTGCACAGCGAACGCTACCGGCCTTGCCCGAAGCTGGAGCAGCTTGTCACGGCGGGTCGGTTGGGGCGGAAGTCGGGTCGGGGGGTGTACGAGTACTGAGGCGGAGTAACGCGATGCCGATCAGACGGGGCGGGGTGCTGAAGCCGATGCTGATTGCCGTGCTAGTGATCGTGGCGGTCGGCGTGCTGTGGCTGTGCGTGGAGATCTACTTCGCGCTGACGGCGACGCCGAACGTAGACACGGATTACGCGTCGCAGATGGAAGAACTCGCGGCGAGCGTCCAGGGCGAGGGAGAGAATCGGTGGGCCGAGTATTCGTCAATACTGGCGGATCACAAGCTCACACTCCTCACGATCGAGGCCAGCATCCCCGGCTTTGATGGTGCTGAAGCCTTGCTGTACGACCCGTCCGTCATCTATGACGCCTCATCGTGGATCGAGGACATTGAGAATGAGGATGGAATCTCCACTGGAGAGAGTGCTGACGAGGAGCTTGCGGAGTTCGAAGCAGCAACAGCAGCATACCGAGCCGGCTTCGACGGCGCGTTGCTGCAAGGCGCTGCGGACCGGCTTCGTGCACTCCGGTCGGCTGATGCGGTTGTCGTTCGCCCGATCCCCCGCGACGGCATGTTAATCGACGACATGCTGCTGACCCAGTTCACCGAGTCCCGGCCTCTCGCGAAGTCGATCCGTGCGAGGATGTTCCTCGCCGCGCAACGAGACGACTGGGCCGAGTATGTGGAAACTGTTGCAGATGGGCTTTGGCTGTCTCGGACCGTCGCGGCGGAGTCGCTGCTCATCAACGGCCTCGTTGGTTTGGGGATTCACCAGGTTGTTATTGATGGTGTTCGGCAGCAGGTACTCGGCGGCCGAGTCCCCGCTGCGGCGCTCGGCGAACTCGGTGAACTGCTCGCCTCGGCACCCATCCCAAACGCAGCTCACGCGCTGCGCGGCGAGCTGATCTGGGGGCTTGATTCCATTCAGCACACGCACGATGCGAGGGGACGCCTTATGCTTTCCCGGCTCCCATTGCTCGAGGGTATGGACGAGACGTCGCCGGCGATCGTGAATCTAGTATCAGTCGTAATGCCGCGTCGGGGGACGACCGAACGGGCGTTTCGGGATTACTTCGATGTGACAATCGAGCGATCGGCGATGACGCCAGCGGAACGCCGCGCATCGGCGAGTGAGCCATTCCCGAACGAAGTGTCGGGGAACCCCATGTTGAAGCTGATGTCGCCAGCACTTGGACTGGCTCTTCGCTCGTTTGATAGTGCGGACGTCGATCGCGTTGGGGTTCAGATCATGGTCGCCATCGAGCGATACCGCGCCGAGCACGATGAGTTACCCGCGTCGTTGGCCGAGTTGGTTCCAGCCTTCTTCGACCAGTTTCCATCGGACCCGTGGGCGGCGGATGCGCCTCTGGTCTACAAGCTCGATGATTCCGATCTCGGCTACACCCTCTACACCGTCGGGTTCGACGGCGTTGACAACGGCGGCACCCCCGCCGAGCGGGCCTATGACGCGTTCGCGCCAGACGCCGACGGCACTGATTTCGTTTTCACGGCACCGGGCCGATAGTTGGCGGTATGCCCTGCTGACATGAACATGAACGGTATGCCCCGCAGAGGCAAGGCTCGGCCGGTCCTCGTTTCGTTTGTTGTTCTGGTTGCGTGCGCTGTGCTCTGGCTGATCGCCGAGGTGTGCTTCGCGGTCACGGCGGAGCCGGATATCGATACGGATTACGCTTCTCAGATCGAGGATCTTGCGCGGAGTGTGCAGGCGGACGCGCCGAACCTGTGGTCGGCCTTTGAGTCCATCGTGACAGAGCACGGCGCGATCAGTGAGCGTGTCAACGACCTGGTGCTTCAGCTTGAGCCGGTGCGGTCGTCGCAGACGCTCGGATATCAGTCGGTGTACGAACACGGCGAGATCGCCGAAAGGCTGCGTAGCGCATTCGAGTTTGACGAGCAGGAACTGGCGGCTGAGCTTGAGCGGTTACGGCTTGGTCGAACTTTGTATATTGACGCTCTGAAATCGTGGGCCGAGACCGGATTCGAGGAGCGGCTGCAGCGGATCAGCACGGCGGATGCTCGCTTTGTGCGGACCGTGCCGCGCGACCAGGTGGGGTTCGCGATTCTTCTGCCAGAGCTCGGGCCGGCTCGGCAGCTCGGCTGGGTGCTTCGGGCTCAGATGTTTCTCGCGGCGGAGGCGGGCGAGTGGGATGCGTACACCCGTTACTTTGGGCAGGCGTTGTGGCTCGCGCGGACGCTCGAGGCAGAGCCGATTGTCATCAGCGGGCTTGTCGGCGTTTCGATACGGTCGGTGGTTGTCGAAGCCGTCCGGCAGGATGTTGTCGCCCAGCGCGTGCCCGGTGCGACACTCGCGCGGCTCGCATCACTGCTCGGCGAGGCGGATCCGCCTTCAGCTTCGCACGTCTTGCGGGGCGAGAAGCTGTGGGCGCTCGATACGGCGCAGCACACACATGATCGGCGAGGGCGGCTGATGGTGTCGAAGCTGCAGATCGTGCAGGGCGGCGAGGGCCTGCCGCCGATCGCGAATCTCGCGTCGATCGTGCTGCCGAGGCGTGGCACCACGGAGCGTCTGATCGCCTCGTACTACGACGGGATGATCGAGCTTGCGGAGCTGTCGCCGATCGAGCGTCGCGTGCACCAGGCACGGGCGGGGACCGGCCCGCCGCCGATACCCGCGAACCAACCGCTGCTGCAAGCGATCATCCCGGCGTTTGAGAAGATGTTCCGCTCGTTCGATGCGGCTTCGATCGAGCACGCGGGGCTCGCGACACTGCTGGCGATCGAGCGGTTCAGGGCCGAGCAGGGTGAGCTGCCGGTGACGCTCGGCGAGCTTGTTTCGGCTTACCTTGAGGAGCTTCCCGCGGACGCATGGGCCGGGCAAGCTCCATTGACGTATGTCCGAGACGACTCAGTCCTTGGCTATCAGCTTTACAGCGTTGGCTCGGATGGCAAAGACGACAACGCCACCCGCCCGCCAGCGGGTCGCGGAC
>JBCBMF010000066.1:0-13348 GCA_039822905.1 Planctomycetota bacterium
TGCGGATCTTGTCGCCGACCTTGAGCGTGCCGTCGAAGACACGGGCGTAGATGATGACGCCCCGGTAGTCGTCGTAGACGGCATCGAAGATGAGCGCCCGGGTCTTCTTGGTTTCTTCCTCACGCGGCCCCGGAAAGCGGTCGCAGATCGCGGCGAGCAGCTCGGGGATGCCCTGGCCGGTCTTGGCGGACACGGGGATGCAGTCCTCGGCCGGCAGACCAAGGACCTGCTCGACTTCCATGGCGATTTCATCTGGACGTGCGCCAGGCAGGTCGATCTTGTTGAGGACCGGGATGATCTCGAGGTCCTGCTCGACGGCGAGGTAGGCGTTGACCACGGTCTGTGCTTCGACGCCCTGCGAGGCATCGACGACGAGCAGCGCACCCTCACACGCCTTGAGCGCTCGGCTGACCTCGTAGCCGAAGTCGACGTGGCCGGGCGTGTCGATGAAGTTGAGCATGACCGGCTCGACCCGGCGGTCTTGGAACGTGTGCTCGTGGCCAACCGTGACGGCAGAGGCCTTGATCGTGATGCCGCGTTCGCGTTCGAGGTCCATCGAGTCGAGGAGCTGTTCCTTGGCCTCGCGGTCGCTGACGGCCTTGGTGGCCTGGAGCAGCCGGTCGGCGAGGGTGCTCTTGCCGTGGTCGATGTGGGCGATGATGGAGAAGTTACGGATGTTCATGGGTGTTTGGCTGGCTCGTGCTGCGGAGTGGTGCGTCCCCTAAGGAGTTCTCCGCCGGCAACAAATCGTATGCAGATCGGGGTGTATGCAGATTGCGACCATCTGCTCCCTTCCGGCACACTCGGCTCGCTTCGGGTCCGCGAACACGCTACGGATGACTGTGACCGAGTCCGCGGCCAACCCGACGATCCGTGACGCTCCCGCATCGGATCAAACAAACCCGTTCCGCGCGTTCGGCGCGGTCCGCAAGGCGGCGGGGTCGTTTCATCCCCGCGCGATGCCAGCTCCGATCCGGCGGAACTACGGCCGGGAGCTTGCGGGGACGGGCTTCCTTTCAGTCGGTCGGGCGGCGTTTGAGGGCTCGGTGCTCGCGGGCGTGACGCGGGTCGCGTTCGACGGGGTGATCGCGGACGGACCGCTGAACTATGCCGTGGCGGCCTTCGCAACCGTGCCCGCGGCGAGCAACATTATCAACTTCGTCTGGACACGCATCGCCCACGGCGTGAACAAGACCCGCTTCATCGCATGCACGCAGGTCGGCATGGCGCTCTCGATCGTCGGCCTCGCGCTCATTCCCAACACGCCCGCCGGCATCGTCGGCCTGATTCTTTGTTCGTTGGGCGCGTGGGTCTGCTGGTCCGGCTACATCGCGGTGCGGTCGACCGTGTGGCGCGCCAACTACGCCCGGAGCCTGCGGGCGAGGGTCGCCGGCAAGCTCTCGACTGTCCAGACTCTGACGATCGGATCGCTCGCGCTGGTGCTCGGTGCTTTGATGCAGGACAAGCTCGCGGAGCTTTCGCCCGCGTTGTCGCATGCATCACTCGGCGTCGAGCCCTGGGACATTTATCGCGGCTTCTTGCTCGTCGCTGCGGCGGGGGCGCTTGTCGGCACGGGATTGATCTCGACGATCCGCATCCGCCAGCACAAGCGGCTGCTCGTCGCCGAGCGCGAGAGCAGCGCTGACAACACGGGTCCGACGCTGAACCCGCTGGGTGTCATCCGGCTGCTGTTCGAGGACCGCCGGTACGGCGCGTATCAGGTCAACCAGTTCCTGCTCGGCATCGGCAACCTGATGATGTTCCCGCTGATCCCGATCATCCTGCGCGACCGGTTCCACGCGGGCTATTTCAAGGTTTTGCTGCTGGCATCGGCGCTGAGCATGTTCGTGGTGCCGATCGCGGTGCCGCTTTGGGCGAGGCTGCTCGACGGTGTGCACATCGTGCGGTTCCGATCGTTCCACTCCTGGGTGTTCGTCGCGGTGATGACACTGCTGCTCGTTGCGGTGACGACGCACACGGAGTGGCTGCTCTATGTCGTCGCCGCGCTGAAGGGTGTGGCTTTCGCCGGCGGCATGCTCGCGTGGCAGCTCGGGCACCATGACTTCGCGCCCGCGAGCCGTGCGAGCGAGTACATGGGCGTGCACGTTACGCTGACCGGAGTACGAGGGCTGATCGGCCCGGCCGCGTCTGTCTCGCTTTACAACTACCTGGGCAGCATCGATGGCTCGCTCGCGCCGTGGTCCATCGCGCTCTGCCTCGTGCTCGTGCTCATCGGCGCGTTGGGCTTCACCCACATGAACCGGACGATGGACCTCACGCCCGTCGATGACCGTCTTCCGGCGGACAGCAAGACGCGTGGGCCCGGGCCAGTGTCACGGGCGAACTAACAGCTTGGGCGCGAATGCGAGCCCGCCGCGTGAGCGGTGGTCAGAGCTGTTCGAAACATGCAAAGGCGATCCATGGCCTCCTGCTCACGCGGGAGGCTCGTGATGCCCGTATCCTCGCGGATGATGCGACCTGTTGATCTCCGCTCCGACACGACCACTCAACCCACGCCCGAGATGCGCGAAGCGATGGCGGCTGCGCCGCTCGGCGATGATGTGCTCGAGGGCGATCCGACCGTGCGCGAACTCGAAGCAAAGGTCGCGGCGCTGCTCGGCAAGGACGAGGCGCTCTTCGTGCCCAGCGGCACCATGGCGAACCTGCTGGCTTTGCGATCGCAGACGAGCCACGGCGACGAGATGATCTGCGATCACGAGTGCCACATCGTGTACTACGAGACCGGCGGGTACGCGGCAATCGCCGGGCTGAGCGTGCGGTACACACGCGGGCACCGGGGGCTGTTCTCGGCCGAGGACTTCGAGCCGCTGGTTCGTCTATGGGACGACCCGCACTTTCCGAGGCCCAAGCTTCTCGCGATCGAAAACACGCACAACCGCGGTGGGGGGATCCCCTGGCCTGTCGATCAGCTTGCGCATGTCGCGGAACGTGCGCACGAGCGTGGGCTTCGCGTGCACATCGACGGTGCGCGGCTATGGAACGCGTGTGCAGCTGTTGGCTGCGAGCCAAGCGAGTTCGCGAAACATGCCGACACCGTCTCGGTGTGCTTCAGCAAGGGCCTCGGCTGCCCAGTCGGCTCGGCGTTGGTGGGGGACACGCCGACAATCAAGAAGGCCCGGCATCTGCGGAAGCAACTCGGCGGGGCGATGCGGCAGGCCGGCGGCTTGGCGGCCGCGGCGATCTACGCCCTCGACCACCACCGTGAACGCATGATCAAAGACCACACCCGCGCGCGCAAGCTCTGCGATCTGATCGCAGACGCCCGAGGCATCGCCGTCGATCGCGAGCGTGTGCAGACGAACATGGTCTACTTCGATGTCGATCCGTCGCTCGGCACGGCCGGCGAGTTCTGCGAGCGGGTGAAGGATGATGTGCTCATGCTCGACGAAGGACCGCAGAGCGTGCGGGCGGTGGTGCACCTGCACATCGATGATGCGGCGATCGAGCGGGCGGGGGCGGCTATTCGGTCGGCGGCACAAGGCTGACGATTGCTCGTACGGGTAGGTGGTCGCTGGGCCAGCCGCCGTCGGGCCGACGATCGTCGATGATTTCCCATTCGTCGATCTCGTACCCGGTCGGAGCGAGCACGAAGTCAATCATCGCGCTGTCGGCCTTGTCGCGGAACCCATTGAACGTCGCCGCGGGCTCGGCGGCGGTATTGGTCCACCCGGCATCGAGCAGCGCGGCCAGAGGCGGAGAATCTGGCCCGGCGTTCAAGTCGCCAACAACAAACACCGGAAGATCGTCCCAGTCTCGTGCGGCTTCGACGATCTGCTGAGCGCTGCGAAGCCGCGAGTCGGAAGACTGGTGATCAAGGTGTACGTTCATCACGACGAACTGCGGCTTGGCCGCCGAGTCACGGCGCGCGAAGGCTGCCCAGGTGCAGATGCGAGGGATCTGATTGCCGTAGCTGGCAGAGCCCGGCTCGTCGGGCGTGTCACTGAGCCAGAAGGTGCCACTTTCGACGACAGCGAGGCGGTCTTCGCGATAGAAGATCGGTGTGAACTCGCCTGCGTCCTTGCCGTCGTCGCGTCCGACGCCGACCCAGCCGTAGCCGGGCAGCACCGACTCAAGTTCGTCGACTTGGAATCGCAGGGCTTCCTGAACACCGACAACATCGGGGAGCTCGCCCCTGATTAGTGCAGCGACCGAGTCGCAGCGCACGGGCCACGCGTTGTCGCCGTCGTCCGCTGTGCCGAAGCGGATGTTGAATGTCATCAGCTCGACCCGGCTCGCGTGGTGTGCCGCGATGATCGGTGTGACTTGATCGACGACGTCGTTCGGGATCGTGATATCGAGGTGATAGCGAACGATCCGCCACTCATGGTCGTCGAGGCGTGCCGCCCCCGAGGCGCGGCACGGCCCGAAGCTCTGGCTGAAGAGTGCCTCATCAAACAACGCGATCGTGCCGCAGGGCTGAAGGTCAATGCAGCGGTCGCGCATCTTGAACTCCCAGCCGCGGCCCGACCCCATGTACGGCCTGTACAACGACTCGAACTCGTCTTTGGTCCAGCGTTCCCAGAGATCGGTTCCGAAGAACACGGCGTCATCTGCGAACAGATCGAAGTACGTCACGTCGGCGTTCTTCGACGCCTCGTGCATGCGGCTGAGCAGCGCGTCGACGTCCTTCTCCGCCTGAGCGAGAGCGGTGAACGCGAACAGGGCGGCGGCGAGGATCGCAAGGGGTTGTGTCATGCCCCCCAGCGTACCGCGGCCTCGGCGATGCGCGCGCCGAAAAGTTCCGCGGTCTTGCGGTCGCCGCTGGGCGGGGTTTCTTCTGGCGAGGCGTTGCCAGACTGGGCCATCACGCCCGCGAAGCTGCCCATGCGGTTGATGCTGTCGGGGTCGCTGCCGGTCATCATGTCGGCAGCGCCGACCCAGATCATGCCGTGCTGCATGCAGTTGTGCCAGATGTCCTGGAGGGCGTTGACCTTGTCGCCCGAGTAGCTGCCGCCGTTGGTGAAGCCGGCGGCGAGCTTGTCTTTCCAGCCCCGCGCGAACCAGATGGCGCTTGCGACCTCAAAGACGCGCTTGAGGCCGGCGGAGACGGAGCCCATGTAGGTTGGGCCGCCGAAAACGATCGCGTCGGCTTCGTTGAGTTCGTTCCATCGGCCGCCGAGCGACTTGTCCGTGTCGGCGTCGGGCAGCTCGTCGGCGGAGATGATGGACGCCGTCACGCCCTCGACGGACGCAGCGCCCTTGTGGATGTGCTCCGCGACGGCCTTGGTGTGACCGAACCCGCTGTGATAGACGACGACGACCGTTGGCATGACGCAAGCTCCGCGGCGGACCGATCATTGGGCCGCACGGAGCAAGCGTACCCGAGTGGGGGATGGCGTTCGTGTGTGAGCTTGGTCGATCAGCTTGCTCGATTAAGGATCGAGCTCTGCATGGGCGAGTTGCTCGCGGCCGAGCGTGCGAGGAACGCGAGCCGCTGGGCCGTCTCGTCAGCGAGGCCCTGGAATTCCAGACCGACGAGCCGCTTGAACATGCCGCGTTTCTGGACCCAGGCGATCTTGCACTGGACCTGGAATTTCTCGCCGTCGACGGTGATGCCGACGAGCATGGGCGGGTCGGTATCTTTGATCGGGCGGGCGGTGCGGATCCGCATGCCGGATCGTGAGAGGTCGAGGACCTTGCCGAGCGAGACGCTGGTCTCCTCGATACGGACCCGGCCGTGCCGGCGGTCGCAGCCCCCGCGGTCGTCGATCGGTGCGTTGAGCATGCACACCGCCATGATGTCTCTGTGGCCTCTTTTCATAGTGCCCCGATCGTGCCACGGATCTGTCGCGTTGCCAGCGTGAATGGGCTCGTTGCGCTGCCAAGAAGAGGGTTTGTTCCGGTTGTTCGGGCTGTGCGGTGTGGCGTCAGTCCTGTGCGGGCAGGACCCGGACTTCGATATCACCGGCGGACGTTTGGAAGAAGCACGTATCGCCGGCGTATGCGTCGCCGATGGTGTGCGTTGCGACCGTCATGCCGTTGGAGCTGGTGCGTGTCCCGGTACCGGGGAGATCGATATCGCCCGCGCTGCTGGACGCGCGAAGCTCGCCGGCGAAGCCGTGACGCATGGCGACCTCGATGTCGCCCGCTCGCGTGACCGCTTCGATCGGCCAGCCCACGTTTCCAAGGTCGATGTCGCCCGCGCTGGTCTTGGCTTCGACACTGCCTGTGATGTTGTTCGCTTCGATTTCGCCCGCGTTGGTCGAGAGGAACGCGGGGCCGTCGTGTGACTTGATCTCGATCTCGCCCGCGCCCGTGTCGGCCGACAGGGTGCCCTGCATGCCCTCGACATCGATCTCGCCTGCGCCGACCTCGATCTCGATGCCCGTCCGGACGGGGACATAAACGGCGATGTCGCAGCTCTCGTTGCGTTCGATGCCGCCGGGCCAGCGGGGCTCGATCACGAGCACGCCGCCGGATGCCTTGAGGGGCTTGATGTCGGTGGCGCGGGCACGGTCGCGATCGTCGCTGTAGGTATCGATGCGGATGCGCGGCGGCCCCTTGGTCGGAATCACCGAGACGTCGCCGCTCGGGTTGGTGATGCGGAGCGCGGTGTGCGACGCCAGGTCGTCCTCATCGAGTTCGAGCGACCAGCTGTGCGCGAACTGCTCGCCTGTGATGAAGCTGGTGGTGCCCGAGTCCTTGGCGACGACGAGCACGCAGCCGCCCAGTGCAAGAGCCGAGCCCAACAGTGCCGCCGCAATCGCACGCTGTGTCATGAAGCCGCTCCCCTGCATCGAAGTCGTCTACCGGAATCAACCGCCGCGCCGCACGGCCGAGGATAGTGCGGCCGGCTGGAGAGTCAGTTCCGAATTTTGCGGCGCGGGTTTCAGGCGACGGCGGTCACGCGTGCCCGATTCGTTCGCGGAGCAGGCCCAGGTAGTGATCAATCTCGGGCCGTACGTCGCCGCTCGCGGCACGCTCGAGACGGCGGGCTTGGTCCTCGAGCCAGTCGAGGTGCGGCTTGGTGACCTCCGAGACGTCGAGCTCGGCGTCGAAGAACGGCAGGCGGTGATCGCCGCCGGCTTCGAGGTGCCGGGTGATGGTGGCGAGCAGTTCGTCGCGGCCGCCGATCGACATGAACGCCGGCATCAGGGGAAGGTTGGTGTTCGGCATCGCGGTGGTGTTGCGGCCGGCGAGCAGGTCGGTGTACTGACAGATCATCTGCGAGGGGTGCACGACGTCATCCGGACCGATCGGTGCCTCGGCCGCATTGCCGAGCCGGCGCTGCGTGTAGAGGAACGTGTCGTACTCGACGCTTCGGCCGCCGAGCGTGTCGATGCGGTTGAACGCCTGATGCGGCTCGGACTCTGCGCGAACTCGGGCGGCGTCCATCACCATCTCGAACGTGGTCGTGAGCCGATCGGTGTCAAGGAAGCCGTTGCCGTGGTACCAGCGGATGCCGTAGAACGTCGCGTCCCGTTCGACCGCCTGCTGGTACCGCTCCTCGAAGAACGCGGGATTAATCGGCATGGCGTCGAGGTCGTGCAGGATGATGTGACGGGTTGTGGCGTTTGCGATGCCGGTCGTCCAGCTCATCCAGGCGTAGACCCAGCCCCATCGGATCCGGTCGGCGGCGGCGTGCTGGCGATCGGAGTAGTGCAGCAGCCGGATCGGCACGTCGCCCCGGACCGCCTCGAGCTGCTCGGCGAAGCCCTCGGGCATCAGCGCGGGCGGGCGGTCGAAGACGAGGATGACTTCATTGGCGTTGGTCAGGTCCATCCGGCTGATCAGCCGAACGTTGGCGAGCGCGACCTCGGGGATCGAAGCCATGCAGCCGATGATCGGCGTGTAGCCGGGCTGCGGGTCGGCCATGGGCTCCCAGGTGACCATGTCGCGCAGCATGGCGTTCATGGGGACCCGGCGCAGCTGTGCGATGGTGTGGCTGAGTCTGCTGCTGTACTTGCCGCGCATTCGGTGCTCCGAGCATCCGGGAGCATTGTCGGTCGGTTGTGCCCGCAAATCGAGCGGGTCTAGGCGTCTTCGACAGCCGATTGCCCGAACAGATCACGCAGCCCGGCGGCGTCCAGGCCCGCACCGAGAGCGGCCATCAGCAGCGCGCGGGCCTTGAGCCCGTCGAGCACCGTCGGCGCGGGCCCGCCTGGCTCGCGGATCGCCGGGATCGCGCCGGCCTGAATGACGCCGGATTCGGGGGAAAGACCGCCCAGGCCGACCCGCGATGTGACGAGCACAACCGTTCCGGCGGCCACGGCGTCGCGGATCGCGTCGTGCACCGGCTCGGGCGCGTTGCCGGCACCGAAGAGCTCGATGACAACCCCTCGCGCCCCGGAAGCGGCGCGGATCAGCCTGTCGCCGCTGCTGGCGGCGAGGCGGATCAGCTCGACATCGGGTTCGAGGTGATCGGTCGCGATGCTCAGCTTCGGCGCGTCGCGCAGGACTTCGATCTGGTCGCTCGTGATCATCCCGACGGGCCCGAGCGCCGGGGATGTAAACGCGTCGGGCGACGCCGTGTGCGTCTTACGGACCTCGATGGCGGCGTGGATGCGCTCGCGCATCACCACGAACGTGCCGGCGAGCGAAGGCGACTCGGACTGGGCTACGCGGATGCTGTGTGCAAGGTTGATGTGTGCGTCCGTGCCTCTGTCTCGCGGCGGGATCATCGCGCCGGTGAAGATCACGGGCTTGTTTGTCCGACCCAGGAGAAGGTCGCAGGCGAAGGCGACCTCTTCCATCGTGTCGGTCCCGTGGGTGACGACAACGCCTCGGCAGCCGTCGTCTGCGAGTGATGCGCGAATCGCCGACGCGAGCTGTTCGATCGATGCCGCGGTCACGCGGGAGCTTGGAATGCTGGCGATGTCTGCGCCACGTACAGGGACGTTTCGCGGGATGCCCTCGGCCGAGCTCGCCGCGAGCCTGATGAGTGACTTTGCGTTGAGCGTGCCTTCGGGACCGGCCGAGATGGTGCCGCCGGTTGCGAGGAGGGCAACGTGTGCGTTGGGCATGCCGGACGCTCGTCGGCGTTACTTCACGTCGCGCTCGGTCAGCCCGTAGCGGACGGGTTCGCCGAGCAGGCGATCGAGCGCGGGCTCGCTGGCTCCGAGGCGTCGCGAGGCCGCCATGGCGTCGTCGACGCTGTAGCCTTGCTCGCGGATGAGATAGCCCATGATGGCGTAGCGGGCTCGGCCGCCGCTCGCGCAGTGGACGTAGACCGGTCCGTCGGTCGAGCGGACGGATTCGGTGAACGCTGCGACCTGGCCGGGCTCGTAGCCGTGGTCCCGGCCCATCGGGATGTGGACGTACTCGAGGCCGAGTTCCTTGAGCAGGGCGAGCTGGTCGAAGTCGAGTCCGTCCATCTCCTCGATGCTCCGGCAGCTGACCACGGTGGTGACGCCTTCCTTGGCCAGCGCGCGGAGGGTCGGCTCGTTGGGCTGACCGGAGACGATGAATCGGCCGTCGCGGTGGAGCTCGACGGGCTCGGGCTCGGCCGCCGGTGCCGACGCCTCGGCGCTCTCGACCATGGTGGGCGTGCTTGAGCCGCATCCCCCGAGGCCGATGGTGGCGAGCACGATCCAGGACATCATCCAGTCAAGCTTCATCGTCGGTCCCTCCGTCTGGATGAGTTATCGGGCATGGCCGTGTCCGGGCAGCAATCGCGCCGATCGCATGCGAACTGGTCGACACCAATTCGCATAAAGAAGTCCTCGATTTCCGATTCTGCGGCAACAATCTACCGGCGGGTGCGTTACCCTCGGGATTGCCGGTGAGGGGTGTCGGCAGTGAGAATCGGAGACTGCTTGAAGATGATGCGGCACATTCTGTTCGCTATCTGTTTGTATGTTCGGTGCCTTGCTGCGGGCGCACAGACCCTCCCCACGGTTCCGGTGCCGGCTGAGAATCCGATCACGGAAGAGAAGCGGGTGCTCGGCAAGATCCTGTTCTGGGATGAGCAGCTTTCGAGCGACAACCTGACGGCGTGCGGCACGTGCCACATCCCGGGCGCGGGCGGCGGCGAGCCGCGGTTCGGCATGAACCCGGGCAGCGATCTCACGTTTGCGACGCCCGACGACGTCTTCGGCTCGCCCGGCGTGCCGAGGTCGGACGACATGGGCAACTACGTCGTTGATGCGATCTACGGGACTGAGGCGCAGGTGACCGGACGAACGGCCAACGTCGTGGTGAACGCCGCTTACGCGACCGATCTTTTCTGGGACGGCCGCGCCACGAGCCAGTTCACTGACCCGCAGACAGGCGTGGTCGAGATCGCGGGCGGCGGGGCGCTCGAGAGCCAGGCGGTTGGTCCGCCGCTTTCGGATGTCGAGATGGCCCACAGCGATCGCGACTGGTCCATGATCAGCGCGAAGCTCGAGAACGCTCGGCCTTTGGCGCTCGCGTCGGATATCCCGGGCGACATGGTCGCAGCATTGAGTGCAGACGCGACGTACCCGGAATTGTTCGAAGAAGCATTCGGCACCACCGAGATCAACGCCACGCGGATCGCGTTTGCGATCGCGACCTATCAGCGCACACTGATCAGCGATCAATCGCCGTGGGACGCGTGGATACAAGGCGACAACACGGCGTTGACGCCGCAGCAGATCCAGGGGTGGAACGCGTTCCAGGCGTCGGCATGCGCGATCTGCCACATCCCGCCGCTGTTCACGAACAACGCGTTCCACAACATCGGCGTTCGGCCGAACGCCGAGGACCTGGGCCGAGGCGCGATCACCGGCTTCGCCCCGGACAACGGCAGGTTCAAGACGCCGACGCTCCGGAACACGGGGCTGCGGTTCAGCTTCATGCACAACGGCGCGTTCTTCAACATGCAGCAGGTGCTGGCGTTCTACGCGTTGCCGCCGGGGCCGGGCGTGCCGAACCTCGATCCGCTGATGCCCGTGCCGTTGCCCGGCCCGCAGCGGGCGGCGGTCGATGACTTCATCACGAACGGCCTGACCGACCCGCGCGTTGCGAACGAGACGTTCCCTTTCGATCGCCCGACGCTCAACAGCGAGCGGCCGGCGAACCCGGCGATCATCGGCATGGGCACGTCCGACGGCATGGGTGAGGTGCCCCAGATGGTCAGCCACAACCCGCCGCTCGCGGGCTCGCCCGACTTTCGCCTGGGCGTGACCAACATCGCCGAGGGCGCGAGCGTGAACCTGCTGGTGTCGTCGAGCCCGCCGGTCGCAGGTGTGCTGACGCCCGACGAGACGCTCGGGCCGTTCACGGCATCGAGCGGCGATGGTGTCGCGCCCGTCGCGACCGCGTTCTGGACCGTGCCCGATGACGCGTCGCTCGACGGTGTGCCGATGTACTTCCAGTGGTTCGTGCCCGGCACGGGCGCGCGCTCGCGCATCGCCGAGGCGACGATCTTCTGCGGCACGGGTGGATGCTCTGAGCCCTGCCCCGCCGACACCAACGGCGACGGCGTGCTGAACCCCGCCGACTTCAACGCGTGGATCCTTGCGTTCAACGCGCAGTCGCCGGTGTGCGATCAGAACGGGGACGGCCTCTGCAACCCCGGCGACTTCAACGCGTGGATTCTGAACTTCAACGCGGGCTGCTGACGTAGACGGTCGAACTTTCCGTCGTGGGTTGCGGTCTGTTCGCTACCGCCGTCATGGAAGTCTGTGGTATTCTCCATCCGTCCGGAGTCTCAAGCAGAGTGTCACAGGGGAACAGCCATGATCGACGGAATCATCCGCGTGTGTGCGTGTGGAGCGATGCTATTTACGCTCGGTGCAACCGGACAGAACGATGGCATTGTGTACGTCGATGACAACGCCGCAACTGGCGGGAACGGCGAGAGCTGGAACACCGCCTACCGGTTCCTTCAGGACGCGCTCGATCCGGGTGACGACGTCGCCGAGCTCGTCGCCGAAATCCGTGTGGCGGGCGGCGTCTACCTGCCCGATCGGTCCGAGCTGTCGCCGAACGGCACCGGGGCGCGGACGGCGTCGTTCGTGCTGCCCGATGGCGTCTCGATTCTCGGTGGCTTCGCTGGGCTGGCCGACCCGGCGAATCCCGACGATCGCGTATTCGACGCATACCCAACCGTGCTTTCGGGCGATCTCGCGTGGGACGATACCACCACCGGGAGCAAGACCGACAACGCTTATCACGTGATCGAGAGCAGCGGCAACTCGGCGGAGACACTTGTCGACGGCGTCACTGTCACCGGCGGCTGGGCGGACCGCGACGTCGCCGAGGGCTGGTTTCCGCTGCGACGCGACGACAGCGGCGGCGGCGCGGTGCTTGCGGGATCGGACACGGTCTTCCGAGATGTGACGTTCGTCGGCAACCATGCGCAGGCGAACGCCAGCGTGCTGATCGACACGGGTACGGGCCCGTTCGCCTGGGTCGAGGCCGGCGGAGGGGCCGTGGTCGTCTCGGGAGGCTCGCCGAGGTTCGAGAGGTGCGTGTTTATCGACAACACCGCGAACCGGACAGGCGGCGCGATGTCGGTAACCCGGTCCGCGGCCGTGCTCGAGCAGTGCGGCTTCCGCGGCAATCGCGTTGGCCTCCCTGGGTTCGCTGATATCTCCTTCGGCGGCGCTCTGCACGACAGCTCGGCCGTCTTTGCGACCGCGACCGGGCTGGTCGCCAACCGGTGTGTGTTCATCAGCAACAGCGCGGACGGCGACGGCGGCGCGATCAGCTACATCTTCAGCCTCGGGCAGTATCGCAACTGCTTGGTTCTTGCGAACGACGCCACGGGCTTCGGCGGGGGTGTCTACGCCGACAACATCAGTGACGTGTGGATCGCGAACTCGGCGATCGTCGGCAACACGAGCGGCTCACGTGCGGCCGGCATTTACGACTTCTCAGAGGTCGGCGACCGGTGCCTGGTGACCAACTCGATCGTCTGGGGCAACCGCAGCGCGACGCCCGGTACGTTCTTCAACGAGCAGATGGAGTCGCAGAGCGCGAACTTTGACATCCGCGACACGATTATCGAACGGGTCAGCGAGGAACCGGTCGCCGCGTTCAACATCGAGCGTGTTCGCGAGGATGATCCGCTGTTCCGGGACACGCTCGGCCCTGACGGTGTCGTGTGGACCGGCGACGAGGACCTGCGTTTCGGCTCCAACTCGCCGGCGGTCGACAGCGGCAACAACGCCTGGCTGACCAACGGCGATGCGCTCGACCTGATCGGCCAGCCGCGGCGGCTCGATGACGAGTTCGCGGCGGACACGGGTCTTGGTGCGTCGCCGATCGTGGACCTCGGGCCTTACGAGCGAGAGCGTTGCCGCGCGGATGTGAACGACGACGGCCGCCTGACCCCGGCGGACTTCAACGCGTGGGCGTGACGAACGTGTCGCGGTTCTGGTCGGCCTCGATCGCGCCATTGTTGAACGCCACGACCCAC
>JBCBMF010000067.1:0-13283 GCA_039822905.1 Planctomycetota bacterium
TATCGAGCGCAACGAGTTCGCCGTAGCGCTTGGTCAGATTAATGGTTTCGATCATCGGCATAGGCGGGGCTCAGTTTACTCCGTCGTTGTCGGTACCCGTCAGACCATCATCGACCGATGCGTCGGGCGGTGAGTCGTTCAAGGTGTAAACCCATCGCACGACCGCCAACCCGTCGCCGCCGAGCCGCAGCCAGTCGTCACCGTCACGGATGGACAGCGGCAGCGGCAGCCCGGTCTCGGGGGTGATCCGCACGATGCCGAGCACAATCACGCTCGGCTGCGTGAACCACTCGCCCATGTCGAGCCCGTGGGTCACACGCCGCAGCCCCTTAGGCCGATCGTCGGTGCCGCTCTGCCGTGGCGGCGTCATGCGTGACATCAACGCCGCCGCCATCAGACGGTCCGACTGCCGGCTCACCCGAGACTGGAGCGAAACATCAATGCCATCAAAGGGCGTTCCCGCTGTCGCGAGCTGCGCGAAGAAGTCACGATCACGCTGCCTTGCCGCCGCGGCATCGACCTCAGAGCCCGGCGTGAACACCTGCCGCAGATCGAGCCGCGTCCCGGGTGCCCACCCGCCGCTCGGAAGTCGACGCACCTGCGCCTGTGTGATATCGGCCTGCCCGACGCGCTTCGCGAGCCGTTCCTGCGGCGGCACGACGATCACGATCGCGTCTTCGAGCGGCCCGGGCAGCCCGTGCGTGAGCCCGCCCGCGATCGCGCCGCCGGGATCGAGTTCCAGCCGCCCGGGGGCACCGGTTTCGTCCACCGCGCGGAACGCGGCCCACTGCCTCTCCCCCGACCAATCAGCACGAACCGTCTTCACGGTCGATCGTGCCGGAAACACCATGCGATCGGGCTCACGACCGGACATCGCGTAGCCGCGAACATCGGGGAAGCCGCCCGAGACCGCACCAATACCAGTCGCACCCGGATCGGCCCACGGCGCGATCGCCCCCGACTCGCCGTCTTCGCCAGTGCCGACGCGAAGCCCGCCCAGGCCGTACTTTGGCACAAGCACGGTTGCGAACGCACGCGCCGAGTTTTGTGTCGTGCCCTCCGCCGCATCAACGAACACCACAGCCTGTACCTCGGGCGTGCTGGGCCGAAGCAACGCAACACCGCCCCACGTGACTGCGGCAAACAACGCAACACACGCCGCGAAGACCACCCACGCGTGACGCCCGAGCGACAACTTCTTGAGCACCGCATAGCTCACGGGTGCGGCAATGAGCCAGTACAAACCGAAGACACCAAAGCCGCCGAGCACGCCCAGCACGACTGCCTGGCTCTTGGCGATGATGTCCGCGATATCGCCGTCAAATACACGCTCCTGAAACCGCGGCGCGATGGTCACACGGTCCGGATCATCCGCATCACGTGGCAAACCCGTTCGGCCGAGTACACGGTGCCAGAAAGGCCTCATACCAGGCATGCCCATCCGCGCAAACGCGCGGTTGCTCACATCAAAGCCGATCAGCGTCACGCAGCCAAGACCGTGCCGCTTCCGCGCGGCAATCGTTCGCCCTGCGGCATCCTCAAGAATCCGCCACGCCTCGCCCCGCTCGGCATCTGCGCGCACAAGCAGCGTGTGAACCACAGCAGAGTCTGGAATCGCAACCGCGTCGTCGTACGTCAGCAGCGGACGCAACGGCTCGACACCCTCGGACGACCTTGACGCCTCGACCCTGGGCAGCAACTCGGCGAGCGGGTTCCGCATCGTGTCGAACCAGACCTGCGGCGTCGGCGGGAGCGATACCACCAGATGCCCACCGTCGCGAACCCAATCCTGGAGAGCTGTTGCACGCGTCGGCGTCAGCCGGGTGGGGTCCGCCGACGTCCAGACGATGGTCTCGATGCCGCTGTAGCCGATCGCCTGATCGGGAAGCGAGAGCGGATCCAAGTCGCTTGCTACGTCAATGACCTCGTGGCCGCGCGCCATCGAACGATCACCGGGCGACGCCCGCGACCCGTAGCCGGCAAGCCCCGCCGGCTGCCGCCCCACCACCAGCATCGTACCAAGCACCGACGGGCGCACGGGCCGACCCGCGGTCGTTGTCCGACCGAGCAGATCGCCCGGCACGAACCGCACGCCCGCCGACTCCTCGAGACCAGCCGGCGCCGGCAACGCCTCGTACGCCGACACCGTCAGAGGCCGGTCCTCGTCCGCGGGCTGGAGGTACGCGTAGACCCACACACGCTCCGCGCCGGCACCCGGGTTGGTCGTCACCGTCCGCTGATACCGCGGCCGATCCCCGTCCACATCACGAGTCTTAACCTCGATGATCACCTCACGCTGCGACGTGCCCTGATCGGAAAACTCGACGAGAATCCCCGCCCAGTCGCTCGCCTTGGCCATGCCGCCGACACCCAGCGAGACGACCTCGACCGTAACGGCATCCTGACCCGCCGGCTGCGAGCGCACCGCTCCACCCAGCAGCACCAACAGCACCACGATGAGCGCACGTTTCACCATCGACCCGTCATACTACGTGAATCCCGCCCGGCCAGTTCAAGACGCCGCCCATACTCGCCGATCCCTCGGCTATGGCAGGCGTGATTACCCTCTGCATCCTGATCGCCGTTCTTCTCGTTCTGCACGCCTGCGCGACCAGCATCCGCGACAACGAAGAGCTGCACGGCCTCGCTGTTCGGGTGCACACGGTCCGCAATGAATACCTTGCCAACCTCCGAGGCGGTGCCGTCGAGATCTTCGAAGACGACATCGTCGAGGTCGAGCCGGTTGGCTCCATCGAGCCGGAACCGGACGCCGCCACACCCTCGCCACCGGCCGCCGCGGCCTAAGACCCCGGCAACTCCGCGAGACGCTTCAGCTCTTCAACCAAGATCGCGTGCGTGCGGACTCCCAGGCGATAGCAGTCAAGCTCGAACTTCTCGTTCGGCGAGTGCACGCGGTCGTCCTCCAGCCCGAAGCCGATGAACACCGTGTCAAGCCCGAGCTCGGCCTTCAGTAGCCCCGCCACCGGGATCGAGCCGCCGCTGCGGATCAGCTTCGGCTCGACGCCCGACGCCCGCTCGAGCGCCGTCATCGCCGCCCTCATCGGCGGGGAGTCCGCACCGGTTGTCGCCGGCAGGCCCCCGCCGTGGTCGGTCAGCTCCCAGCGGCACCCGGGCGGCGTCCGCTCACGGAGCCACGCGAAGAACGACTCACGCACCGAATCGGGATCCTGATCGGCAACAAGCCGGAAGCTGACCTTCGCCATTGCGTGCGTCGGGATCACCGTCTTCGCGCCCTCGCCCGTGTAGCCGCCAACGATGCCGTTGATGTCGCACGTCGGCCGCGACCATTCACGCTCGATCGCCGAGTAGCCGGCCTCACCGACGTCCGCCTCGGGCGGCAGCCCGATGCCATCCAGTGCCTTCGCCGCGTCCAGCCCCAGCGTCTTCCACATCGCACGCTCGGCATCGCTCACCGGCTGCACACTGTCGTAGAAACCGGGCAGCGTCACGCGCCGATCGCCGTCCCAGAGCTGGGCGAGAACCTTGACGAGCTCGTTCAACGGGTTCGGCACCTTGCCGCCCCACATGCCCGAGTGCAGGTCCTGGTCCGGCCCGTGCAGCGTCACCTCGGTGTAGGTCAGGCCGCGGATGCCGTTGGTGATCGCGGGCCGGCCCCGCCCGAGCATGCCGGTATCGGAGATCACCACAACGTCGCACGCCGCGAGTCGTTCCTTGTGATCGCGCACGAACCGCTCGAGGTTTACCGAGCCCGACTCTTCCTCGCCCTCGATGAGCACGGTCATCCGCACGCCGCCGGCGGCAACTCCCGTCTCGTCGAACCACGCCCGCATCGCCTCGAGAAACGTCGCGACCTGGCCCTTGTCGTCCACGGCACCCCGCGCGACAACACGCTCGCCTGGCGCATCCTCGCCGCCGTCCGCCGGCCTGATCACGGGCTCGAACGGCGGGCTGTCCCACAGCTCCAGCGGGTCCGCCGGCTGCACGTCGTAGTGCCCGTAGAAGAGCACGTGCGGCCCGCCGTACGACGCATCACCCGGCGACGTCGCGAGCACCACCGGATGCCCCGGCGAATCCGCCGTCCCCGTCGGCACGATCTCGACCTCGAAACCGGACGCCCTGAGATGGTCGGCACACCACGCCGCCGCCCGAGCCGTCGGCTCGCGGTACGCCGGGTCCGTGCTGATCGACGGGATCCGAAGCCAGTCGCATAGCCGATCGACCTGCGCCGACTCGGTCTCGGCAAGACGCTTGAGTACGTGTTCGGTGGACATGGAGGACTCTAGAAACAACAACCGCCCGGCGTGGGGCCGGGCGGAACGGGAATGGCTTACGCAATTTGCCTAGCAGCCTCGATTGAGATTCAACAAGAATGCGTTAAAGTCATTGCTAGTACAAAGTCCATCGCCATTCTGATCACATTCGGATAGTCCGTCGTTGAATGCAAGAATCCAAGCGGCGAAATCATTCTGGGAAACAACGCCGTCACCATTCACATCAGGTAGACAGATTGTGCTGACGGACAACATGACTTCCCCACCAAGTGACTCAGGCGCTCCCGTGCACTGAGGGTCGGTGACACAAAAGAAAGCATCATTGGTCACAGAGAACGCTAACACGGTTCCTTGCGGGACACGGACATCCACCTCTAAGAATTCATTCGCTGCGGATGCCAAAACGTTGCTCCCGGCTACCACGGAGGCACCACCAGACCCAAATCCTTGAGAGGCATTGACAAAGCCCACCAGACGGACATCTGTTTCCGCGACAGCAGACAAGTCGACACTGTTGGCTGCCGAAGCTTCTATCTTTGTACATCTCGATGGGTCACCTGGGTCACCGCATGGCGCTGCCGACGCCGTTGCCGTTAGGCTTATCAAAGTCGGAGTGGCGCTCGCTACTATCGACGATTCCCCGGTCGCGCACGCTTCCAATCTGCAGCCAGTCGTGAAGAAGTTTGAGACCGAGATCGCCGTTGAGAACGAGCCACTGCTGGTGGGGTCGCTGTCTTCAAAGTCATCACATGTGCGACACACGACAGCTGCACCGGTATTCGCTGAGTACGTTCCACCAGTGATTTGCAAAGGTTGGCCACCAGAGGAGGCAGCAGAAGCACCAACGCACAAGACTAGCGACAATGATCGGGTCTGACCCATGGTCGAATCTCCAAGTCTCTGGGATGAAACACGCAAAAGCAGGCCTGAATCGTCAAAGGTCTTTCGCCACTATCCAACATCCTAGTCATCAATGCATCGTTGAAGAGGTCGGCGTCACGGCAATCTCTTGCCGGTTTTACCCAGGCTACTCCGTCCATCGGGCAGGTCTGCGACCCACTCTCGAGCTTCCTGAGTCAACTGCCCCTGATCAACGACGACGCTTCCCGAAGGGGCCCACTTGTCCATCTCCGTCCAAACAGTCTCCTGTGAGAGATTCTCGGTGTGCCCGTCGAAAAAGATCGCGTTGATTGAGTTGTTCTTATGCCTGAACGTAAGCTCAAGATTAAGACCGCTCGCAGTGGTGTTCTGGCCGTATGACCGCTCGTTGACGAACTGCGGCGTTCCGGTCGAGAACGTGCCATGAACTGCGGCAAGCGGCGAGGCATCAAAGTCCAAAACTCCGTTGTTCGTGACGAACCTCGTTGCAGTCGCCGCCATGATTTTCGACGAGGTCGAGATGCCTACCTGGTCAAGTCGATTGCGGAACTTGGCGGGCGTCTCAACCTGCGTCGCAATGAGTCCCTGCCAGACGCGAGGCGTGAAGCCAAACCGATCCTCAAGTGAATTCGAACTGGGCTGACCTGGGACAAATCCGCCACCAGTGTTCACGGTTCCCCAATACTGGAACGCGCCGGGCATGTGGTAGCTCGACTGGAAGTAACCGCGATTGTTGAGGACGTACTCCTCGAAGTCATCGAGGTCCGCACCGTCCGAACCCGTCCAGATTTCGTTGACCAGCACGCGAGCCGTCGGGTCGCGGAAGTCGTTGAAGATGTTACCGACACGGTCCGCACGAACGCTCGAGAAGCCGAGATCCTGTCCGATTGTCGGGCTTATAAAGTCGAACACCTGTGTCGGCGTCGTGCCGGTCGTGGAGCCCGTGAGGAAGGTCTGATTCCCGAGCGATGCCTGACGCTGAGCTTCCCAGCCGCTCGTATTCGCGGCGGCGAAAAAGTCCTTGTTCTCCGCCATATAGACGGCCTGTCCCGTCCCGATACCCCTCTGCTGTGCCTGATCGACAAGCGACCACGCGGTCTGCCGAGCAGTGCCGAGCGCGGGCAGCAGGATTCCGATCAACAGCGCGATGATCGCGATGACCACGAGCAACTCGATCAGGGTGAATCCCCCGTGAACTGAGATGGGCCGCAACTTCATGTGTTTCATCTCCAGAGTCAAATGACTCGCTCTGTCAATCAATCCACTCGGCATCGGTGTCAGATGTCGTCACCTCGCCCGACCCGCGATCCACGGGCGGCGTCTCGGTCGTCCTCGCTCGGAAGGTGTCCATGTACCGCCCCGAGATGCGATAGCTGCCGTCTTCGAGCTCTTCAACCGGAAACAACACTCGCTCGTCGGAGCCCGGCCGCTTCATCGGCATCACAAGAGTGCGGTTTGCGGTCCGGATCCGATACAGATCGCCGGTGCCAACGTCAACCAAGAGAAGTTGATCTGTGGTCTTCGGAGGACCATGCGATGCGAATGCAAACACAACACCCACAATCCCCGCGAGCAAGCCGATGACGATCAATGCGATCTGCCAGGGCTTCGCTCCGCTCATCGTGGCTCTCCGGTCGTCGAATGCTCACTGTATGGAATGACGGCGTGACCGTCTTTGGGCAACCTGCCGCGGCCTGAGAAGGTCGCCGATATGGCTCTCCGCGGAGCGAACATCATACTGAGTGGGTGCCTTGGGTGCGCCGGGGTGCAAACCCCGACATGTGGTATGACCGGTTCTTGGTCGCACAATGATAGCCGGCACCAAATGGAAGGCGATTCGAATCACATGCGCGTGGGAGCACTTCGCAAGGAATCACCGGAGCTTCACACTGTGATAGTTCTTTATTTGGTGCGGCAACAACCCGCGGCGGACGACTCGCCTCGCACAGTCAAAGCCGACCCAGCAGACCGTCGGCTGCGAGCCGCCCGGACCGCGTCGCCCCCTCCATCGTGGCCGGCCAGCCGGTGGCCGTGTAGTCGCCGGCGATCCAGACATCGAGGGCAAGTTCATCAATCCGTGGTCGGTACGCGTCCACCCCCGGCTCGACCAGAAACGTCGCCCGACGCTCCTTCACCACCCGCGACCAGACCGGCGGCGCATCGACACCAAACCGCCGACCAATCTCGTGGGCCAGCGCGGCGATTAAATCCTCGCCGGGTTTCCCCACAAGCCCGTCCGCTGCGCTCGCCACCGCGTGCACCCGGCGGCCGGCATCTTTAAAGAAGAGCCAGTCGAACGGAGCATCGAGCAACACCGCATGCGGCAGGTCGCTCACGCTCTGCTCAAACTCCGCGTGCACGGCAACGATCGGGCTGTGCCGAATGCGTCGGAGATTTTCGACAACATCAGATGCGTCGATCGACGAGGCATCCAACAAGTCCGCCGTGACGCCGAGCGGCGCCGCGAGCACGACGGCGTCGACCGAAAGTGCCTCCTTTGACCGCAATATCACTCGACCCGGCTCAACACCGCTGACCGTCGCACCCAGCCAGAGCTTTCCATTCGCGGCGACAAGCCGTTGGCCCGTCGCGGCGTACATGTCAGACAGCGGAACGCTCGGCACACCCATCCTCGCGTCGCGGTGCGATCGAAGAAACCCATCGCGGAAGACCTTGAGCGCCGCCGCCGCATCGCAGTCCTCGGGCCGGGCGTTGCACGCGCTCACGATGATGGGCGTCCAGAACCGTTCGATCGCACGGTCGGGCTGCCGCTTCGCCTCCAACCACGATGCGAACGACCGGCCGGCCCATTTGTCGCCGCCGGTGAGCCGAACACCGGCGAGGGCGCGCGCGATCGATGCGCGTTCAGCGATCGACAAGAAGCCCGCCCGCGCGAGAAGTGGAAGTCCGTGCAACGGGCTCGGCAACGCTGGGATCGGGAGCGTGCTGGTCCGACCGTCGGCCTCGATGTAGTGAAAGCTTGATGTCCAGTGCATCGAATCTGCGACACCGAGGTCGGCCAGCAGATCGAGATACTGATCGCAGCACCCGAGCGCGACGTGCTGGCAGTTGTCGATGCTCTCGTCGAGCGATCCGTCGCGGAACGAACCCGCTCGTCCGCCGAGCCGGTTTGTGCGCTCAAGCAGCGTCACTCGTACGCCGCGCTCGGCGAGCCGGAGCGCCGCTGCGATTCCTGCCACGCCCCCACCGACGACGGCAACGTGCGGCGGCATCACGCGCGCCCCGAGGCGAACGCAGACATGGCGATCGCTCGACAGGCGATCGTGAGTGTTGCCGCGCGGCTCGGCCGGACGTGCGACGGACGCACCGACCGTCGGGGATCGCTCTCGATCAGCTCCAGCGTCCGCTCGTAGACGCGTCGCATGGCCCAGAGCGTCGGGCGGAACCGCGGACGGACCAGGTCAAGCAGCGGCTTGCCGGCAGCAAACGACCGACGCGCCTCTGCGGTCAGCGCGCCGATGACGTCGCGACATGCCCGGTCGTCCGACCACGCGAGCAGGGACTCAGGTGACAGACCGTGCGCTTCGAGCAGTTCGCGGGGCACATACGTCCTTGGAGGTGCGAGCTGCGCGTCCTCGCCGATATCGCGGAGCACGTTCGTGACCTGAAACGCTCTGCCGAGCTGATCCGCGAGACGATCCGCTTCCGATCGCTCCACGCCCCCACGCAGACCCCAGACAGCGACGCAGCATCGGCCGACGCTTCCGGCGACCTCGTCGCAATACGTCAGAAGCTGTGCAAGCGTCTCCGGCTGTCGCGGAGAGAGGTCGCGGGCCAGCCCCGACAGCATCGCATCGAAGCATGCAACGTCGATATCAAACTTCTGCACGACGTCTGAGAGCGCCACCCAGACCGGTTCGGCTTGGTCGATCTGGCCTCGGCACGCGGCACGCGTTGACTCCGCGAAGTCGTCGAGATCGCTCGCCCGATCACCCTCGGAGCGGCCCAGATCGTCGGTGATGTCGTCGCCGAGGCGGTTCCACGCGTAGAGGGCGTAGAGGGCCGATCGCTCGGGCTCGGGCGCGAGCCGCAGGCCCAAATAGAAACTCCGGGCCCGGTCCGCCGTGACACGCCGGCACGCTTCGTATGCCAAAGCGAGCTCATCCGGAGATGAGCCGCTCATGAAGAACCCCGTGCGGGTGAGAGCATCGTTCGGAGCGACATCGCGATCAGCGATAGCCGACCGACGCGCGGCCGATTCCAGAGCGTGCGGTACCCCGACTCCCGAATGCGCCGACCCACCAACAAGCCCGCGGACTGGAACAGTCGAATCGGCTTCGCAAGGCGAGCGTCGGCTCGATCCGGGAGCGACATCGATCCTCTCATAAGCACTTCCGTGCGTGTGACCAGTGGTTCAATGATCGCTGTGTACCTCCTTTCATTCGAGGGCGTGGCGCCCTCTTCCGCCATTTGGCGCAACGCTTGCTCGGAGATATCAACGTCACCAAGCGGGATGTAGATGCGGTCGAGCTCAAACAAGTCGCGGCGAACATCCTGCCAGAAGTTGACGAACTGCAACGCCGTGCACGTGGCGTCGCTGAGCGCGATCAGTTCGTGCCAATCAGAGGACGATTCACGGTGCCCGCCTAGCCTCAGCACCAGCTCGCCGACAGGGTTAGCGCTGCGCTCGGCGTAGTGCTCCAATTCGGACGACGTTTGGTAGCGAATCCGTACCTGATCCTCTTCGAAAGCGTCGAGTAGACGATGAAACGGTCTTCCGGGCAGATCATACCGATCGATGGCTTCGGCCAGCCTCTCCATCGAGGGCACCTTCGGTCGCCCGTCGAGGGTGCTGTCCAGTTCGTCCCGCCAACGACGCAGGGCATCGAGCCGCTGCTGCCGCGTTCGCGTCGGGTCGTCCGCGATGTCATCGGACGCTCTACAAAACGTGTAGACCGCGGCGAACCCCGGCCGAAGCGAACGATCCAATGCGAGCGAAAGCACCGGGAAGTTCTCCCGGGGCGTCCGAAAGGCAGCCTTCGGCAGTCCGACGTCATCGCTGTAGCGGGTGCTCATCGGGCAAGGATCTGTGGAAGGGATTCCTCACGGTGCAGCCTAAACTTTACAACGCTCGCCAACGACCATAGCACCGGGTAGCCCACGAGAGCATGCGTGTCATCCTTCCCAACCCGAGAGGCTTCTGTGCCGGCGTGCAGATGGCGGTTGACGTCGTCGAGGGTGTTGTTGCGATGTTCCCCGACTCGCAGGTGTACGTGTATCACGAGATCGTGCACAATCGCCATGTCGTCGACAGGTTCAGAGAGCGCAATGTCACGTTTGTCGAGCGGATCAAGGATATCCCGCGCGGTTCCGTTGTCGTGTTCTCCGCGCACGGCATCCCGCCGTCGGTCCGCGAGGAAGCCAAAGAGCGAGGGCTGACGGCCATCGACGCGACCTGCCCGCTGGTCACGAAGGTGCACTCGGCGGCCACACGGTTCTCAAGGCTCGGCTACGAGATCCTGCTCGTCGGCCACGCCGACCACCAAGAGATCATCGGTACGCGTGGCGAGGCACCGGACGCCACGATCGTGGTCGAGACCGCAGAGCAGGTCGACTCGCTTCAAGTACGCGACGAGAACAAGCTCACCTATCTCACACAGACGACGCTCTCGACCGATGACGCGGCCGTCATCGTCAATGCCCTCCGCAACCGCTTTCCCAACCTCCATGAGCCCAGCAGCTCGACCATCTGCTACGCGACCACCAATCGCCAGCACGCGGTCCGACAGATCGCACCGGAGGTCGACGTGACGCTGGTTGTTGGGAGCCGGAACTCGTCGAATTCTGTGAGACTCACTGAGATCGCAGCCGCCGCGGGCTCGCCCGGCTACCTCATCGACGATGCGTCCGAGATCGATCACTCGTGGTTCCCGCGGGGCGGCGACAGCTCGGTTCTGGTCACCGCGGGCGCATCGGCGCCGGAGGACCTTGTCGCGGGCGTCTGCAAGTCGCTCTTGAACCGCTACGGCGGGCAGCTCGAACAGTGGGACGTGATGGCCGAAAACGTCGAGTTCCGCCTTCCCGGCTCGCTGCGGCGCATCATTCTCGATCGGGGCGGCGAAGCCCCGAGCAACAGCGTCGTCATCGGGCCGCCAAGTATCGATGAGCAGTCATACGGTGCGGTGCCGCTGACGGTCTCGGCCCGGAGCGAGCCGCCGAAGGCCATCTGAGTATCCGCGTCGGCGACGACGCATCGAGAGCATCCGGGAGCCCGGGCGTGCGTCACCCGAAGCATCACATCTTCTCAATGGGCGAAGAGGCGCTCCGCGCATGGTGCAACGAGCACGGGATGCCTGGCTTCCGGTCGTCGCAGATCGCGGGCTGGGTGTTCGACAAGGCGATCGCGGATCCCATGGCGTGGAGCAACCTCGCCGCCCGCGACCGAGAGTTTGTTCGGAAGTCACTCACGATCGTGAGCGGCCGAACGGTGAGCCATCAGCGTGCGTCTGACGGCACGCAGAAGCTGCTCATCGAGTGGGACGACGAGCAGCCGGCGTCTGCGGCCGGGCTCCCGATCGTGGGCCAGGCCGGCCGCGTCGATCGCCAGACCGAGTGCGTGATGATCCCATCGCTCGACCCCGAGTCGAACCGGCGCACCGCGTGCATCTCGAGCCAAGTGGGCTGCCCGGTCGGCTGCCGGTTCTGCGCGTCCGGACTCTCCGGCCTGGACGGAAATCTCTCCGCCGGGCGCATCGTCGAGCAGGTCTGGCGGCTCGAGCAGCTGCCGGGCGTGGGTCGGATTTCGAACGTCGTGTTCATGGGTATGGGCGAGCCGCTGAGCAACTTCAACGCCGTGACCAACGCGATCCGTGTCCTCGCGACACCAAAACCCTGGGGCATGGGCATCGGTGCCCGCAAGATCACGGTCTCGACGGTGGGACTGCCGCAGTACATCAACCGGCTCGCCGACCAGTTCGACCTGCCGGTCACCCTCGCGCTATCGCTGCATGCGACGACGGACGACCTGCGACGCCAGCTCATCCCGTGGGCCGAATACACGACAATCAGCGAGCTCTTCGATGCGTGCACCGCGTGGTTCGAGAAGACCGGCCGGGAGATCACGCTTGAGTACACGCTCCTCGGCGGGACGAACGACGGCCCGGCACAGGCCCACGAGCTCGCCTCGCTTGCCAAGTCGCTCCGCGCCAACGTCAACCTCATCCGGTACAACGAAGTCGACGACCTGCCGTTCAAGCGACCCGCGGACGCGGACGTGCGCACGTTTCAGAACATCCTCCGCAATCGGAACGTGAACGCGCACATCCGGGCGAGCCGCGGGCGTGATATCGCTGCGGCGTGCGGTCAGCTCCGGCACGAGCACGCCGGGGAGCAGGCGTGAGTCCCGAAACCTTTTCGGCGTTCTCAATCATGCACGCGGTTGTGGTCGCGGCCTTCTCGGTCGCAACGGTGCTTGTGATCGTTCCATCCCGAAAGCTGACGGCAGCCGGCCGAAACCGCCGCCGGTTCAAACTTGGCATAGCGATCTTGTTGGTTCAGGTCGTGTACCAAGCGTACTGGCTTGGCTTTCGGGCGGACTCGGGCGAGGCGCTGCCGCTGCATCTCTGCGACGTCGCCGGCGCGGTCACGGTCGCCGCGTTCCTGATTCCGATCCGGTTCTTCCGCGCGCTGCTGTACTACTGGGGTCTGGGCCTTTCGTCGCTCGCGTTTCTCATCCCCGTCCTCGAACGCGGGCCGATCTCGCCCGAGTTCTGGCTCTTCTGGTTGAGCCACTGGGTGATCGTCGGCGGTGCGATCTATCTCGTCGCGGTCGATAGCTTCCGGCCCCGCTGGCGCGACCTTGCGACGGCCGTCGCGGTTATGCTGGCCTACGGCCTGCTGACCGTGCCGCTCAATGTCCGATGGGGCTCCAACTACATGTACACCGGCGACCATCCGATGCCCACGCCCGGCGATCTCGACATCGCGTGGCCTATGCCCCGGCTGGTCGTGTTCGGAATCGCGGCAGCCCTTCTCATGCTCGCCGTGCACCTGCCGTGGGTCGGGTCGCGAAAGTCTGAGCCATGATCGCAGTTGCTTCGGTCACTCTGATGGCATGCGCGTGCATGGTCTCTTTGACCGCCACAATGATGCTGGTCAAGGTCGGCAACCGCACGGGTACGCTCGACACCG
>JBCBMF010000068.1:0-13220 GCA_039822905.1 Planctomycetota bacterium
TACCTGCCGGTCAGTTCGACCGGGCACCTGATCATCGCGAGCGCGCTGATGGGGCTGGATGAGCCCGAGATCAAGTCGTCGGTCGACGCGTTCAACATCGTGATCCAGGGCGGGGCGATCCTCGCGGTGCTGGGGCTCTACCGCGACCGCGTGTTCCAGATGCTGCGCGGGCTGGTCGGCAAGAGCCCGGCGGGGCGTCGGCTGCTGATCAACCTGGTCGTCGCGTTCATCCCGGCGGCCGTGCTCGGCTTGATGCTCGACGACCTGATCGAGTCGTACCTCTTCACAACGGTGCCCGTGATCGCGGCCCTTGCCTTGGGCGGCGTCTACATGATCGTGCTCGACCGGTGGAAGCTGCGCGGGCACCGGAAGAACCCGGAGCCGGACACCGAGAACATCGAGACCGACTCGCTCGCGGGGATGACCGTCAAGCAAGCGCTGTTCATCGGATTTATGCAGTGCCTTGCGATGTGGCCCGGCACGAGCCGATCGATGATGACCATCACCGCGGGCGTGATCGCGGGGCTCAAGCCCAGGCAGGCTGCAGAGTTCAGCTTCCTGCTGGGCCTGCCGACGCTCGGCGGGGCGTGTGTGTACAAGCTGGTCAAGAACATTGTCGAGTCCGAGCGCGACGGCGTGCCCAACCTGTTCGAGGTCTTCGGCGCGGCTTCGTTCGCCGCGGGCCTGATCGTCGCGACAGTCAGCGCCGCGTTCGCGGTGAAGTGGCTCGTGGGCTTCCTGAACAAGCACGGCCTAGAGGCGTTCGGCTGGTACCGCATCGGACTCGCGATCGCGCTGGGCTCGCTGATCGCGACCGGCGTGGTCTCGCTGGGCGGCGAGGAGGCGGTCGCGATCGACTCCACCCCCGCTACAGTCGACACGCCATGAGTTCAGCCGAGACGTCGTTCCCGAAAGACCAGATCCGCGTGGTGCTCGCTGAGAACATTCACCCGCGGGCGGCCGAAGTGTTCGCCGACGCCGGCTACCGCGTCGAACGGATCGCGCGTGCGTTCAGCCACCAGGATCTGATCGAGACCGGCGCGACGATGCACGTGCTGGGCGTGCGCAGCAAGACGGCGCTGCCCGGGCCCGTGATCAACGCCATGCCCAGGCTGCTCGCGGCGGGGTGCTTCTGCATCGGGACGAACCACGTTGATCTCAACACGGCCCGTGCACGGGGCGTCCCGATCTTCAACAGCCCGTTTAGTAACACGCGGTCTGTCGCGGAGCTGACGATCGCAGAGTGCGTGGCGTTGTCGCGTCGGCTCGGGGATCGGTCGAACGAGATGCACGCGGGCGTGTGGCGCAAGTCGGCGACCGGCGCACACGAGATCCGCGGCAAGACGCTTGGCATCGTCGGCTACGGGCACATCGGCACGCAGGTGTCAGTGCTCGCCGAGGCGATGGGCATGCGGGTGCTGTACTTTGACATCGTGCCGAAGCTGCCGCTGGGGAATGCGCACCCGGTGTCGTCGTTGATGGAATTGCTTGAGGCGAGCGACATCGTGACGCTGCATGTGCCGCAGACCGAGGCGACACAGAAGCTGGTCGGGTCGGCCGAGATCGAGCGGATGAAGGCTGGATCGCTTCTCATCAACAACGCGCGGGGCGACGTTGTTGACATCGCGGCTCTCGCGGACGCGCTGCGGTCAGAGCGTCTCGGCGGGGCAGCCCTCGACGTGTTCCCGCACGAGCCGGGCTCGGGCGAGGAGCCGTTCGAGAGCGAGATCCGCGGGGTGGACAACGTGATCCTGACGCCGCACATCGGCGGGAGCACGGAGGAAGCGCAGCAGGCGATCGCTGAGGATGTGGCGACGAAGCTTGTTCGCTTTCTCGACGTCGGTTCGACCACCGGGGCGGTCAACATGCCGGAGGTGGAGCTGCCCGCGCAGATGAACACTGACGGCTCTCGGCCGCACCGCATCCTGCACACGCACAAGAACGTGCCGGGTGTTCTCAGCGCGCTGCACGGCGCGATCAGCAAGCTCGGCGTGAACGTCGCGGGCGAGTACCTGCGGACCGACGAAGAGGTCGGCTACGTCGTTCTCGATGTCGAGCCGACCGAGACGCAGCAGCTGGCCGAGGCGCTGAAGTCGATCCCGGAGACCGTGCGCGTGCGCACGCTGTGGTAGTTCCGCTCAGGCGGCGACGCGGACAACGGTTCGGAGCTGGGTGGGGTCGGCGGCGGTGCGGAGCAGGGCCACGCCGTCGTCGAGCTTTGCTCGAGCGGTGATCAGTGGTGCGAGATCGACATCACCGGCGGCGATGGCGGCGACGCCCTCGCTGATCGCGCCGCGGCGGGCTCCGATGAGCCGGAGCTCTCCTGCGACCACAGCGTCGGCGGCGCTCGACAGATCAAGGCCCACGCCCTCGATCGGAACAGCTGGACCGCTCACGACGAGCGCTCCGCGTGGCCTCAGCATGCCGAGTGCTCGCTCGGCGGCTTCGCGCCCCGAGAGGTCGGCCTCGGTCGGCTCGGCGTCGAAGCAAGCGACGACAACGTCCTGGTCGGCGCGCAGGCCCGCCTCGCGGATATCGCGGTGCGCGATGCGCCAGCGCTCGCACAGGCCGAATCGGTCGGAGCGCGCGCCGAGCAGGCGGACGGAGGCGTTGCGTCGCGCGAGGATCTGCGCGATCAGCAGCGCGCTGACGCCGTCGCCGACCACGGTGACGTACGTGGTTCGCTGCACCGGGACGAGCCTTGAGACGTGGACCGCGTCGGCGACCGCCTGCGACAGAACTGCGGCGTCGGTCTCGATGCCGTCGGGAATCCGAACGAGGTTGCGGCGCGGCACGGCGACGAACTCGGCGAGCCCGCCGTCGGTCGAACCGAAACCGAGGCGTTGCATGGATCGGCAGTGCCGGGGCATGCCTGCGGTGCAGTTGTCGCAGATGCCGCAGGGCAGTTCGGGATCGACGGCGACCGTTGCGCTAACGATGGCGGGGTCGGCATCGCAGGCTTCAACGCGCCCGACGATCTCGTGGCCCAGCACGCCCGCGTGCTCGATCCGGCCGGCGACGGCGGCGAGATCGAGGCCGCCGACACCGACGCACAGGACGCGTACGAGCGCGGTGGGGTCGGACCGCGTCGGGTCGGTGTATGCCGCGTCGAGACGCGGGCCGTTCTGATCGATCAGCAGTGCTTTCACCCGGTTGCGCCCCCGCCTGGGCCGGCGTTGCGCCGGCAGGCACTACCAACTTCCGATTCGCTGGCGGTGATGCCAGCAAGGCGGGGCGGCGGCGGGTGCCGGTTGTGTCGGTTGTGCCGGCGGTGCGGGCTAGCGCTCGATCTTGGGCAGGCCGATGGGCTCGGCCGGCGGATCGAGGGGCGGTCTGGGGTAGAGCGGGATGTATTCGACGAGCCTCATGCCGCGTTCGAACGTTGGGTAGCGGTAGCGGGCGGCGTTGCTGAACGGCTCGCGCGTGTCGCGCACGAACTCGAGCCACGCGATGGGGTCGAGGCCCAGGTCCTCGCCGGTGAGAATGGTGAGCGCCTCGGCGGCGTGGCGATTAACGGTCAGCGATGGATCGCGGAGCGCCGCGACGAGCTGGTCGAGCACACGCGGCTGGGGGTACTGGCCCAGCGCGTGCGCGGCGGCGGCGCGCACGTCGTGCTCGCGCTCGGCCTCGGGATCGAGACGCGCGAACAGCGACGAGACAATCGCGGGATTGTGGATGCGTTGCGCTGCGCGGGCGGCTTCGAGCCTGACGAGCACGCTGTCGTCCGTGAGCGCCTCGGCGATGATGGGCGCGTGCTCGGGTCGGCCGTGGCGGGCGAGGCCTCGGATGGCGGCGGTGCGCACCGCGCTGTCGGAGTCGTCCGCGCTCTCGATGAAAAGCTGGAGATACAGGTCGTCGCCGGCGAAGGGGGCATCGCTGAGGAGCGTAACGCCCCGGTAGCGGTTGTCGGCGTTGTGGATGTCGAGCGCCCAGGCGACGGCCTGGTCGGGCGGCGGGCGGCGCCAGAGGTCGAGGATGCTCGTCGAGTTTGGGTTGGTCTGGTAGCCGAGGTCTTCGATCGCTGCGCAGCCCGAGAGGCCCAGCGAGCACGCGAGCCACACGCCGCAGATTGCAACCAGTGCGGCGGCCCCCGGGCGATCCGCGTCCGGCTGAACCCTCCTTGGTTCTGGACATGGTCGTGCCATAATTTGATTGTAGCGAAGCCGATTGGCAACTTGCACGAATACGGAACGGCGATGAAGAAGCGAGGAGCGATCCTGGTGTTGGTCCCGATGGCGTGGGCGCTCGGCAGCTGCTCGGGCGGCGGCGTCATCGACGCAGCAACGCCCGCGCCGGGGATCGAGATCGGCGAGACGCTGGTCGGCGAGGGGCTGCTCTCGGCAGAAGTGATCTACTCGCGGAACCCGATCATCGCCCGGTACGACCGGTTCGAGGGCGGCTCGTCGAAGCCGACCAGGGACGCGGGGGAGATCCAGGTTTTCGGTGACGACGAGACGTGGATGATCGAGCGGTACCGCGTTCCCGCGGACTCGTCGAAGGAGCCCTCGCTCGAGCGACGGGTGCTGCTCGGCGAAGGGGCCGACGGGTCGGTTCTGCTGCTTGAGTCGACCGGCGGCAGGCGGAACCTGACGACGGTCTTCGACCCGCCCGTCCGGCTGGCCGCGCCGCTGATGCGGGAGGGCGAGTCGTTCGAGGGCACGTTCAAGCCTCGCCTGCGCGATCCATCCGGCGATCGCAACGACGACGGCGACGGCACTTCGAAGGTGACGTATCTGGGTCGGCAGCGGATCGAGACGCCGATGGGCGAGTTCGATGCGGACCTGATGATGACCGAGCTGATGTTCGACTTCGGGCCCGTGAAGATCAAGCGGACCGCGCGGCAGTGGATCGCGATGGTCGAGGTCGGCCGGCCCATGATCGTGGCCGAGGACATCACCGAGCGGCAGACGGTGTTCGGGTTCGCGACAACGGACCGGACGCGCCTTGCGATCCGTTCGATCGTGCGGTGACGACGGCCTAGATCACGCGGCTCGTGTCGTCTCGCATGCCGACGGGCGGTGCCAGAATTTCAGAGAGCACGACGGCCTGCCTGAGCGTGTCTCGGTTGAGCTTGCCGCCGCTGAGACCAAATGCGGTCGTTTGAGCAGGGCGGGTTTGCGGGCGGCTCGCGTTGGCCTCGCGTTCGAATCGCGCCGCGAGGTTCTCGATCTCGGCCGAGGGCTGTTCTGTGGGGGCGGCGGCGCTCGCGGCCCGGATGGCGGGCGGCGGCCGGCGACGCTGCTCGGGGCGGGGCGCAGGCCTGGGCGTCGAGGTTGAGGTCGGGGTCGGGGTCGGGGTCGGAACGGGAACCGGCGCGGTGGTCGTCGATGCGGTCCGCTGGGCGGCGTCTCGCTGACGCTCGGCCGCCTGCTGTCGACGCTTCAGCTCTTCGATCTGACGCCTGCGCCGATCGGCGAAGTTCTCGGGACGATCCCGCTGGGCTTCGCTCTGGGAGCGGGCCTGGGGCGAGGGTGCTGTGGGCGTCGCAGAAGTAGGATCGGAACGGCCCGTGCGGAGTTGGGCATCGGCCCGGCGGCGTTTCTCGGCCTCGGCCTTCTTCTTCGCGGCTTCCTGCTGGAGCCACTTGCCCACGCTCGACATCACGGGGATGACCAGCACAAACACGTAGATCAGCCAGTTGAGGTTATTGGTGAACCAGCTCATACGGTCAAGTCTACGGCGACGCGGGGGCGAAGGACCTGATCTCGCCCGACGCGTCCGCCAGCCGGTCGAAACCGATGCCGAACGCGGCGCGGAGCGGCGTGTCGGCGAGCACGTCCTCGGTTGACCCGTTGGCGATCGTCGAGCCGTCCGATCCGAGCAGCAGGACACGGTCGAACGCGGCTGCCGCACCGAGGTCGTGCAAGGCTGCGATGACCCCGACACCGTCCTGTGCGAGCTCGTTGAAGAGCGATCGAACTATCAGCGTGTGTGCGGGGTCGAGCGAGGCGGTGGGCTCGTCGGCGAGGAGGAAGCGATCGCCCCGTGGCATTCCCGAGAGCTGGCACAGCGCGCGGGCAATGGAGGCACGCTGCTGCTGGCCCTGGCTGAGCTCGCCGACCGGGTCGCGGGCCCGATCGGTCAGATCGACGCGCTGGAGGGCCCTGGCGACGGCGGCATCAACGCCTGCGCGACCGAGCGTGTGCCTTCCGAACGACACGAACCGAGCGACCGTGAACGGGAACGCGAGCGAGACGGACTGCGGAACGATCGCGATGTGCTTGGCCCGGTCTCGTGGTGCGAAATTGCTGACCGGTGAGCCGGCGAGCGTGGCGGCGCCGCCGGTTGGTACGAGGTGACCGCCCAGCAGCCGCAGGAGCGTGGACTTGCCCGAGCCGTTGGGGCCGATCAGCGCGGTGCGTGTGCCGGGCTCGGCATGAAGATCAACGCCGCGGAGCACCGGGCGGGAGCCGAAGGTGAACTCGAGATCGAGGGCGCTGAGCATGCCAGCGGATCATAGAGCCCGCTACCATCGTCACGATCGCGTCGCACGCACGCCCGCGGAACGGAGACCGCCCGACCATGACCCAGACGGATGGCATGACAGTCGCTGTGACTGGCGCGACCGGTTTCGTGGGCCGGCACGTGGTCGCCGAGCTGGTTCGGCGGGGCCACACCGTGCGGGCGCTCGTTCGAGATCCCGACAAGGCGGGCGGGGCGTTCGTCGGCGTCGAGGACCGCTCGCGGATCGTTGCGGTGCAGGCGGAGTCGATCTCGAACGAGTCGGCTGCGAAGCTGGTCGAGGGTGCCGAGGCGTGCGTGAACTGCATCGGCATCATCCGCGAGGAGCACGGCAAGCGGTTCGAGGCGTTGCACGTCGGCGCGGTGCGTGCGCTGGTCGCGGCGTGCGAGCGAGAGAACAGGTCGCACGATCGGTTCGAGCGCTTCGTTCAGATCTCGGCTCTGGGCGTCAGCCCCGAGGGGCGAGCGAAGTATCAGAAAACCAAGGCCGAGGGCGAGCGGGTGATCCGCCGGAGCTTGCTGCCTTGGACGATCTTTCGGCCGAGCGCGATCGTGGGCGAGGGCGGGGAGCTGACAGAGATGCTCCGCGGCTGGGCGCGCGGCAAGGCGCCGCCGTTCCTGTTCATGCCCTACTTCACCCGAAGGGCCGACCATGTGTGGAGCGTGTGGCCCGCGGAATCCGAGGACCCGATGGTGGCTCCGGTGCCGGTGACCGATCTGGCGCGTGCGGTGGCCGACTCGCTCGACCTCGGTTCGACCATCGGCGAGATCTACAACGTCTGCGGCGAGGAGTCGCTCAGCTGGCCCGCCATGCTCGAGTCGGTGCGCGACATGACCCCCGACGCGAAGCCCAAGATCCAGCCCGCGGGCTTGCCCGCGCCGCCGGCGGTGATCGCCGCGCAAATCGCGGGGATCATCGGCATCGGGAGCCTGCTGCCGTTTGACCCGGGGATGGCGTCGATGGCTGCCGAGGACTCGACGGCTGATATGGGCAAGTTTGAGGCCGACTTCGGGTTCGTGCCCGCCTCGTTCCGTACGGCCTTTGAAACGCGGACACCGACGCCGGCGAGCGTCTGACCCTTCAACCGATCCGATCGCGATCCTGAATCAACCATGCCCCTGAAATACCAAAGCCGTCTCTTTGCCCACCTCGCGCACGAGCGATATGTGCCGACGAACGTCGCGCAGCTCGCGGCGGACTTAGAAATCGACGACCCCGCCGACTTCCGCGAAGCGATCAGTACGCTTGCGACCGACGGCCGTTTGGTGGTGTCCGATTCGGGCATGGTCACGCTGCCGAGCTACGCGGATCTGCCGAACGTTCTTGAGGGCGAGTACCGCGGCACGGGCAAGGCTTTCGCGTTCTTCAAGCCCGATGTTGTGGTACGCGAGGGCGACCTGTTTATCCCGCCGGGCGCCTCGGGTGACGCGATGACGGGCGACCGTGTGAAGGTCGGCGTCGTCGACGACAAGCAGCGCGGCAAGCGCGACCCGGGCAAGCGGTTCTTCTGTGAGGTCATCGAGGTTATCGAGCGGAAAAAATCGAGCTTCACCGGCGCGATCGAGAAGCGGGGCACGCAGTACGTCGTCATCCCCGATGCGCGCGAGCTCGAGGGCCGGCCGATCATCGTGAACGACGCGGAAGCCAAGTACGCGAGCGTGGGCGACAAGGTCGTCTTCGAGATCACGCAGTTCCCAGAGGACGACTACCTGGGCGAGGGCGTGATCGTCCGTGTGCTCGGCGCAGCGGGCGAGCCGGACATCGAGACGCAGGCCACGATCGCGGCCTTCGGCCTGCCCGACCGCGAGTTCCCTGAGGCGTGCGTCGAGCAGGCGCGCGAGGCGACCCGGCAGTTTGATGAGGCGATCGACAGGTTCCGCGCGGGCGAGACGCTGCCGGACCGGCTCGATTTGACGGGCGAGTTCATCACGACGATCGACCCGCCGGACGCGAAGGACTACGACGACGCGATCAGCATCAAGCGGCTGCCGGAAAGCGAAGGCGGCGGCTGGGAGCTGGCGGTGCACATCGCGGATGTCGGTCACTTCATCCCGACCGGGTCGCCGCTGGATGTCGAGGCCGCGAAGCGTGGAAACAGTGTGTACCTGCCGCGCCTGGTCATTCCGATGCTGCCGGAAGTCCTCAGCAACGGCATCTGCTCGTTGCAAGAGGGCGTCGAGCGGTTCGCCAAGACGGCGTTCATCAGGTTCGACAAGAAGGCGAACGTGGTCGGCCGGGGCGTGGCGAGCACGATCATCAAGAGCCGGAAGCGGATGACGTATCTGGAGGCCCAGGCGCTGATCGATGGCGATCAGGAGGAGGCCAAGAAGCACGCCAAGACCGAGCCGAACTACACGGACGAGCTGGTCGCGTCGCTCACCGAGATGAACCGGCTCGCCAAGGCCATCGAGCAGCGGCGGCACCGGCAGGGCATGATCTCGCTGGAGCTGCCAGACGTCGAGCTGATCTTCGATGACAACGGCCACGTCGTCGACGGGCAACCCGAGGACGACGCGTACACGCACAAGCTGATCGAGATGTTCATGGTCGAGGCCAACGAGGTCCTCGGGCATCTGTTTAGGCAGCTCGAAGTGCCGCTGATCCGGCGGATCCACCCCGAGCCCGTGCCGGGCGATCAGGAGGACATGCGGAAGAGCGCGAGCGTCGCGGGTTTCAAGATCCCGGCGAACCCGTCGCGCGAAGAACTTCAGGGGCTGCTCGATGCAACCCGCGGAACTCCGGCCGCGCGGGCCGTGCACATGGCGGTGCTGCGGACGCTGACCAAGGCGGAGTATTCGCCGGCGCTCATCGGACATTACGCGCTGGCAAGCGAGGCGTACGCGCACTTCACCAGCCCGATCCGGCGATACCCCGACCTGACCGTCCACCGGGCGCTGATCGTGTTCCTGAGCATGACCAACAACGGCCAGAGCCCGCCGAAGAGCGACGAGGCGTTCAAGAAGCTCGGCAAGGAGATGGTCAAGAACAAGGACTGCCCGGACGAGAAGTCGCTGCTTGAGATCGGACGGGCGTGCACGCAGACCGAGCAGAACGCGGCGGCCGCCGAGATGGACCTGCGCAAGCTGCTGCTGCTCATGCTGCTCTCGAACAAGATCGGCGAGGAGTTTGACGGCGTGGTCACGGGCGTGAACCCGCGTGGGCTGTTCGTGCAGATCGACCGGTTCATTGTCGATGGGTTCATCAAGACGAGCGATCTGCCGGGGGATACGACGCGAGACAACCGGCCGCCGCGGTGGCAGCTCGATCGCAAGTCGGGTGGGCTGGTCGATCAGAACTCTGGCAGAAGTTACAACACCGGGCACCTGCTGAAGGTCGCGATCTCACACGTTGATCTGGTCAAGCGGCAACTCGAGCTCGTCGTCAGCGGCGACGCGAGCCGGGCCGCGGGCAAGAGCCAGCAGGTGCTCACACTCGGATCCGACGGCGGCGGGCTGGGCCACTCGGGCGGCGCGGGCTTCAACTCGCGTACAGGCTCACAGCGGCGCTCGGCCAAGAGCAAGCGGCGCGACAAGGGCAAGAAGAGCTACCGCGACGATCGTAAGGGGAAAGGCAAGCGGCAATGAGGATCGCACGTGTTGTGCTTGCGGGCCTCGTGCTCGCGGGGTGCTCGTCGGACAACGTCGTCTCGCGCACCGCGGGCAGCGTCAGCCGGGCGATCACCGGGGCGGCGTCGGATGATGATCTCGCGCGTGCGGCGGCCTGGCTCGAGGGCAGCTTCACCAGCGCCGAGCAGGCGGAGCTCGACGAGCGGTACTTCGAGGTGAACCTGCACCACGCCCGCATCTGGCCCGAGCGCGACGACGGGACGTGGCTCTACGTCGAGCAGGCGCTCGCGACGAACCCGGACGCGCCGTACCGGCAGCGGATCTACCGCGTCTGGCTTCGGCCCGACGGTGTTATCGAGTCGGCCGTGTACGAGCTGCCCGAGCCGAGCCGATTCATCGGGGCGTGGCGCGACCCGGGTTCACTCGACACCCTGTCGCCGCTGTCGCTCGAGAAGCGAGACGGGTGCGCAGTTGTCTTTGCGGAGATCAAGAGCGATCGCATGGTCGGCGCGACGCTGGAGAACGGGTGCGCGAGCACGCTCCGCGGAGCGGCGTACGCAACCGGCGAGGTCACGATCATGCCCGACGGCATCATCAGCTGGGACCGCGGGTTCAACGACGAGGGCGAGCAGGTGTGGGGCGCGGAGGCCGGCCCGTACGAGTTCAAGCGGTTCGAGCCGTAGACCATCCCGAGTCGACTGTTCAAAAGAGAAAGCGTCGTGCACCATTGTCCTATGCACGACGCGGTTGTTCGTTGGGTTTGATGCGAGCGGATCAGCCGCCGGTGACGGCGTCTTCGACGGCGTTCGCACCGTCTTCGATAGCTTCGCCGGCACCATCGACGGCGTCTTCGACAGCATCGCCGGCATCTTCGATCATCTCGCCTGCGTCGTCGGCGGCACCCTCAACGGCCTCGGTGGCATCGTTCGCGGCGTCCTCGAGGGCGTTGCCGGCGTCGGTGGCGGCTTCCTCGGTCGTCGCGGCTCCGTCCTCGGCCTGCTCGCAGCCGACGAGCGCGAGGCACGAGATCATGGCAAGGGCTGCGGTCTTCTGAAACATCGTGAGTCTCCTTCGGTTCGGGTCGAACACGATTGTAGGACGGCGTTCGCCGATTCGGCACAGCGGCGACTTATCGGAGGGGCCTGCCCGTTCGGGTGATCCGCGGCACGTAGAAATTCGACTTGTCGAGGCTGAAGGCCACGGCGAAGGCCCGGCCGTGCACCCGGCGCTCGTGCATGATGCCGAAACTCGTCCCCCACTCGTTCTGATCGAGGTTCCACTGCCGGCTGTCCTTGGAGTTGTCGCGGTTGTCGCCGATGACGACGAAGTGGTCGGCGGGCACCTGGAAGGGCGGCACGTTGCGGATGCCCGGCTTCGCGGCATCGAACACGACCGCGTGCTCGTCGCCGGGCCCGTTCGCATCGGCGGGCACGGTTTCGGTGAAGAACTGCGCCGCGCTCGCGCGATTGATGCTGTCCTGATCCCAATTGTCGATGAGGTACTGGACCATCGACTCGCTCGGTTCGTACTGCTCGTAGCCGGCGGCCTGGCCGTTGATGATCAGGCGGCCTTCGCGGAGTTCGACGGTGTCGCCGCCCTGCGCGACGAGCCGCTTCACGAGCCGAACCTCGTCGCCTTCGTCGGGCGAGTAGCACACGACGATGTCGCCCCGCTCGGGCGTGCCCCACTTGACGATCCACGACTCCTTCGAGAACGGGACGCGGATGCCGTAGACCCACTTATGCACGAGGATGCGGTCGCCGACCATGATGGTCGGTTCCATCGAGCCGGTCGGCACATCGAACCAGTCGACGGCGACGAGGCGGATGGTCATGACAACAAGCAGGATCTGTCCGAGCGGCCTTATCCACTCGCCCCAGAAGTAGGCGAGGATAGAGTCGTACTTCTTCTTGGGCTTCTTCGGCTTGCGGCGGAGGCCGAAGCCGCGGCGGCCCGCCTCTTCGTGCGTCGGCTCCGTCTGCGCGTCGGCTTTACCCTCCGCCATCGCCTTGGCTCGGCGCTGGGCGGCGGTCAGCTCGCCCGCGGGCTCCGGTGTCGAACCCGGCGACGCGTCAGTCCCCGCGACGCTGGCTGGCTGGTTGTCGTGCTCGTCGGGCATCGGCTCGGCTCCTTCCGCGGAGCACAAGCGTAGAACGGTCAGTCGCCGAAGCTTGTGTAAACGCTCCGGGCGGCCTCGATCAGCGGGTGATCGGGTGGGACGAGCCGCTGCTTGTCTGCCGCGGACGTGATCTCGACATCCGTCAGCTCGCCCTTCTGCATCACGACCAGTCGGTTGCGTTTACCCTCTTTGAGCAATTCCATGGCGTGGTGGCCGAACTGCGTGGCGAGGACGCGGTCGGTGGCGACGGGCGTGCCGCCGCGTTGCACGTGGCCCAGCACGACGTACCGGCTCTCGATCTCGGTCATGGCTTCGAGCTTGTCGGCCAGCCACTTGCCGATGCCTCCAAGTCGAATGGGATCGGGCGAGTCTTCGATGACGCGGTCGACGATCTGCTCGCCGCCCTTGGGCTTGGCGCCCTCGCTGGCGCAGATGATGGTGAAGCGCTTGCCGCGCTGCGACCGAGCGAGACACGCCTCGGCGACCTTGTCCAGATCGAACTCGATCTCGGGGATGAGGATGACATCCGAGCCCGACGCGACGCCCGCGTAGAGCGCGAGCCAGCCGGCGTTTCGGCCCATGACCTCGACGACCATGACGCGGTGGTGCGACGCAGCCGTGGTGTGCACGCGGTCGAGTGCATCGGTCGCGACGCTCACCGCAGTAAGGAAGCCGAACGTGATGTCCGACCCGTGCAGGTCGTTGTCGATGGTCTTTGGGACGCCGATGCAGTTGACGCCACGCTCGGCGAACGGGGCGGCCGCGGACATCGTGCCATCGCCCCCGATGCAGACGAGCGTGTCGATGCCGTTGGTCTCCATGTGGGTCATGCAGACGCCGGTCATGTCCATGTACTTGATGCTGCCGTCGTCGTTCTTGCCGACGGCGAACTTCTGCGGGTTGGCCTTGTTGGACGAGCCGAGGATCGTGCCGCCGTCAGTGAGGATGTTGGAGACGTCGTCCTTGGCGAGCGGGCGGACGCGGTCCTCGATCAGGCCCAGGAAGCCGTCTTCGATGCCCATGACGTCGATGCCGTGGTAAAGGGCGTCCTTGGTGACGGCGCGGATGACGG